>CAIUCY010000250.1 GCA_903897765.1 uncultured Candidatus Marinamargulisbacteria bacterium | reverse complement strand
TACTTCGCCGTCAACCCTGCACTGGAGCGCACCTGGCACGGGCCTGACGTGAAACTTGGCATAGACTTTGCGCCGGCGACGCAGGAGTGCTATGAGCGAACGGATCATGATGGGGGTGTCATTGACATCCTTTAGTAGCACATATTCGACAGTGACCCGACGTCCCGATCTTTCTTGGAAGTTTTTGGCGGTGCGTATCAACGAGTCGATGCGATATGTTTTGTTAATGGGCATGATCTCACTACGCAATTCATCAGTCGGTGCGTTCAGTGAAATAGCAAGATTGATGCCAATATCGGCGTCGAGCAGCTTTTCGATGCCGGGGACAATGCCAGCGGTCGATAAAGTGATGCGACGCGGGCTAACGTTAAGACCCGTTGGTTCGTGAAGGATGGATATTGCTTTTAAGACAAAGTCGAGATTGAGGAGAGGCTCCCCCATGCCCATGAGCACGATATTGCCGATACCCCCCGTTTTCTTCTCGGCTAGAAGGACTTGGTAAACGATCTCACCGGCCGTTAAATTTCGTGAAATTCCCAGTGTGCCTGTTTCACAAAAAGCGCATTTAAGGGCACAGCCCACTTGGCTACTGACACAGAGGGTAGGGGCTGATTTGCTTTTTAGGATAACAAATTCGATGCTATTGTTTTCGTCCGTGGTTGCGGTGAGTTTGTTGCTGTCTTTAGTAGGATGCTCGGTGATCGTCCATGCAGGGAAGGGCGCCTTTTCTTTGAGCAGATCTCGTTCAGATTGATGAAGCGAGGTCATTAGATCATAGTCAAGGATCGCTTTTTGATGGATCCATTCAAAGACCATGCGGGCTTTGAAGGATTTTAAACCAACCTCTTGGGTAAGGAATTCAGTCATTTCCGCTAAATTGAGGTCTAAGATCATTTAAATTCTATTGATCCAATAATCAGGGTAACGATGTTGGTGTGATATGGAAATGATCGCAATGTGTGAATCATATTCTTTATAGAAAATCTGGAAAGGAAATCGAGTTAATAGCATTCGACGTGTATCAGATATTGATTTATCTCCCAATTGAGGAAATTGTCGTATTCGCATAATCGCGTAGCTAACCTCTGTTTTGAAAGCCAATCCAAGACCCTGTTGCTCCAATTCATAGTAATGTTTTGAGTCGAGATATTCTCTATTTGCAACATCTAGAATAGTAACGATCTTGCTCATTGAGCGACAAAATCATCAAGTGATATAGATGAAAGATTCCCCGCTTCGTATGAATGGACACGGTCATTAATTTCAGTTGCCCATATCTCTGAGATAGACAGATCAGGGACATCAAGACTTTTGTTTAGAGTCTGGATGAATATTAGTCGCTCAAAGGGCTTAAGATTCATCGCTTCAGTTATCAGTTTCTCTGAAATTGCCAATTTATGCCTCCTTAGTGAAGTTATTATAACACCGACGAATGATTGCTAAAACGGGATTGTGAATTGCGGGTCTTTGAGTATTTTGCGATGTCGATGGGCAGCGGGATCCCATTTTAGTACGAGTGTCCAGAAATGACGCCCATGGTTAGGGTGTTTAATATGGGCCAGTTCGTGAAGGATAACATAGTCGATAACTGACGGATGATGGGCCATTAAACGCCACGTAAGGGCAATATTGCGTTGTCGACCACATGAGCCCCATCGTGTCTTGGCTGATGTAATGCGAACACTTTCAACAGGAAAATGGGTTGCCTCGCATAGTTCAGCGACGCGGTCATGTAAATAGAGCGAGGCTTCTTTTTTATAGAACGCAATGATCAAGTCTTCAATGGGTTTATTTTCAGGGCCGACGATGATGATCTCAGTGTTGGTGAGACTATAACGAAAACGAGAAGCGGTCTGTCGCTTTAGGGTATAGTTCCTCCCGAGCAGATATAACGCTGTAGGGTTTCCCGTCAGGGGATTGTTCTCGAATGATATTTGGCGCTTTTTTATCCATGCTTCATGATCGTTGATAAATTGCTCGATATGTCGGGCGGAGGCTCGGAGAGGTGCGCGAACGAGGAGTGTGCCATTGGGACGAAGCTCCATAGACAGCGATCTTCGCGCTGAACGTTTGATCTCGATCTTCATCAGAACGTATTATAGGGATACAGGAGCTTGAAAGGAAGCGTAGTGTCCATTGTTTTTGAATTGCTCGAGTGTCACTCGATAGAGTTTTTCATATTCAATGGCGGCTTGGTTCCAAGAGTGATCCTCCTTCAGAAGCCCTTCAATAAAGGCGTGCCACATAGGTTTGTTTTGAAACATCGTGTTAACGGTGATGATCTTTTGCATCAACTTATTCCCTGAAGCCAATGTACTGTTAGCATCTCGTGGCCAATCACATGAAAACAAAAATCCATTGCGACCGTTCTTAATGATATCAGCGATGCCCCCCACTTTTCGACCAATGGGGATAGTGCCATTCACGATCGAACAGGGTGCAACAAGTCCGCAGGGTTCAAATTTTGAAGGGATAAGGGAAATATCTGCCCCTGCGTAGACGGTTTTCGTCAGATGCTTATTGTAGGGGGCAATAACGCCCACTCGGCCAGCGATCTCTGATTGGGTCGCGAGTTTGCGAAGGACAGTGAATATCTCTCGTCCCCCGTTTGGACTAATATCACTACTGATCACGAACTGAAAATTGATCTTATGTTGAGTATAGAGTTTTTCTAGAATGGGTAAAACAAGATTAAAACCCTTCTGCCCATCCATCCTTGCGGCCATCATGATAAGAAGCGCATCGGGATCGGGTTTTAGTCCGAAAGCTTCTTGGGTCTCGCGTTTCTTTTGGGCTTTGCCTTCGACAAAATTATTTATACCGAATTGTGGATACCAGAAAGCATCGACCCCATTGACGATGCCATGATATTTTCCCTCTTCATATCGACGTTTAAGAAGCTCTGAAAACCCGTTCCCATACTCAAGGGTTTGGGTTTCTTTTACATAGCGTCGTGACACGGTATTAACATTATCGGCAATGGCGAGCGCTGCCCAAGAGGCATCAGCTAGATCACTATCAGGGAAATTGATCCCTCGATAGCCATATAGACCGGGAAATTCCTTTTCAGTTAGTCCAGACATCAGCCAAAAATGATGACGCGTAATACTCGGATGATAGGCAAGATTGTGTATGGTGTGAAGCGTTGGGATGTTTTTATGAAGATGGCGGCTTTTTAGAAGGGTATGAAGATGACCAGCTTGCCAATCATGCGTGTGAGCGATCGTATTCTGACCTGCCTTGACCAACTCTGCGGCGATCACATTAAAAAAGTAAAATCGAAGAATGTCATCTTGATGGGAGTAGAGTTGTTTATATGAGCGATTACCAAAGTAGTCGTACGATTCAGAATCAATGAGGAATGTTTCGATGTTAAGATCTTTAACAAATGAATCGGCTTGATAGACTTCGGGTTTGAGAAGATGATCACCGATACGAACAGGTCTTACATTCATTTCACCCAGATAGCGGGGGATCAAATTGTCTTTAACCGCAACTTCCAAGGTGCCAGTATATTTTGGCATGATCAGTTTGATCTGATGTCCACGACGAGCAAGCGCGCTTGTCAGGCCGGGGACGATCTCACCAAGCCCGCCAGTCTGCGAAAAGGGCAACCCTTCTGGTGTAACAAAATAGATAGTGAGCGGGTCTTTCGACTTTCGCAATAGGGTATGATTGGCCGTGTTGTGGCCATTTTTTTTTGTTGTCAAAATGCCATCCTTCCCCAGCGCCGATTGTATCAGAGGACGGATGATAACTCTATGTTATTTTAAATATTTGACTATACTGAATTAAGAAGTTGTCGTTGCTCGTCAAGTCTCGTGGTGTTTTGAGCGATGATATCATCGCGGATCTCTCTCTCCATCATCGCTTTCGCTATTTGTTTTGACAGGATAAGGT
>CAIUCY010000249.1 GCA_903897765.1 uncultured Candidatus Marinamargulisbacteria bacterium | reverse complement strand
TAATTTTAGTTATTTTAATTCCTCTTTTCCCACACAAAAAGAGGAATTCGTCGATATTTCTATTTTGCCACGGCAGTTTCTTCTGTTTTGGCAGATAAAAATTTTAAATTCTCTGCAACGATCTCCGTGATCCATTGACGCTCTTTGTCTTTCATATAGGTTCTGATCTGTATATGACCATCGACCAGAACCTTTTTGCCCTTACTAAGATAGGTGCCACAAATCTCGGCCAATTTTCCCCACGTTACAATGGTGAAAAAATCAGTAACAGGCTTATTATCTTTTCCAATATAACGCTCAACCGCAAGAGTAAAATCAGCCTTTGTTTGACTTTTCAACTTCTTAACCTCAGGATCTCGAACTAAATTTCCAACTAACGTTATTCGATTATATGAAGACACGTTGACACCTCCGTATTTTTTATTGTTGATCAACAGAGCCTAATCATACCCAATATCGCAACCGTTCGTCAACTGTTAATTTGTTGTATTTATTTTACGTTAGCTTTTGGGGCATAAAAATGCCTCGCTTATTAACGAGGCATTTTGAGTCGATATTAATTAACGGCGTCCTTCAATTTCTTGCCAGCCGTAAACACTACTGTATTTTTTGCAGGTATATTTATTGACTTACCTGTTTGCGGATTACGCCCTGTCCTTGCTGCTCTTTTCTTTTTCTTCCAGGTTCCAAATCCGACCAAGGAGACATCGCTACCCTTTTTGAGAGCAACTTTCACACTATCAAGCAACGAATCTAAAATCTTTGCAACATCCGTCTTCTTCGACTTGGTACTTGCAGCAACCGTATCAATTAGTTGACCCTTATTCATGTTTTTCACCTCCTAATAATGACAAATATATAAAGGACTATACACGAGCCAAATTTGAAAAGTCAAGCGCACCTAAGCCTCTATCGATTATGTCGCCTTAAAGCCAACTGCAACATAGTGTTCTTGAATTAGACAAAAGGTTATTGTAAGATGAACGTAAATTAAGGAGTTGCCATGTTTTCACGATTCACACAAAAAGCGATTCAAGTCATTATGTATGCCCAAGAAAAAGCGAAAAAACTTAAGATCCCGTATATCAACAACGAGCTTCTTCTTTATGGCCTCTTAAAAGTTGAAGATACGATTATTCAAACAGCTCTTCAAAAGATCAAAGTTGACCCAACTGTTCTTCGCAATATTATTAGTGAACATCTTAAAACTCAAAAATCAACACTGAAACTTGATAATATCCCTTTTTCTCCTCAAGTAAAAGTAACACTTTCTCAGGCGTGGGATGAAGCCAGACAGCTAGGCCATAGCCATGTCAGTGTCGAGCATCTCTTACTCTCTGTTCTCAAAGATGCCTCACCAGCTATTACAGCCATTATACTAGAAGCTAATATAGATATTCTCCAAGTTCGCACAGCTATTCTTGATATTTTAGGCGAGAATTATGCAGAAGCATCCGAAGAGGAGAGCAACTCTTCTCGTCAACAAACCCCAACGCTCGATCTCTACGGTCTTGACCTTACCCAGTTGGCCAAAGAAGGCAAACTTGATCCTGTAATTGGTCGTGAGTTTGAGGTGAAACGGATATTACAAATCCTCAGTCGGCGCAATAAAAACAACCCCGTATTAACAGGGGAAGCTGGTGTTGGAAAAACAGCGATCATTGAAGGTCTTGCGCAACGAATTGTTAATGGCGAAATCCCACCTAATCTGCTTAATAAGCGAGTTATTACACTGGATCTTGGGCTTCTTGTTGCAGGGACTCGATTTAGAGGCGAGTTTGAAGAACGTATAAAAAAAATAATCGACGAAATCAAAACCGACCGACAAACCATCCTTTTCATAGACGAGATCCACACGATCATTGGAACGGGAAATTCCGAAGGGGCTCTCGACGCAGCTAATATGCTTAAACCTGCTCTTGCGCGAGGAGAGATACAATGTATCGGAGCTACAACCTTGAATGAGTACCGAAAGAGCATTGAAAGCGATGCCGCGCTTGAACGCCGTTTTCAACCCATTATGATCGACCCTCCATCTGAAGAGGATACCATGCGCATTCTTTTTGGTATTCGAAAACGATACGAAGACTACCACAAAGTGCAGATATTGGATGATGCTCTTGAGGCGGCCGTCTATTACTCCACTCGCTATATTACCAACCGACAATTGCCAGATAAAGCGGTTGATCTAATTGACGAAGCTGCCTCGACAGAGATGCTAGAGGCCAGTCGGCTAAACAAGAAAAAAACCGGTAAACAAAAACCCGTTATGGTTACCCGCGACTCTATCATTACCGTTGTTTCGACATGGACAGGGGTTCCTCTG
Source organism: uncultured Candidatus Marinamargulisbacteria bacterium (assembly GCA_903897765.1). Taxonomy (GTDB): domain Bacteria; phylum Margulisbacteria; class Riflemargulisbacteria; order GWF2-35-9; family GWF2-35-9; genus CAIWAN01. Next base: position 12,960 of record CAIUCY010000249.1, on the reverse strand, counting down.
CGCGATCTTTCAGAGTCAGAGGCTTCTCGCCTCAAACATATTGGCAGCGACCTCTCAAAAAAGGTAATAGGCCAAGCGGAAGCTATCGAATCACTTGCCAAGGCCATTAAACGCTCTAAGGCTGGCTTAAAAGATCCCGGTCGCCCTACGGGATCCTTTTTGTTTCTTGGTCCTAGCGGCGTTGGAAAAACAGAAATGGCAAAACAACTCGCTTATTATGTTTTTGGTCGTGAAGATGCCATCGTTCGAATTGACATGAGTGAATACACCGAGAAACACACGATTTCTAGACTTATCGGATCTCCTCCCGGTTATGTTGGGTATAACGAAGGAGGCCTTCTCACTGAACCGGTGAGAAAGAAACCTTATTCTATTGTCTTGTTTGATGAAATCGAAAAAGCACATCCGGAAGTAAACAATTTGCTTCTTCAGGTAATGGATGACGGCCGATTAACCGATTCAACGGGCAAAATGGTCGACTTTAAAAACACGATCATCATTATGACCTCAAATGTGGGCGCTAAAACCATTGAGAGTAATCAAAGTATTGGGTTTAATACTAAATCGGACGAAAAAGAGGACTATGGTCGAATGAAGGAAAAAATCCTTGCTGAAGTAAAGGAATCATTTAGTCCCGAATTTATTAATCGCATTGACGACATTATCATTTTCAAATCACTCAGCAAAGATAGTCTTCGAGAGATCATGGATCTTTTTATAACCGATATTAATCAACGTTTAAAAAGTCGAAATATCACGATAAAACTTAATTTGCCCGCAAAGAACTGGATTGTTGACAAAGGGTTTCAGTCTAACAAAGGCGCTCGACCTCTTCGGAAAATGATTCAGGATTCTATCGAGGATGCCGTTGCGGATCTTCTTATTGATAGGAAGATTCAAGACCACTCTATCGTCAATGTTGGGGTAAAAGGTGCGGCCCTGTCTTTTACGTCCGTTCAAAAAGAAATTAAAGATTAATTTTTAAACGATTCATTAAAGAGAACATTAATTTCTATTCGTCTGTTTTTGCCGCGATTTTCTTCACTATCGTTGGGGGCAAGAGGGCGATACTCTCCATAGCCTATTGTTTTCATACGCAAAGGGGATATGCCAACGTCTTTAACCATAAATTTGATTACGGAATACGCTCGATCAAAAGACAGGTCCCAGTTTGAATCATATTTATTTGTATGAATCGGGACATTATCGGTATGGCCTTCAATATCGATGGGGTTTCGAGTCTTTTGAATGATAGCACCTATATCAGCCAGAATTGAGCCTGCGTCTGATTTTAATACTGCCGATCCAGAATCAAAAAGAACCGGCTGCTTTAATACAATCCTCACTTTTTTTTCTTCGACGATCACGCTGACATATTCCGTCATTTTTTCATCGTTTACTAGCTTCTGAATCTGCTGAGCAATCTTCGTTTTTTCATCCGTTTTAGACTCTGTTTTTGCAGCCGTTGAAGCAGCCTGTTTTTCGGAAGCACTATCTTTATTTTGCTTTTGTTCTTGAGGTTTTTGCTTTTCTTCAACGACTTTTTTAAAATTATCACTGATTTTTTTTAGGAAGTCTTCATAGGTTGTCCCTTGGGTTTTTGAAACATACTGTGACGCAAAAACAAACAATAGTATGAAAAAGCAAAGAAGTTGGGACATCAAGTCCCCAAACATAATAAAACCTATTGCGTTTTCGCCTTGCTCCTCTGCGTGTTTTTTTCTACCGCTCATACTGCTTGATTGCTTAAGGCAGCCTTATTAACATCTCCCATGTGAAGATAGCTAAGCAAATATTTTTCAACCTTAATCGGCACCTCTCCTTTTGAAATAAATAATATCCCTTCGGCCATCATTCTTTTTAGCACAACTTCTTCATCGCTCATAATTTTTAATTTCTGTGCGATCGGCGTAAACACCATACCCGAAAGAAATCCACCATAAAAGGTTGCGATAAGACCCAAAGCCATGGCCTTACCTAGCTGGGATGGATCCGCCATATTTCTTAAAACCTGAATGAGGCCCACAATGGTTCCCACCATACCGGCAATAGGCGCAACGACGGCGGTGTTTCTATTAATAGCCACTATCGTCATATGTCGCTCCTGCATCTCTTCGATACTGTTGTATAAAGCTGCTCGAATAAAGGGCTCTTGAAACTTTTCAACCACGAGAGAGATCCCATACTGAAGAAAGGGGTCTTTGATCCGCTCAATCTCGGGGATCAAGGCTGCCTTTCCTTGCGTTAAAGAAATTCGAGAGAGTTCGACTATGATTTTTATTGCATTAACCGGCGTCATTCTTTTTTGAGGAAAGACAATAAATGAATAGGCTTTTAATAGGTTTCTTGTATTTTTAAATTTTGTACCGAACAACATCGCAAATACGCATCCTCCCAAAACGATCATCAAGGCTGGCACATGAAGATACTCTTGGGGTGACCGTATGATTTCTGGAACACCGATAAATAAAATCAGCAACAACATGATCGGTGCAAGTAAAACATTCCATTCCATAGTTAGTCCTTCTTTCTTTTTAATGATTTGATTTTACCCAAAATGATTTGGCTTTGTATATGGTTTTACTGGTTTTCTGTTTTACGCTATAATGAGGCCCGCTATCAAATAAGGATGCGCCTGTAGCTCAGCTGGATAGAGCACTTGACTACGGATCAAGAGGCCGGGGGTTCGAATCCCTTCAGGCGCACCATTGCTAGTCTGTTTTTTTACATGCTATAATGAGTTGCTTTTATATAGGTTACAAGGAGTTGAGTTCATGGCAGTTAAAATTCGTTTACAACGACGCGGCAAAACTAAACAACCCGTTTATCGTGTTGTTGTTCAAGATTCACGTGTTGCTAGAGATGGTAAGGTTATTGACATGTGTGGTTTATATAATCCGCTGAAAAAACCTGCCGTTATCCAAATTGATGGCACAAAGGTAGTGTCTTGGATCGCTAAAGGGGCGCTCCCTTCGAAAACCGTTGAACGTTTACTGGTTTCTCAAGGCATTATAGCTGAAAAAACAAAGCTTACGACTAAACCTGTTCCACCAAAAGAAGAAATATCAGCTGCCTAATTTCGTTCAAGGAGTCCACTGTTATGAAAGATCTCGTCGAACTCTTAACTAAATCACTCGTAGATAATCCCAGCAATGTTGATGTTGCCGAAACAGCGAGCGACAGTGTTGTCGTTTATGAAATACACGTTGCACAAGATGACGTTGGAAAAGTCATTGGAAAAGAGGGTCGTATCGCCAACGCTATTCGAGCGATTGTTAAAGCGGCCGCAGCTAAACAAGGTAAAAAAGTAACGAATGAGATCGATACACAATAGCTGAAAATTTTGAAAGCGGGGGTATCATGGCAAAAAACGTTACACTAAAGAGAACCGTCACCATTAAAGCGATCGTAACCGATGATTTTAAAAGTTATTTAGCTTACGAACTTGAAACCGCCATCAAAGATCTTCAAACCAAGATTTCCGATATTGAAAAGCAGGGTCAACTCCTTATTGATTCATTAAAAAGCGAGAATGCGACGGATCAAATCGCCTCTGTCGAACAACAACTTAAACTCGAGCGTCAACAACAGGTCGGGGTTATTGCTGACTTGCAGACAAGAATTAAAGAAGCTCAAAACCTAACGCTTAATTCTGAATTTATCCAAGGAACTATTGATGGGTTTGTTACCATTAAGCCAGGGGACAATCTTTATCAAAAGCTAGGTGGACTTGAGATTATTGTCAAAGATGGTGTCGTTCAAGATATTAAAGGGGACACCGAAGGGGCGTGATCACGTCACCGCCTCTACTTGTTCCTATTGGACAGCTTGGCAAAACACATGGGGTAAAAGGCGAAATTCGTTTTCGACCTTATCGACCTTTCTTTGTAGACCTTTTAAAGCACGATCAAGTCAATACAGTTGGAACAAAACACCTTACCTTGATTGATTTTCGACAAACGGCTTCTTTTATGCTTCTTCTTTTCGCAGGAATTGATACCCCAGAAAAAGCTCAGTTTCACGTTAATCAAGAAATTTGGTTTCCTTTAAGTGAGGTTGAGAACATTACCCCTTCACCCATAAACCTTCCTGAACAATGGATCGGTTGGGTTGTCATGGCAAACAATACGATCTTAGGCAAGGTCATCGATGTGTTGCAAACAAAAGCTAACGACATCTTAACCATAAAAAACGAACAGGACGAAGAATGGCTTGTTCCTGTTATTCCTGAATATATTCTTGCTATTGATCAGAAGACCCAATCCCTCTCAATAAAAAAACCCATTTTGGTATAATGTTAAAACGGGTCGATATTTTGACGCTGTTCCCTGAACTTATCGATCCCTACCTTTCCTCAAGTATGCTTGGCCGAGCACAGCAACGTAAAGACCTTGTCCTTCTTTCACACGATATTAGGGCGTTTGCTCACAATAAACATCATCAAGTTGACGATATCCCCTATGGGGGGAAAATGGGTATGGTGATTCAAGTGGAACCCACTCTCTTAGCCTTAGAATCGGTTAAAACAAAGGTCAGCAAAACCATCCTTCTGACCCCAGCTGGAGAAAAATTATCCATGTCTCTTTGTCGGGACTTGGTTCAAACCGAACATCTGGTGTTATTGTCTGGACATTATGAAGGTTTCGATTCGCGATTACTTAACTATGTTGACCGTTGTGTCTCTGTAGGTGACTACGTATTAACGGGAGGAGAGTTGCCTGCTCTTACCTTAACCGATACCCTTATTCGACTGCTTCCAGGTGTACTTGGAAATGATGAGTCTGCTGTTATGGACTCCTTTTTCAATGGGCTTCTTGACTGGGACGTCTTTACACGACCACAAAAGTTTGATATATTCAAAGTTCCGGATGTTCTTGTTTCTGGTCATCATCAGAACATTGAGCATTGGAAAATAAAAAGTTCATTAGGGAATACATGGCGATATCGTCCGGACCTATTGGCCCGACACCCTTTTAACAAGGAAGAGCGAGATCTGTTGCGGCAGTTTTTCGTTGAGGAGGACAAAAATGAATACAATAGTCGCTGAGGTTACCCAAGATCAACTCCGTTCGGATTTACCCGATATTCGCATTGGTGACACGGTTAAGGTAGGGTTTAAGGTTATAGAAGGCAAAAAAGAACGCATTCAAGGGTTTGAAGGCGTTGTTACCAAGATACAAAATGGTGGTATTGATAAAAATTTTACAGTCCGCAAGGTAGTTGGTGGTGTGGGTGTTGAAAAAACATATTTCATTCATTCCCCGTTACTTGCCGAGTTAAAGGTTCTTCGCGAAGGCAAAGCCCGTCGCGCAAAGCTCTTCTATTTACGTGGTATTTTAGGCTCAAAGGCTAGTAAAATTAAAGCACGTGACCCTCGATTCAACTAACGCCTTTTCTATGAAAAAGTTTTGGCAAAATGTTGGCGCGATCATCGTTGCTATTGCTATTGCTTTTTTCATTAAAGAGTTTATTATTGAAATTCACTTGATCCCGACTGGGTCAATGATCCCAAATATCAATGTTGGGGATAGAATTATTGTCAACCGATTCTACTACGGCATTCAAAACCCACTTTATAACGCAAAAATGAAGAAAACCATTATGCTGGTAATGCCCAACCCACTTTACAATAACCATTTACCCTTTTCTAGCCATAAATATATTGTCAAATTTAACGCCCCGATTCACCGTTTTGATGTCATGGTCTTTTTTCCACCCGAAACCCCTGTTCTTGGGCGTGAATATTTTTTTAATGGCAACAAAAGCGTAGAACCTGTTTATTTTGAGCCGCCTCAACTGATCGGTGAACGTTACGTCAAACGCCTTATTGGTTTACCTGGAGAAAAGCTCGAGATTCGTAGCGGGGAGGTCTATATCAACGATCATCTTCTACATGAACCTCAGACAAAAAATAACGATTACTCCGACTTCGGTCCGATAAAAATCCCCGACCACTCTTATTTTTTTATGGGTGACAATCGACCTCGAAGCAGTGATAGTCGCGTTTGGGGTGTTGCGCCTGAAGATAAGATCCTTGGAAAAGCTTGGGCGGTTATCTGGCCTTTAAAAGCGATTAAACTCATCCATTAACATCTTGAGCTTAACTCAAGCTAAGGCGGCTTATAATGATATACACAAACAGGTTCAGCCAAAAATAACGGGCATTCTCATTAAAAAGAAACAAGGGGTCATTCTGTCTGAAATAGAAACGCTTATTCTTGATCGATATAAGCGTGTTTGCCTTTTACTTAAGCGCTTAAATATCTTTTCCTAGGAATTAACCTTGAAGTCAACAACATCTCCGTCACGCATTACATATTCCCTGCCTTCTAGGCGAAGAACGCCCTCTTCTCTGGCCTTTTGAAAGCTGCCCGATCGGACCAGGTCATCATATGAAACGATTTCGGCTTTTATAAAGCCTTTTTCAAAGTCGCTATGGATCACTGCTGCCGCTTGAGGACCTTTTGTTCCTTTTTTAATAGCCCAGGCACGTGTTTCTTTTTCGCCTGTTGTTAAATAGGAAATAAGTCCCAACAACTCATAACTTGCTTTGGCTAGTTTATCAAGTCCAGATTCTGTTATGCCAATTGCCTGAAAATACTCCTTCGCTTCTTCGGGTGACAGCTGACTTATTTCTTGTTCGATTTTACTTGATATGACGATAATAAGGGCCCCTTCTGCTTTAGCGATAGGCACAATTTTATTTACATAAACCTGATCAAGCCCTAATGAAATATCTTTTTCTGCAACATTCGCGACATAAATAACCGGTTTTCGAGAAAGCAAGCTTAAGTCTTTAAGGAGGCCTTCTTCTTGTGCCGATAAATCTACTGTACGTGCTGGTTTTCCAGCATCTAGTGCTCTTTTTAATTTTTCATAAACAGCCATTTGTTCCATGATCGTTTTATCATGATTCTTCATTTTTTTACTATGGCCTTGGATTCGTTTCTCGAGGGTAGAGATATCGGCCAAAATGAGCTCAAGATTAATAATGTCTATATCAGAAACGGGGTCTATCCGACCCTCAACGTGAAGAATGTTTTCATCCTCAAAACAACGAACGACATGGAGGAGTGCCTGAACTTCTCTGATGTTGGCTAGGAACTGATTTCCGAGTCCTTCGCCCTTTGATGCCCCTTGAACAAGTCCGGCTATATCCCAAAACTCGATAGCGGTTGGGATTATTTTCTGACTCTTCGAAATACCCGAAAGCATTTTAAGTCGTAGATCGGGTACGGTAACAATCCCCACATTAGGATCTATTGTACAAAAAGGGTAGTTGCTTGCTTCAACATTTGACTGCGTGATTGCATTAAACAACGTCGATTTACCAACATTCGGTAACCCAACAATTCCCAAAGAAAGAGCCATCTACTCTTTTTCTTCATCAAGGAGTCGAGCAAACGCCACAACCTTGTCTTTACTGTCGAGTTTTTGCACCCTCACGCCTCGTGCTGCACGACCTTGTTTTGAAATGGGTTTAACGCTCTGACGTGAAACGGTCCCCTTTTCACTCACGATGATCACTTCATCGTCGTTGGTCACAATGGCACCACCCGCCAAGAAATCGCCCACTTTTAACTTGATACTCCTAAGACCAAGGCCTGCTCGCTTTTGGAGTCGAAATTCTTTGATATTTATCCGTTTACCAATACCGGATTCAGCTAAAATAAGAAGGCTTGAATTGTCCTCATCAAGGGAACGTACACTGTTATCTACGATGCGATCCTTGCCCTTGAGTTGCATCCCGCGCACCCCTCGTGCAGCTCGTCCAATGGGTCGAACTTGGTCTTCTTTAAATCGAATAACCATGCCATCTCTACTGAGCAGCATAACGTCTTTGTTCCCATCCGTAATTTCAACCCAACGAAGCGTATCACCTTCATCGAGATTGATCGCTATAATGCCGTTTGTTCGGATATTCTTAAAGTCCGTTACTTTAACTCGTTTTACGACTCCTCTGAGGGTTGTCATAAAAAAATATTGGTTTTCGGCATCGAAATTATCCATAATAACACCCGTTGTAACGAGCTCATTTTCTTGAAGGTTTAGAATGCTGGATATGTTAGAACCTTTGCTATATCGAGATTCCTCAGAAATATTATAGACTTTGGTTTTGTAAGCCTTTCCGTTGGACGTAAAACACACGAGCGTACTATGGGTCGAAACGATAAATACTTTTTCGATAATATCGCCCTCTCTTGTAACCATACCTCCAATGCCTCGCCCTCCTCGTAGTTGATTTCTGAAGTTATCAACAGAGAGTCGCTTTACGAAACCAAATTTACTGATAAAGACAGCGACTGTTTCTTCCTCGATCAAGTCTTCATAATTGAGATCTTCAATATCGGTGGTCAACTCTGTCCGTCGTTTATCTCCAAAACGCTCTCTTAAGTAAACGGCATCGGCTTTAATGATATCTAAAATACGTTCTCGTTTCGCGAGTATATCTAACATGTCAGCTATTCGTTCTAATAGCTCTTTGTGTTCTTGTTCGATCTTTTCACGCTCAAGACCGGTTAATCGTTGAAGTCGCATATCCAAAATGGCTTGTGCTTGAATTTCTGAAAGTTCAAAATTGCGTATCAAGGCTTCTCGTGCCTCTTCGCCAGTATTACTTGAACGGATCAACGCGATGACTCGATCGAGGTTATCTAACGCGATCCTAAGTCCTTCAAGAATATGCGCTCGTGCTTGTGCTTTTTTAAGATCGAACTCAACGGCTCGTTTTACTACGATGATCCGATGCTCAATGTACTTCGTTAGCAACTCTCTTAGTCCGAGTGTTTTGGGTTGTCCGTTGTCGAGGGCAACAATGTTGATCCCATAGCTTACAACCATTTGGGTATGTTTAATCAGCTGATTAAGAACAACGCTTTCATTGGCTTCCCTTTTAAACTCAATATAAATACGCATCCCTTTTCGATCTGATTCATCCCGTAAATCGGCAATACCATTGATCGCTTTCGATTTGACGAGGTCCGCTATTTTTAGGATCAACATGGCCTTGTTCACGGTATACGGAAGCTCGGTAATGATGAGGGCTCGTCGTTTTTTGGATTTGTTTTCCTCAAAATGGTGTTTGGCTTGAACCTTAATAATGCCTTTGCCTGTTTGATAGGCTTCTATTATGCCTCGTTGACCACAAATTTGAGCGCCTGTTGGAAAGTCGGGTCCTTTCACATAATGCATCAACTCTATAGCTGTTAAGTTGGGTTCTTCGATCAATGCAATGATCGCATCACAGATCTCCGTTAAATTATGAGGGGGGATGTTCGTCGCCATACCTACAGCAATTCCAGAGCTTCCGTTGATAAGAAGGTTGGGGAGCTTTGCTGGCATAACGGTGGGTTCTTCGAGTGATTCGTCAAAGTTTGGGGTAAACTCAACCGTGTTTTTATCAATATCTTCTAACAATTCGAGGGCAATCTTGCTCATCCTTGATTCGGTGTACCGCATGGCCGCTGCACTATCACCATCAACCGACCCAAAATTACCCTGACCATCCACCAAGGGATATCGAAGTGAAAAGTGTTGAGCCATTCGAACCATTGCCTCATAAACTGCCGAGTCACCATGGGGGTGATATTTACCTAAGACTTCCCCAACAACTCGCGCACTTTTTTTGTGGGGTTTATCGGGGGTAATCCCTTGCTCGTACATGGCATATAATATGCGACGATGAACGGGTTTCAAGCCATCTCGAACATCGGGAAGGGCTCGTCCTACAATGACGCTCATGGCGTAGTCGATATAGGATGACTTCATTTCATCTTCTATGTTTATGGGTTTAATATTTTGAGCCGATAATAGTTCTAATTGTTCTGACATGTGGTTACTCCTTTATATATCCAGCCACTGGACTTTGCGAGCATATGTTTCAATAAAATTCTTTCTTGGGGCTACATCTCCACCCATTAATATGGTGAAAATCTCGTCAGCAATTTCAGCATCATCAAGCTTAATTTGAAGCATGGCCCGCTGCGAGGGATCTAAGGTTGTTTCCCAAAGCTGTTCGGGGTTCATTTCACCAAGACCTTTATATCGTTGGATAGTAATGCCCTTAGTTGAAACTCGATCCATAAATTCAATGAGCAATTCATTGCTTTCAACTATTTTTTCATCACCATTCATGTCAACAATATAGGGGGCATTTTTATTCTCATTCAGATCATCAAGTGAATGTTTTAAGTCTTTGAACTTATTGATATCTAGTTCGCCATCTTGAATGATTTTAATAAGGAATTTCTCTGTTTTGTCTTGTATATCAGATAAATCACTTGACTCTTGAACCTGGTGTTTTATTTCTAGAAAACGAGGGAGCTCTAGTTCAAAAATAACATTAAGCACGTCGCTTGTTTTATAGAGTCGTTTTTCGCTATCAACCAATAAGTCACGGAGTTGGGACAATCGTTCAACAAAGGACAAAATATCTTTTTGTTGAAGGCTTCGTGTTTTTCCTTTTGTATAAAGCGTAATACCCGCCAAATTGAAACGACTCATAATTTCTTTTTTTTGCTCCTCATTATAGGCGTATTCTTTGCTGCTTCCCTTTTTAACGAGGTAAAGAGGGGGTTGGGCAATATACATGAGCCCTTCAGTTATAATTTCTCGTGCATAACGATAAAAGAAGGTCAAAAGTAGGGTTCTAATGTGTGCGCCGTCAACATCCGCATCCGTCATAATAATGATTTTGTGGTATCGTACTTTTTTAAGAACATCCTCTCTCGTCAAGGGTTCTTCGCGATCTAATCGGGCAATAACATCCGGCCCAATGGCAGTAATAAGCGCTTTTATCTCTGTATTTTCAAGTATTTTATCTAAGCGTGCTTTTTCAACATTTAATATTTTGCCTTTAAGGGGAAGAATGGCTTGATAGTTTCGATCTCTCCCCTGCTTTGCGCTTCCACCAGCACTATCACCCTCAACAATGAATATTTCTGTAAGTTCCGGGTTTGCTTCGGAACAATCGGCCAATTTGCCTGGCAAGGTTGTGCTTTCCAATACATTTTTTCTTCGCGCAAGATCTTGCGCTTTTCGGGCGGCTTCACGTGCTTTTGCTGCCAATAAAGACTTATTAATGATTTCTCGAGCTGTCGCTGGATCACGTTCAAAAATCATCTCAAGTGCTTCTCCCACGATTCCATCCACGAGCCCTCGAACCTCACTATTTCCAAGCTTGGCTTTTGTTTGCCCCTCAAATTGAGGGTCTTGTATCTTGATAGAAATGATGGCGGTTAAACCTTCTTTAGTATCGTTTCCTGTTAAAATTTCATCTCCCTTAAACATTTTGTATTTTTTCCCAAACAAATTAAGGGAGCGGGTGAGGGCGGTTCGAAAGCCGACGACATGAGAGCCCCCTTCTTTGGTTCGTATATTATTCACAAACGAAATAACATGCTCATCATAGTAATTCTTACTATAATGAAGGGCTACTTCGACGGCTGAATTATCTTTTTCTTTAAAAATATAATAGGGATCTTTGAAAAGCGGTTCTTTGTTCGCATCAAGAGCCTGAACATAAGAAACAATACCTCCTTCAAATTGGAATTCATCGTGGAGGGGTTCTTCTGGTCGATTGTCAGTAAGCAAGATTTTAATGCCTTTGTTTAAATACGCCATTTCTTTACATCGGTTTACAATAACCTGATATTCAAAATTCGTTTCTTCAAAAATTGTTTTATCAGGGAAAAAAGTTACTTTCGTTCCTGTTTCCTTGGTTGGAGAGGGAACGGTTATGCCCGGAGCATCTGGATCCCCTTTAGAAAAGGACTGTGTATAGTGTTTCCCATCGGTATGAACGTCCAATAAGAGTTTTGTTGATAGTGCGTTCACACAAGAAACGCCAACACCATGTAAGCCTCCTGAGACTTTATATCCTTTTCCTTCAAATTTTCCACCTGCATGAAGTACAGTTAAAACAACCTCTGCTGCACTTACTCCTCGATCAGGATGGATATCAATGGGAATGCCTCGTCCATTGTCTTCAACACTACAGGATCCATCTGCACCAAAAATGACCTTAATTTCATTACAGTGGCCTGCCAAAGCTTCATCTATACTGTTATCAAGGACTTCGTAAACGAGATGATGAAGGCCACTTTTATCTGTAGATCCAATATACATTGCGGGGCGTTTTCTTACCGCCTCGAGTCCTTCTAGAATTTTAATGTCTGATGCTTTATAGGTGCCTTCTACCATAGTTCTCTCCTTTTAGTGGTTTTGCTGCTCATACAGCTTGTACCACCGTTTTGGTACATTGGATTTTATTTGTTCCATTATTAAATGTTGCGGATGAATATTTAGTTTTGTAATCACGTATTCTTCTATGCTTGTCTTAAATTGATTTAAGTTGATTGAGTCCTTTTTGCGGTGCCATGACCAATACTCCATTCCGATTTTATCATAGATTCTGTTTATTTGAAATGTTCTTTCTCGCATGAAAGCCTCATAGTCTATGAGTTTTTTATCTTTTTTATCGAGATCTTCATATCGTAACCAAGGGGCTTCTTTTAGAAATTGAAAAACACGTTGTCGTTGGGCATCATCTGATGATGATTGGCATAATGCACAAAATTTTTCGCCTTTTCTTAGTAAATTTGATCCACATTGTTGACAAGGTTGGTTGTTTTTTTGGGTTATAACTGGGGGGGGGGTAGGCTCGATCTGAATTTTTATATCTTTGATTTTTTGTTGTTGTTCTTGTAGTTTTGAAAGAACCGTTTTTTTTATAAAAACCCATTGCTGCGCTACCATAGCATTTTGAACACTCACATAAACATTATTTGATTGTATATATATCGACATTTTATCCATTGGCATTGTTGTGGGAAGGATTTTCTTTAAGGATCGAAGTACCGCTGTTTGCTGTCTTAAAATAGGGGCTAGTAAAGAATCGGTTATCATTTATTGTTCATCTTTTCTTTAAACAAAAATATAATCGCCCTTTCTTTTTTAATC
>CAIUCY010000248.1 GCA_903897765.1 uncultured Candidatus Marinamargulisbacteria bacterium | reverse complement strand
GAGCACCAATATAGTCATAGCCTTTAGCACACCAAGCATCACATTCATCAGAAAAAACAAAACAATCTAATTGGCAAATAAGCATAAATTCATAGGACAAGAATCTCTCATAGAACTCAACTGACATCATCATGGCATTATAGCTACTGATAGATGAAAAATTGATACTCGACATCAGCATAATATTAATATCATCTGAAAATTTATTAATGATTACCTTATAGTTTTTGATGTCGATGTTGTCAGGGGCGATCAAGCATATATCATGCTTGTTGAGAATCCGAAAAGTTTGTTCCAAAGAGATAATTTCGAAAGTTGAAAGGGTTTCTTTATAGACTGGAATGACAACAACGGAGTTACTACTAGCCATGTCTCAATATTTTACCAGATAAAACATTAGTCTGGATCTAGGCACCCCGCAGCGAGTTTGTAATAAGTATTTTACTTATCGTTGCAGCTATATACTCTATGTCATCTTGTTTAAGATACTGGTGACACCCGATGTAAATGCCGTGAGTGCCGACGTATTCTGCATTCGGTAATCTTCCGTTGTATCTTGATTTGTATCCGGAATAGGAAGGCTGCTGAGTAGGAATACACCCAAATAGTGTTCGCGTTTCAATCCCTGCCTTCTCAAGATCAAGCATTAACTTATGACGATTAATACTTGGGTCCTTAATGATGAGTGGATAGGCAAGGTACGAGATATCTGGAGAATACATAGGCAAATCTAGCCGTGTTTTAAAAGAGTCAAGCAATTCATTTAAATGCTTAACATTATGTTGGCGATCAGCAATAATTTGGCCTATTCGCTTCACTTGTGGAATCGCTATAGCAGACTGGAATTCGCTAATCTTAAAATTGAACCCAATAAACTCATGTGTAAAACGGGGCTCAAAATCGTCATCGTGATGAGGACAATAACCTTTTGAACGAGTACATGTACGACATTTGCAGAAACGTCCATTGGCCTTAACCTGAACAACCAATTCGCGGAGTCGATCGTCACTTGTAACGACAGCGCCCATTTCACCAGCCTGAACATTGTGAGCTATATAAAAAGAATAGTCTGCCAAAAGCCCCCAAGTCCCAGCTTTCTTTCCTTCTAGTATTGATCCATGCGCTTGTGCAGCGTCCTCAAATACGACTAAATCATACTTCTTTGCTATTGAGCAAATGGCAGGCATATCATTCATATACCCCATCAAATGTACGGGCAGGATTGCACAATACTCATCTGGATCAGACGACTTCAATAAGTCCTCAACTTGCTGGATATTTAAGGCAAATGTTCTTGGATCAACATCAACATATACAGGCTCTAACCCAGCCAAAACGATGGCATTACTTGTGGCGACATAAGTCAAAGGAGTGGTTATGACCTTGGCGCCCTTTTTGAACTTGGGAAAGCGTGTATCGTAAAGTAAAGCATAAAGTCCCGCAATTAATGCAGAAGTTCCCGAGTTGACGGCAATACAGTGCTTCGTACCGATAAACTCTGCCCAAAGTTTTTCAAAAATGGCTGTTTTGGGTCCCTCTGATAAACGAGAGGTATCAATAACATCCTGTAATTCTTTTTTCTCTTCTGGCCCAAGTTGAATGTCACCTACACGAATTTTTATCACTTAAATATCTCCTTACGATAGAACTCTACAGTTTTTTCGATACCCTGAATTAAACTTTGTTTTGAACGCCAACCCAGATCATTCAGTATTTTTGTGTCAACGAGTTTCTGCTTCATACCAACCGGACGACTCAGATCATATTTAAAGCTTCCTTTATAGCCACAAACAGCGGCAACCGCAGTATAGTAATCCATGATTGAGTAGTCCTGCCCGATCCCAATATTGGTATTTTGAGGCAATTTATTAAGATTCTGAACACAATACCAAATGGCATCGGCCACTTCTCCTGCATACATAAATTCTCGACGAGCCAGACCATCACCCCAGATCTCAACAAACTCATCACTTTTTTCCATCGCCTGATGAACTTTGACAATAATGGCCGGAACAAGATGGGAGTGACTTGGGTCGAACTTATCCCATCTGCCATAAAGATTACATGGGATTAATGTTTTGTATTGAAGTGTACCGTCCTCCTGACATAAATACTGCGCTAGTCGAGCCACTGATACTTTTGCTAAGGCATAGCCTTCATTCGTTGATTCTAATTCGCCTTTTAACACCATCGTTTCCTTTAATGGGTTCTCTGCATCACGGGGATACATGCAGGAACTGCCCAGATTGAGCAGGTTCTTCACTCCACTTTCCCTAGCAGCTATGAGCAGGTTTCGCCCCATGTCCCAATTCTGAACAAGAAAATCAACAGGATGTGCCATATTAGCCTGAATACCACCGACTCTACCAGCAGCATGAATAATGATATCGGGCTTCATATTCTGGAAATAACAACGGACTGCCGAATAATCCAATAAATCTAGTTCTTTACTGGTAGGAGTGAGAATATTATATTTATTAGATTCAGGGTGTTCAATCAAATTACGGCCCACCATACCAGAAGAGCCACTAATTAAAATAACGGGGTGGGTATTATTCATTCTACCGGTATATTGTAACGGGTTTTGGACCTGTGTATAGCCTAAAGAAAACAAAACAAAAAATAATGCAGGATACAATTAAGAGAGAGTATAATGCATCAGCAATACATAGAATGGGAGCGACAAATGAAGAATATTAAACAATTATTAGTTAAACTATTCACAACACAAAGAAAGTACTTCGAGGAAAATGGTGAAAGAATATTTATTGACTCCAATCAAATTGATTTCAATAAATTCGATATGTACCAAAAAAACCATTTCCGTAGATACGAATTTGCTGAAAACATTATATCCTCGGATGATATCGTAGGTGATTTTGCTTGTGGAACAGGATACGGAACCATATTACTTGCCAACAAAGCAAAAAAAGTTATAGGCATTGACATCAATGCCAAAATTGTTCGTGAAATTAAAAAAAAGTATAATACAACAAAGAACGCTGAATTCCTTCAATCAAATCTATTAGATATCAAGTACTCAAACATTTTCGACAAGATTATCTCTTTTGAAACGGTGGAGCATCTGGATCCAGAGAACATCCCCGCATTATTTAAATCGTTTAGTTCGGCACTAAAACCAAAAGGCATGTTAATTTTCTCGGTTCCCTATAAACAGGATGACTCTGAAATTGCATTAAAAATGGGGCACCATAAAACATTTCATATAGATGAAGATAAAATATCAATTTGGCTAGGGCTATCAAGTTTCGAACTAGAAACAATTTATTATCAAAACTATAAGAGCCATGAAATTGTTCCATCATTATCTGAAAAAGACTTCATAATTTGTATTTGCAGAAACACAAAAATTTGAGTTCTAGCTATTCAGTTTTTCATCGATACAATCATCGACCCTTTCCCAAAACTTAATGTAGTTCTTGGCTTTCTCAAAGTTCGCCTCTATCGCCTTTACTTTTTCAAAATATGTGTTTTCTTCAATCGATAACAATACATTTTCAAGATCGTTAAGTGTTTTAAACAAAAACACACCATCTAAATTAAAATAGCTCCCTAAATTAGGACAACCATAATATATCGGAATTGTTTTCGTCACAAAACAGTCAATTAGCTTCTCGGTAAAATAGTTATTAACTATGCCATTTTCAATAATAATCGAATACTGAAAGGGTTTTAATGTTGTGCCCTTATCTGAAATTCGAGGAGGCGTTATATATTTTGTAATTGCAAGAGTGCCTACATTTTGGGGCAAGCGTTTAAATATTTCATGTCTTAATTGATGCCCTGAGGTTAGTTTCTTTCTTGATATCAGAAAAGAAACTGCATACATCTTTTGATTAACATTGACATTGAGATCTTGGATCCAACAGGTTCCGAAGGGAAATAATACAGCATTTCGACAGGCACGAAGAACATCCTCATTCCAAGCCAATATTAGATCATAATTGTCTTGAGCTTTAATAATATCATCAACAATAGATAATACTTCGGGGGGCTCTAATTGCAAGAATACTCGGTAATGAGAACTATCCTGTTGGACAATTTTATCAACCGAGATAGCAACCTGTCGCTTATAATTTGAGAAGTTATTACTGATACTATCTCCATGTACAATCGGCTTATACCCGTGCTTTAAATGTACATATTTCTCTTCCTCTTGTATCGTTAATTCTGAAGTATGACTGGATACGGAATCACCCCATAACCGAATACAAGCATGGTTCGAGGGAATAATGTTTGGCAAACCATATAAGCGAAACAGCAAGTAATAAAACTCACAATCCATAAGCCAGATTAATTTTTCATCAAAATATGTGGCGTCCGTTTTATAAAAATAAATAACAGAGGGGCAGCCGATTGTATTTTTACCCATGAGCAAATCCTCATTCCAAAAGGGAACTTGTTTATTGAAATAACGGGACTGATCTTGATTTGTATGGATAAAACTTGAAGCGCCCCAACCCTCTTCACAACCCGCCACCTCTAGAAGAGCAAAAGAATTTATTAAGAAATCATCTTGAAACAAAGGTTTGATAATCTTATGTGAAGCGCACTTAATCGCATTGTTCATATTTGATGATGAACTTGCCCCGCTATGCTTAACATAAACAATATTTAGCTTCTTAGCATATTCTTTCACACATTCCTGAATATCATCAGCGGTCTTGGATTGGTCTGAAATAATAACCTCAAAATCCTTAAAACTTTGATCGCATAATGAATCCAGTAATCGACGAAGATATTCAGCACCTCTTCCATGCATTTCATAACAGGGGACACAAACTGAAACAGGTTTTAGTTCAGATTTATTGAGAGGGAATCTCATTCTATCAAGCATGATAGAGAGTCGGAAAAATGGTAAACCTGAAAACAACTTTGAGATAATGGAAGAAGGAGATTTCATTGCCTCGTATTTTAACATGTGGTCTTAGGTTAGTTAATGCTGATTTAGATAGACACCCATCTCGCTGGAATCAGATCAATCGATGAAAGTCCGCTATTAGCAGCAAACCAATTCTTAGGACAAACCACGATCGTTTCTAACGACTCTCCGAGCCATGCCCCCCACCAACTAAATGAGCTATTCGCTATGATGTGATGTTTACATTGAGACATTAACACCAGATCTTCATAGTTTGCATCCTTTTGAACATGATCAACTACAACTGCCTTCTTTAGCCATGAGAAGTTCTCCCGAACCCAATCATTATCATCAGAAAAAAGATAAAATATTGGAGCAGGAACATTGGCCTGGATATATTGCACGGCATTATTATAATAATCTAACCCTTGGACACCATGTGTTTTATTCGCCTGAGGGTTCGTAACATAGTCTCCCCTTCTGATATGGATAGAAACCGAGTTCCCCTTTTTCATTTCACTCGAAAGCTGAACGCTTCTGTCAGATAACGGAACTCTCAACGTTATGTCGTTAAGCAACTCATATTTTACAGATAGAAAATATTTTTCTGACTGCCAATATCCATCGAAATATCCACTTGAGTCCATATTAAAATACTCAGGATTAAAGGCTAATCCATCTTCCTCAAAAGAGGTATCGACAGCTGGAATATTCTTCAACCAACGGAGGAGTTTAGAAACAAATCCAAGCCCACAAAAAAGAGGCTTTGAGGCATTCCTTACACAACGCCCCTTAATATTAAATTTATGGAGGAATAACTGATGCAGTTTATAATCTTTAAACGCTGAAACATCAAGGACCAACTCAGTACCATTATGCTGTGATACCGCTCGCCCAAAAGCATATTGGAAAAGTTGGTTACCGAGACCACCGATTATCTTAATAACCGTATAATTCATGGTTACGTATATATGCTTCTTCGTTAAATCAGTCAAGCCACCCTATCGTTTATTCCCTTATGATATAATTCTAAAAAATGCCGCCATTGATTAGCATCATTCTCCCAGTTTACAATGCGGAACCTTATTTGAGGCAGTCCATTGATAGCATTATCGATCAGACTTTCCCTGATTTTGAACTTATCATCATCAATGATGGTTCAACCGATAAAAGCCTTAATATTATTAATTCTTACAACGATAGTAGAATTAAAGTAGTTTCAAGATCAAATAAGGGATTAATCGATACTCTTAACGAAGGGATTTCGATCGCTCGCGGTAAATATATCGCAAGACAAGATGCTGACGACTACTCCGCTCCGAATCGACTTGAGAAACAATTGTATTATTTGGAAAACAACAACAATATCGATATTGTTGGAAGTTTCGCAACTGTCATCGACGAGAATGACCAACGCATACGAACGCTTTTTGCTCCACGAACACATGAACAAATTATTTCGTTTCTACCTCTTGGAACCACATTCATACATGGAAGTGTTCTTTTTCGGAATTCGGGAATATCCTACGATAAGAACTACAAACATGCAGAGGACTATGAGCTATGGACCCGAATTTTATCTAAAGGGCAAGGGGCCAATATTGCAGAGAACTTATATTTCTATCGCGATCATGGGAACAATATTTCTCATCTATACGCTAAAATTCAAAGCCAAACAGCGGCCAAGATACAAGATAATATTTGGCGTGATATGTATAGTCCATCAAACAAAACAAACTCTATTTCATTTATAAATTTTGTAAAAGACGAATATATAATCGATCTTGAAGAAAAAAAGTTTTATTCAGAATATGCAGAGAATTTTGCATGGAAATTATTTAGTTATGGTTTAAGCAAAAAAGCGGCTCGAGAATTTCGTTATGCTCATCAACTTTATCCACGACGCATCAACAGTTGGCTCAAATTATTGATTAAATTCCTCAAACATCCAAGAAACAATAAACACCTTGTATAATTTTGACACTCAAGTCTATGGCATAAGCTAAATATTTCGCATAGAATAGGGCAACATATCATTAATTTAATTCATCGATCAGACAACAATAAAGGGAATCAAAAATGAAAATTTCTAACAGTAAAACATTAATCTTAATGGCGACTTACTTCCATAAAGAGAGGGCTATGACAACCATTAAGTCCTTGTATAATGTTATAAATGGCAGTCAAGATTTTGAAGTGATCATCATTGACAATAATTCAAGGGATGGGTTGAAAGAGGAACTCCAAAACCTCAAATATGAACAAATATCGACAGTCTTTTTAAAGAAAAATATTGGTAAAGCAAATGCAATGAACTCGGTAGTTGAAGAGTGGATAAAATCAAAGATTGAATTTCCAGAGATCATCATTTCGATGGATTCAGATATCACTTTCTCGCGAGAAAGCTTAGACCTACTTTGTAACTCAATTAGAAACATTCCTAATGCCGGAATGATCGGTATGCGATACATTGATAATGGGTATAATCCCGAAAAAAACCTTCCCAATAGTCCAACAAAAGTTTATGGGGAAAACCATATTATCTATCCAATTCTTACACCTCAGAATATGAATGTAGCCGGCGGTGTGTTTGGTATAAGGGGGTCCATTGTTAAAAGTTTACTTGAGGGGAAGTTTTACCCTAATACTCAAGGAAAAGTCTATTGTGGTGACGATGCGTTCCTTTATCATAAACTGAAGGATGCGGGGCTTGTAAATGGGTACCTTGAAGGAACCTTCGCGACACACCATGGAGAAGACTCATATCTATACAGTAATTCTAAATATGGAAAATGGAAAAGGCAACAGCTCACGCGAGGGGGGAGTCGTAAGGGGTATTTTGATCGAAAATCATGGAATATTTTCAATAGATAGTGCCTTCAATATCTCCTTAACTGAATATTTGTATTTAATCGAAACAAACGGTTGGCGAAAAAACAGGTTCACAAAATCACTATAATTTGGGGCTATGATAAAACACTCTTTTTAAATGGCTGGTTCAATCCATTCATATTCAAGATACATCAAATTATGTTATTCTTTCAATAATGCAATACTCGGTTATCTCTATTGTTACCCCTTCATTCAATCAAGGGAGATTTATCGAAGAAACTATCCTTTCGGTGATTACTCAACAGGGAAATTTTTATATTGACTACATTATCATGGATGGAAAATCTACCGATAATACAAGCGATGTTATTTTAAAATACGAAAACATTATAAATAGTCATACTGAAACAAAACACATTAAAGGGCTTGATTTTCACCTCCCCACAGACCGCTCACCTATTAACTGTTTAGGCGTAAGCTATCGATGGTTTTCCGAAAAAGACAATGGACAGGCTCATGCTATAAACAAAGGGTTGAAATTATCCATTGGGGACATTCTTTGCTGGCTTAATAGTGACGACACTTATTATCCAAATTGCCTCAGTTATGTATTGGAAGCGCCTTGGGCTACGAGCGACTTTGTGTATGGCAATGGAATGTGGGTAGACATTGAAGGAAACAGTCTGCACTTATATCCCACTTTCAAACCCACATTTTACAGCTTGTTTTACAAATGCACCTTATGCCAGCCTGCTGTTTTTTGGAAAAGAGAAGTTTATTTAACGTTAGGGGCACTCAATGAAAATCTCTATCTTGGTTTAGATTATGAGTACTGGATGAGGGCCGTTAAAGAAAATATGGCATTTCATTTTATTGATCAATTATTGGCTGGATCTAGAATGTATAATGAGAACAAGTCAATTTCATCAAACAACGATAATCATAATAATGAAATTCAGTCCATAAAGAAAATATTCTTTCAGAATATTCGACTAAATCCTTTCAAACGAATCATGGTTGAAGCCCACGTGGATAGGTCATCAAACTTAGCTGAATGGAAATTACGAAAGAAACTTCTAACGACATGACCATCGCCATTGATTGCCGCCCGCTTCAAGATTGTTCCCTCGGACGAGGGATCGGAAGCTATCTGATCAATCTACTCGAAAACTGGCCTGAGCCAGATCAGCTCCGCCCTGTTTTTATTGAAGGCAAGCCTATCCCTGACCTCCCTGGACTAAAGCGTTTTAAGCTACTTCTTTACAAGCCAACATTGAAAGTTTGGCAGATCTCAAAAAACTTTTCTCATTTTCTTAAAAAGAATGGCATTGATCTTTTTCACTTTAGTGGACAATACAATGTGACCCCTCTCGATCTTCCCTACACTGTCACGGTTCATGACATTATGTATTTCCCCCTTCGTAAACTTGAAATTGAACAAGCGACATCCTTTTGGAAGCGACTACAATGGAAGCTTGATCTATGGTGGATGACGCGACGAGGGAAAAAAGAACTAGGTCAAGCCGTTGGGTTTATTGCTGTCAGCCAGTATACAAAAGATGATCTACTCAAACATTTAAATATTCCCCTTGACCACACCACGGTTGTTTATAATGGGATTGACACCGATTTTATTACAACAACTCGTAGTACTACATCAACTGTGTTAGAAAAATATCATTTTCCAAAACGCTATATATTAACCGTTGCACCTTTTGAAAGCCGAAAGAATTTGGGCAATATGATCAAAGCATGTCTGGCCCTTCAAGAGGACATTCCCTTCATCATCGTCACAAAAGATCACCCTGCCCCTTCCCTAGAGATACAAACCCTCATTAAACAAAATCCAAAGCGTATACGTTTGATCATGGACTTATCCAAAGAGGATTTAGTCGCCCTGTATCAAAAAGCAACTATTTTTCTGTTCGCCACGAATTATGAAGGCTTTGGGTTGCCCGTTCTTGAAGCGATGGCGGTTGGCACCCCTGTTATTACGTCGACAACCACGAGTCTTCCCGAAGTGGCAGGGGATGCCGCTCTGTTGGTTGACCCAAGCGATACAGGGGCGATCACTAGCGCACTTTCAACGCTTCTATCGGATGAGGTGTTACGGACATCGTTGATAAAAAAGGGACTTGAAAGAGTTAATGAATTTTCTTATCAAAAAGCAGCGGAAGAAACCCTGACATTCTTTTCTCGACATATCTAAAACTAATCAAAGAGTGAGGGACTCATTACCGTCCCTCCTCTTTGGATCTCCACCCGCTAGTCAGTAGCAAGGGCTCACCTTGTTATCCTTGTGAAAAAGCTCAGATCCCCTTGCACAGGGTTGATCTTTACTTTTTCTACAGTCTAATCGCGGCTCAATCAGCTTGCTACTGACAAAATGCAGGGATACAAAAACCCGAATCCCCCTCTTGCCTATGAGGGGCTAGGGGAGATTTTGGCTTGGCAAATCTGTACCTAGAAAGTATAGACTAAACAGCCACAAATTCTTCTAGATGTACCGTTTTTCTTCCTTTCACCAAATCAATATGATATCCAAGCGAATGTGTAATATTAATAAAATTGCTAAGTCTTATATTCTTTTGTTTTCCTGTTCGAATACCTTGGATAACTTTTGGTGATAACCCAACAGCCTTGGCCAACTTTCTTACAGATAAGGTATCGCCTTCTGACATGGCCAAAAATAATTCTTTAAGAAGCAACTCTTGATATTCATCATTAACCATTTTTTTTGTTCGAGGATTCTCCATCAGTTCATCAAACGTGCTTTTAGTCATTCTAGACCCCTTCCTTTAACCTTTGCAGGTATTCATCTCTATATCGCAAGGCTCGTTTCTTTTCTTCTGGTGACAATTTGTCGGTTTTCTTTCGAAACGCATTGGTAAT
>CAIUCY010000247.1 GCA_903897765.1 uncultured Candidatus Marinamargulisbacteria bacterium | reverse complement strand
GAATTTACAAAAGAAAAAGATAATATTCGAGATAAACTTATGAGAGAACGTGGATATTCGATCTGCAGGATACAAAATGAAGAGGTCGATCGTGACTTGTTTCAGGTATTAACTAAGATCAAAATAGCAACGCTTCAAGCTTCCCCTCTTTGCGAGCGAAGCGAAGGAGAGAGGGGGCAGGGGTGAGTATTAAGGCCATTTGGCATCGTTATCGTCAATTCCGGCAGGCTGTTAAATCGCGCCTAACGCTTTCGGATATTGAGTTTGTCAGACTATACCTCCCTCAAATCGAGCAAGTTATGTTCTATCGAATGGCGCTTCAAGACCAGCGTCACTCGCTCTTACTTGCTCAGACGTTTTTGGGTCGTCAGCATACCCACGATTATACGTGGGTTGATAAGACCACCTTCATTCGGGCGGCGCTACTCCATGATGTGGGAAAATCGTTCCTGCCGATTTCTGTTTGGTCGCGATCCCTTTATGTGTTGTTGCAAAACTGGAAGGACGGGGCTCTTTTAGAGAAGAAAGCTCATGCCCACACGAGAAGTAAATTCTGGCAAAAAATGACCGTCCTAGTGAATCATGGTGAACTTGGGGCTCAAATGCTTCAAAGCATCGGTACGCTTCCCGACATTATCGAGGTGGCTCGCTATCATCACAGCAAACCCCAAGCGAGGGAGTCAAAACTGCTGCCCATTATCCGTGAAATCGACGGCAAGATTTAATTGAGGTATAATAGTATTAGCCTATTTTTCTTAAAGGAAAAAACGATGAAACAATCATTTAAGGTCCTTGTGCTTCTATTTGCGATAGCGATCCCTCTTCAGGCCGAAACGATATCACTAAGAGACGGCACGGTCATCAATGGAACGGTTATTTCTCAGGATACAACGACCCTGAAAGTTAATAGTAGTTTTGGCTTATTATCTATAGATCGATTCAATATTCTTAATATTAACTATGCGAATGGCTTAATAAATGATCAGAAAACGGCTCAAGTCGAGAAAATCCCCGTCAAAGATTCGCCAAAACGACCCCTTATAAAATGGGCTATTGGTGTGGGTGCCCCATATGCCTACTTTGGTCATCAGTTTGTTTTAGTTCTTAACGATACGTTAGAAGTATTCGGAGCCTTTAGTACCATCGCGGGCTATAACTACAGCTATGATAATAGCAAAATGTTTTCAAACTACAATATTTTGAGCTATGGACTTCGTTATTATTATGATACTCCCAGTGATATTTGGCTTCCTGGAACAGGGGCTTATGTGTCACTAGCGCTTATGTCATATCAATATAACTATGAATATGTATGGTTGCCGGGATCGGATTCAAGTCATATTAAATATGACGATGAATTTACACTTGCTATGCTAGGACTCGGGGTTGATGGAAAGGTCGGGCTTCTCCATGCCAATATCGAATTGGGATATGGTGTTGTTGTCGCGAATAAATTCACAGATTACGTGGGGAATTCATCATCAGACCCATCAAACCGAGGTGGGCTTATTCTTGCGGGAGGGATCGGTATCGCACTGTAAACCGTATCAGTCTTCGAGTGAGTTTAGATCGTTCTTGTCCAGCCAAATGCATCTTTGGCTTTGCCATACTGAATATCTGTTAGGGCTTTGAAGATCTTTTGACTGACGGGGCCAATGGCTTCACCGGATATGGGGTGGTCGATGCCTTTATAATGAAGGCTACCCACGGGGCTGATAACGGCCGCGGTTCCTGAGCCAAAACATTCGGTGCATCGTCCAGCATCAATATCTGCAATTAATGTATTGATATCGATGGATTCTTCGGCTACCGTTTCTCCCCATGATTTCAACAGTTCAATAATACTTTGACGTGTGATACCCGGTAATAAGCTTCCATTTAATTTGGGTGTGATGACTTTGCTGCCATAGGCAAAGAAAATATTCATCGTTCCAACCTCTTCAACGTAGCGACGCTCCACGCCGTCAAGCCACAAGGCATCCGCAAAGCCTTTCTTTTTGGCCTCAGAGGCTGCCAATAGGGATGCTGCATAGTTGGCGCCTGCCTTAGCCTCGCCAATGCCGCCACGGACAGCGCGCACATATTGTTCCTCAACAAATATATTCAGACCTTTTTCACCGATCTTAAAATAAGGCCCGACCGGGCTCATGATGATATAAAAGAGGTAAGAGGTCGACGGTTTTAGGCCGATGACAGCATCGGTCGCGATCATTGCCGGTCGAATATAGAGGCTAGCGCCTTCTTGCGGAGGCACCCAACGTTTATCGAGTTTGAGTAGTTTAAATAATCCATTCAAGGCTATTTCGATATCGAATTCCGGCATATTCATACGCTTGGCACTGTTATTCATGCGGATAAAATTGTCGCGGGGACGAAACAGACCGACATCTCCATCGACACGGGTATAGGCCTTAAGCCCCTCAAATATTTCTTGCGCATAGTGAAGAACCAGTGTCGCTGGGGATAAGGATAAATTTTTAAAAGGAGAGATCGTTGGGTTCTGCCACCCCAATTCGGGCGAGTATTCCATCGTAAACATATGGTCAGTGTAGAGCTTGCCAAATTCCAAGCGAGTGAAGTCAGGAAGGGGGCGACATTGCGATGGGGTGCAAGGATCAAGGGTCAACTTCATTCTAAAATTATCGCACTCTTATTTCGTTGATGCAATTGCTGTTGCTTCAAAGACAGGACGTTGACACGCCTCCCTCTACCATGATAAAGTCATGCGCTGTTGACTTTTTTTAAATGAAGAATAGGAGTGCGCTAGTGAGAGTCTTGGTTACTATGGTTTGCAAAGAGTGCGATCGAAAGAATTACTCTACAAATAAGAACAAAAAGAATACAACTGAAAAGTTGGAGCTTCAGAAGTACTGCAAGTGGTGTAAAAAAAGCACCACTCATAAAGAAGAAAAGTAGGCCTGTAGCTCCAATTGGTAGAGCGGCGGTCTCCAAAACCGCTTGTTGTCGGTTCGAGTCCGGCCAGGCCTGCCAATATTAAAGACAAAGGGTTATATGAAGCTTAAAGATTATTTGAATGATACAAAACAAGAACTTACTAAGGTAAGTTGGCCAACGCGAAAAAAAGTGTTGGCACTCGTTTCAGTGATCCTCGTGATCTTGGTGTTTGTGGCGGTTTATGTGTTTGTCGTAGACAACATATTGTCTTTTGTGATCAGGGCTTTCGAGTCCATTAAGATCTAAGAGATACTAAAAAGAGAGGCAAGGCAATGACGGAAGCAATTTTAGAGCAAATTGATGTAGCAGATGCTACGGATAATATTGAATCCCCAGCG
>CAIUCY010000246.1 GCA_903897765.1 uncultured Candidatus Marinamargulisbacteria bacterium | reverse complement strand
CCGCTTCGGTCCCAGAACTAACCAAACGAATCTGCTCGAGCGTCGGCACCGCATCTACCATCATATGGGCCAAATGTGTCTCGTATGCGGTGGGGGCCCCAAACGTCGTCCCTTTTCGTATGACCTTTTCAACCTCTTCAAGGACATAAGGATGAGCATGACCAAGGATTAACGCTCCCCATGATCCACACATATCCAAATAGGCATTTCCATCTACATCAACGATCGAAGAGCCTTTACCATGATCAATAAAGCGCGGCACTCCGCCAACGGCCGTAAACGCTCGAACAGGGCTATTAACACCGCCAGGCATCCGTTTCTTGGCCTGTTGGAAAGCATCTAAGGACCGACTAACGTTCACAGGGTTTCACCAGAATAGCAGCAACCATTTTTGCATAATACGTAATGATCAACGTCGCCCCAGCCCGTTTGATCGCCGTGAGCACTTCCCATACGGCATCGATCTCATTGATAATACCCACCTTGGCTGCCGATTTCAGCATCATGTATTCACCCGATACATGATAAGCCACCACCTGACGATCAGGAAAGGCATGATGGACCGTCTTTATCACATCAAGATAGGTATGTGCCGGTTTGACCATCACCCAATCCGCCCCTTCATCAATATCGGCACGTACTTCGTCGAGTGCTTGGGAGACATTCCGAAAATCCATCTGATAGGTTTTACGATCACCAAAAGCAGGTGTCGAATGCACCGTATCCCGAAATGGCCCATAGAAGTTAGAGGCATATTTAGCAGAGTAAGCCAGTATCTTGGTCGTCTGGAACCCTTCAGAATCAAGTCGTTCTCGAATCGCCTGCACCTGACCATCCATCATGGCCGAGGGGGAAACATAGTCGACCCCCGCTCGTGCATGAACCAACGCCATGTCCGCAAGAAAGGGTAACGTTTCATCGTTACTATCGATCTCACAATGGCCATGGTCGGTGTATCCACACAAACAAACATCGCTCATCACCGTAATGAGTGGGCAATACGATTTGATCGCTTTGATCGCACGAACGATCAAAGGTTCACCCTGATAAGCAGCACGCCCCCATTTATCTTTTAGGCCTTCATCGACCACCCCAAACAAAAGGATTTTATTGATACCCATTTGGGGTAATGTGGATAGCTCGTTGATAAGTTCATCTATAGAAAAATAGAAAACATCGGTCAAGGAAGGAATTTCTTGATGAACACCCTCGCCTTCGACGACGAAATAGGGACAAATAAGATCCTCTGCTTTCAAGATAACCTCAGCATAATGGTCTCTTATCGACTGATCTGTTCGAAATGGGCGGAATCTATCCACTGAGCTAGCTCCTTTGCTGTTTCTTCACCTTGAACATAGTAGAAAAGAGTATCAGGAAAATCACCATATACCTGATGAAAGTTAATAACCGTGGAGGGCGCGGTAAATACGACTCGGTCGAACTCAGTCAAATCATATGGCGTGGTTTTAGGTGGTAATTGATTGGAATAGACAACAACCGTTGAAACATTATGTCCCATTGTTTTGAGTCCATCGGGCAAAACCGTCAATGCCCTGTCAGAGCGAGGGATCAGTATATGTTTCGGAGACTCAACGTGTTCTTTAAAGGCTTTCACGAGCCCCGTAGAGGACTCTATCTCGGGTTGAAGATCGATCTTAACGCCCTGTCTCAGCAGACGGTCCGAGGTGGTTTGGCCAATACTGGCCATTTTTACAGCGTGTGAACGATGATCCCATTGCAGCGCTTTGAGACGATCAAAGAAAATGGTCACCGTAAACTGACTGGTAAATATAATCCAATCCGTTATTGTTAAATACTGGATCGCTTTGTCGACAAGTGTCATATCATCAACAGGTTTAAGGGTTATTAAGGGCTGAGATACAAGTTCTCCAGATAATTTGCACATTGAAGGGGTTGTCCCTGTAAATAGGATCTTACCCATGAGCAACCTTTCCGATAATGATAATGGATGGCGACTCTGCCTCGATCAAACCCTCAAGAATATTAGCGATGGTGGTCAGCAACACCGAACGGGTCGGACTGGCGGCCTGATGCACTATAGCCACGGGTGTCGAGTCGGATCGACCGCTTTCTAGCACCTTTTCGGCTATATCTTTCAATACCGATGCTCCCATATAATACACCAACGTATCCGCATTCGGAACCGTCAACGACGACGCGGGATGCCCAGTCAAAAAGGCCACAGAGGAAGAAATACCCCGTTTCGTGAGTGGGATCTTTGCTTCCGCTGCCGCGGCAAGAGCTGACGTTACCCCCGGAACAATCTCAACCTCGATCAGTCGGGACGATAAATACTCGAGTTCCTCGCCTCCTCGTCCAAAAATAAAAGGATCTCCACCCTTAAGACGACAAACAGATCTGCCAGATAGCGCCTGTTGCGCCATTAATTCTTCTATGTCTTTCTGCTCAAGAGCATGATGGCCTTTTCGCTTTCCCACATAGATACATTCCGCTCGCGTTTCTGAAAGAATAGTCTCGTTTAGCAGATCATCGAATAAGACCACCGCAGCAGCATCTACCACCTTTTTACCCCTAATCGTTATCAGATCTGAAGCCCCTGGGCCAGCGCCAACCAAAGTGACTTTACCCCACGTTTGTCGAACATCAACGGGCATAAAAAGAGAGGCCATGGTTTGGTTGTCTGTTCGGGAAACCACCGCTATATAGCCTTGCAAAGGATGAGTATCAAAGGATAACCTCTGTGTTATTCGACTCTCGAGACCGAGTCTAAGTAAGGCACAGGTGGCAACGACAATGGCGTCGACTTCCCCTTGGTCAACAAGGGCTAATCGCTGCTGGATATTTCCACGAATATCGATGATGCTCACATCGGGGCGATATTTAAATATTGACTGCTGACGAGAGAACGAACTTGTGCCCACTTTTGCCCCAAACGGTAGCTCCTTCAAAGATAATTGTCCGCGACTTACTAAACTGTCACTTTGATCTTCAGGCCCAATTAAAGCAATGACCGAAAGTCCTTGGGGTAATGGATAAGGCAAATCTTTCGCTGAGTGGATCGCAATATCTCCCTGGCCTGAGATCAACGCCGCGTCTAATTCTCGGGTAAAAAAATCCGTAGGGGGATTAGACGACAACGAGATCTCTTGATGTTGGTCGCCATAGCTTTCAACGGCCACGATATCGAACTTCAGGTCGGGAAATAAGCGCATGACCTCAATGACCTGAATAAGCGCAAGGGGGCTTTGTCGACTAAGGATCTTCATGGAGATGTCCGAAATACTGACACGCAATCCAATACCTCTTGATGGATAATGTTTTCCGCTTTAGCCACAATATGACGTCGTTGATCAATATTTTGAGTCGCTGTTTTTTCGATCATCTCAATATTAAAAAGCTTAACACCAGGAAGCAAGCCGATCCGTTCATCAACATCACGAGGCATGGCCAGATCGATCACTAACATATCCCGTTGTGGTGGAAAGTCCGATTCATGCACAAGTAAATGGGGCGCTGTTGTGGCCGAGATAAGTATATCGGTATTCATTAGTACGAGGGGCAGTTCGTTCAATGGGAACACTTTGCCTCCACAATAGCTGGCAAATTGTTTGGCCTTATCCATTGTCCGATTGGCGACAAAGATCGTTTGGGCTCCGTGTTTGACCAAATAGCGAACCAAAGCGAAGTTTAAGTGATTCACTCCAAGAATGGTGATTTGGGCTGAGGCTAAATACGGCTCGAATTGTCGAATGATATTAAACGCTACCTGACTATGTGACGCTGCCCCTCGAGAAATTTCGGTCTCTGTTCGAACCCGCTTCCCCGTCCGCAACGCACGCTGAAACAAAAGATGAAGATCTCTTGTGATCGTCCCAGCCTGAACAGACGTAAGGTAGGCGTCTTTAACTTGACGTTGAATTTGCGTTTCACCTATTAGCGAGGATTCAAGTCCACTTACTACCCGAAAGAGATGATAGAGAATATTCAAATCCATCAGGTGGGTAGGCTTTTTTTGATCGTCAGAATACAACTCAACACGGTTACACGTACTCAGTAAGACATGTCTTTCAGGCAATCGAGCAATGATCTCCCCCAAAAAATATTCTCGGTCAATTAGCCTTGATTTAGCAGATTCAAACTCAATCATGTGAAGTCATCCACTCACGAATCTGATCGCGTAAAGCCACCGTACGTTTGACATCCTTTCCCCCCGACGAAACCGCAATGGTCATCGGATCCGAACAAAAGACCGCCGGCGAAATGAAATCACTAAGAGAAGGGTCGTCCACCACATTTACAATTAAGTGGTGTTCATGTGCATCGTCACGGATACGCCGATTAAGTTCACGATCCGATGTGCATGCGTAAATGAGATCAAATCCATCGAGAACTTTTTTGGAATATTCACCGATAATAGTTGTCACATCTGAAATGTCGGGGTGAATGGTTTTGGCAATTATCGTAATATCGGACACAAAAGGTTTTAGCCCACGCACCTTCTCAGCAGCAACCGTTCCCCCACCAACCAGAAGAACGCGTTTTTGAGAGACATCCAAAAAAATAGGGAGATATTTGGCTTTGGCCCCTTCTTGTCGAGCACTATCAGACACGGCCCTTCTCCACATGGACAATGAACGTCTCGCCATGGGGGATCACCTTTAATACCCGATGGCCTTCTTCTTTAAGGCTTCGGGGCACATTAGAGATCGGATCGCCCTCATCAAGAACAACCTCCAGCACATCACCTTGATCCAAGGAGTCGAGCGCTATCTTTGTTTTTACAAAATTCATCGGACAAGTTACGCCAGATAAGTCGAGTCGTTTAGCTACATCGGTCATTCGCCTAAGATCTCTTTTTTTACGGTTTCAAGCCCAAGGCGGTCAAGGGTATGTCCAAAACGTTCTTTCTTGCGGCCATTCTTTCGATAAAAGTCAATGCTTCGCTCAACCAAATTAAAGAGTTCTTCCTCGGTGGGAATATACTTCTTAAGCACAGAAGCCAAGCGCGGAATTTTCCCTAAGGTCCCTCCGATCAACAAGGTATAACCTGACTTAGACGCTGTCCACGAATTAACTGGACACGACAGAGTACACACACTGCAATTGATACAAGCGCTTTCTTCGAGAACATACTCGGATTTACCATTCACCTCTTGCTTGCTAATGGCTTTTGTTGGACAAATGTTGACACAGAGATTGCAATCGATACAAATATTTTTATCCCAAGCTGGCAACAAGCCCCCCATTACCCCAAGGTCGTTCTCGGTCGCTTTTGCACAATTATGCGAACAGCCTGTCACGCTCATTTTGAACTTATAAGGTGTGTCGGTTCTAAAGTATCGTCGGTCGAGCTCTTTTGCTATTGCCTTGGTCTCGATAATGCCGAACTTACAGGTGGCAGAACCAGGACAACCCATGACTATACGGACTCGTGGACCACACGCCCCCATCTTGATACCCGCCGCGTCAAGCTCGAGTCGGGCGGTGTCCAGATTAGAGGCATGAACAAAATGGATTTCCATCCCTTGTCGGGTTGAGATATGTACCTCACCTCGGCCATATTTTTCAGCCACTTCAGCGACAGCTTTGAGTTGATTTGCGCTTAGATCGCCAGCGATCACATGAAGACGCAATGCATAGTAATCAATTTGTTTTTGAGGAATATAGCCAACTTTTCTACTTTCATTAGGATCGAGTTGAAATGGTTTTGCTTCGCTCATGAGTGATGGGATCCTTTCCTATTATGGGACTACATACAATAAATACAGCGCTAATTTGCAAATACTTGACTGATCTTGATCGCATAGTGCTTATCCGAAACACCCAGTGTTGCACCAAACTTATTCAGTCCCCCAACTTTAACAAGCACATCTTCTGTTTTTTTAGTTCGAAGGGGCAGAATGTCCCCAATTTGTAAACGAACAATATCATCTACGGTCACATCGGCCCTACCAAGCTCTGTGGAGATATCAACCATAGCCAAGGCTAGATTTTCTTTCATCTCGGCTTCCTTCTTGAGAAACTGGTGTTTTGACCGACTATACTGGCTATCAATAAGCTGAGAAAGAACATGATCGATGGCAATATAAGGAATACAATATGTAAAGGTTCCTAAAACATCGCCAATAGATAGCTCAAAAACCATTTTTAAAACGATATCGTTAGGCTGAACAAGATGAATGACGCGAGGGTTTGACTCCACTGAGATGATTTTGGGCAATTCTGTCATCACCTCACCCCAACTTTCTTTTTGATGCACAAAGAGTTTATCTAATATATTTCGAAGAATAAGCAACTCTATATCGGTGAGATCCTGTCGACTCGTAAAAACATCTTCGCCCTGCCCTCCGAGTATCTTTTCGACCATCAACATAGCAATATCGATATCAAAACTCAATATTGCTTGATCATCAACAAAGGAAAGAATGTAATGACGTGCCCGCTCATTACAGTCATCAATATATTCCTGATAGGTATGCTGCTCAATGTAAGGGAGATTCACTTTCACATCCTGTCGCAAATAAACCGACAAAGAACCACTAAAAAGCCTAGCCATATTGTCATGAAAACCCTTTAGAATACGAAGCAAATCTTTTGAAAATTTATTCGGACGACGAAAATCATACTTAACAATATGTTGAAAGGCCCCAACATATCTTGTTTTCGTATTCACATCGGATTCACTCAAAAAGCACTCAGTAGGCGAGGCTTCGGGTTCTTGCTCATCCATTACCCCCATAAGCAGGGCATTGATCTCATCTTGTGAAAGGATACTACTCATTCGGCTTCTTCCAGTAACTCCTCCTGCTTAAACTCATCCATGACACTCATCATTAACGTTTCGATATCAGCAGGTTCAAGAGAAAGTTTTTCCATCGATATGGGTTGCAATTCATAATTTAACCCATCATACCCAAGTCCAATACCCAATAACTCACTCACCATATCAGCGATATGGACCATATGAACCGTTAAATTACCTTCAGGTGCACTCTGAGGGTCATGATGGTAACGGATCGACTGAATGAGATCATCGGATAAATTCCATTTTTCGGCTACTTTAGCGCCAATTTCCCCGTGATTAAAACCCAAGACTGATTCCTCGGCTTGAAGGAAAGAAATGTTCCCCTCTCGAAAGAGGCGGACAACATCAATAAATTTTTGTTTGGCATATTGATCTAACACAACCTTGCCAACATCGTGAAGTAAGCCCATCACATAAACTTCGTCTGGATTGGGATAGTGAAGTTGTTTCGCAAGCGTTCTGGCACCTATTGCCACAGAATAGCTATGTTTAAAAAGTGCTCCTTTTTCAAGGGCATAACTAATTACCCCTTTATTAAATAGCGAATAGGTGGATGCGGTCAAAGCAATATATTTGATCGTATTATAACCAAGACATACGACAGCATGTGAAATAGTCTTAATTTGTTTAGAGAATCCATAATAAGATGAATTCGCAAGTTTAAGGATTTTTGCGACCATAGCTTGGTCTCTTTCTAATGAAATAACGATATCTTTAAGGTCAGAATCTGGATCTTGCGTTAATTGAACAAGTTTTCTGATGGTTGTTGGTAACGGCATCAGATCATCCAACTTTGAAACTAATTCATTAAAAAGCTCGCTATTTGCTTGGTCTACCACTCAAAAACTCCCTACTTATAATAAAACAAATTTGAATGACGCCTAAACCCAACTTGACTAGAATTAAGGATCGTTTCCGTCCCCCCAATGAACAAAACGCCTCCAACCGTTAAAGCATCATAAAACTTTTTATAGAGCGCATCTTTAGCGTCTTCCGTAAAATAAATAACCACATTCCGGCAAAGGATCAAGTCAAACCCCTTTGAAAAAGGATCTTCTAATAAATTGTTTCGAGAGAACCTAACATTCCGTTTTAGCCTTTGTTTAATTTTCCACCTTTGCTCATCCACACTTTTATCAAAATGCTTAGCTAATAAGTCTTGGGGAATATTTTTGATGTCGATCTCACGAAAATCACCCTCACTTGCGAGCTTCATGACGGTTTCATCAATATCCGTGGCTAAAATCGAATAGTCTTGCCCAGGAAAAGAATCCTCCATAATAATAGCCAAGGTATACGCTTCTGAACCGTTCGAACACCCGGCACTCCATATACGAAATGGTCGACCTTGTTTTTTGGCTTCAGCGATAATCCCAGGCATAATGTTGACCTGAAGATCAAGAAATCGCTCAGGATTTCTAAAAAACTCGGTCACATTTATGGTTAAGAAATCTTTAAAATCTAGGAGAACCGTGGGGTTACTTCGCAGACGAGAAACAAACTCAACTAATGTCTCACATTTATATTTTGATATAAACGAACGGATCCTTCGTTTCATTTGCGCAGGTTTATATTGATCTAGATCAATGGCAAGAAGGGATTTTACCTCTTTTTTAAAAGGATTATAATCAATATCGAACTGATCTTCTTCCATTATAGTTCCTTTTCCTGCATGCCTATCCGTCTTGAAAAAACTTGTCCGGTAGAAATATGTAATGAAAATATGCGACCGTTCGTGCCTCCACAATCTTGAGCAAGAGGACGAATACCTAAAGCCAAAAGTGTTTGCAAGACAGCCTCGATGTTTCGTTTCCCAATATCAAGGCTCGAAATATTTGCTCTTGCAAACATATTTGCACCGCCCACGATTTTTACAAAACTTGTCATCATATTGCCACCAAGGTCTTTAAATTTATGAAGCAATAACGGAACGCCGGTATCTGCAAATCGCTCGGGAACTTGATTGTCGCGTTGAATACTGCTATCTGGCAATACAATATGGGCCATTCCTCCTAATCGAGAAACTTTATCGTATATCGCCACACCAACACAAGATCCAAGTCCATGTACAACAATGAGATCACCTAGTGTTTTTGAAAACTTTATTTCTGCTAATCCGACACTTATTGTTACCATAATTCCTTTTTATCATACTACGGCATCAAAGATGTTAAAACAATGATTCTATTTCTTTTAACTCTTGGCTTGAGAGATAGACATTCCCGCCACAACTTGGGAGGTCGATCTGCCCCCACGGTTCAAGGACAAATTCAGTCTTTTCTCTTTCTTTAACCTCTACAAAACGTCCCCCATCTCGAAAAAGATACGCCAATTGAGGAGCCGTTGGATCAGATCTTTTTAGAAACAATGCTTTATACGAACCATCAATAGGTTTTAAATTGACGGAAAGAATCCCATTGATAATATAAACGGGGGTGTTTAAATAGTGCCCGACTACTTGAGGTCTCACCCACATAATAGTACTTGCAGGCACGACACATTCGATAGCATGAACATCAATACAAACCTTACTAACCCCAAGATCGCCGTCAAATTTTGTCTCCATAAAACTTTGTTTCTTTTCAATAACACGAATACGAACGGGATCCTTGTAAAGATTCATTTTTGTCATAACGTTGGGTGAAACATCATGGTTTCGAATGAGAACCTGATAGGCTTCTAGAATTCGTTTCGTTTGAGTCTCTGCCCATTGGCGATGTTTTTGATTTAGATCAGGATGATATTTCTTAAGCAGCTCTTTTGCCACCTTTTTGATCGTCTCTGGGCTTGCCCCTTCAGGAATATTTAATACACGGTGATATTGGCTGCTTTTCATATTTTTAATGATTATAACATAATGATTATCGCAAAAGCCCAGCCTTCACTCGGACTTTATTTTGTAGTCCTTCTTTTTCTGCCTGAATAACGAT
>CAIUCY010000245.1 GCA_903897765.1 uncultured Candidatus Marinamargulisbacteria bacterium | reverse complement strand
TTCGGGTAGTCACCCTCGGCGACCTAGACTGTGCAACCGGTTCCGGCTGTCATCTTCTGCACCCCCAAACCAAGCGGTGCGTTTCTTTACCCGATCTTGCAACGTCGAAGTGTTGAGTTAGCCCCCCCCACTTGAGTTGAGCAGAAACCCTCTATTGTTCCACCGGTGACTCAACAGGCACTTCGATATCTTCCGTGACCACTTGAATAAAGTTAATGCTTATCGATACATTTTTCTCCGTCAATCCATTGAGGTGGTCAAAAGCAGAATCGAAGAACTTAAATTCATAATTAGCATCATCTTCTGTGCCTGGCCCAATATCTGCGTTATTATTTCTCAAAAAACCATCATAGAGAATGGCGTCGAGTTTATCCTTTATGACACAACTGGCCTTCCAAGCGACCACTTTGAATGGAGAGATATTTTTTGTCTGAAGATCCAACGCAACTGAATTATCAAAATCAAAAGAAGATTCGCCGTAGTTTGTTTTCAACTTAAAGGAAACAAGCTCCATTTCATTGTAGTTCGGAGCAGAACTGATAACTTCTGAATCAGATACGATCGCAGGCGTCACTTCCTCGCTAGCTGACTCTGGGGCAACAGGGGCAACCTCCAAAGATTCTTCAGCAAGGTTAAAATATAACTTCGGTTGTCCGTCCTCAATAATATAATTATAGGTAATTTGGTGATTCTGCATGGGGGGATACTTCATGTTGGCTATCTTCAGTATCTTACTATCAAAAAATTCGAACGGTTTGCTGTCTTGTCCTTTCAGGCCAATGGCAGAAAGCATTTGAAGAATAATGCTTGTGTAAACTTCCTCCGATGAAATACTGCTTAGATCAAGTTGTTCCTCTTTTACTGCAATGAATTTCTCTTCAAAATTAATGGTGCAAATCGTCCTTGTTTTCTTGGCTTTAATAATTTCAACCGTCTGAGGTTTGAGCAATTCTGACATCACAACGGTATCTGAATCCTTGCTCATCGCAATAAAATCATTTAAAGATTTTGCCTTTTTGTCAGAGCTGGATAAAAGTTCAACATAGATAATCGAGGGATCACTTGCGTCTAACGCTGCATAATAGTTGTTGATTAGCGTCCGAGCGTTTTCTTCAGAGGCATTCTGTGTAATCGGGTCAGCTAAAACAAAGGTTGAACAGATCAAAAATATCAGACAAATTGTTTTCATTATTTCTCCTTGTACTGATATGCCCGATTTTAGCTTATCAAAGAATAATAAGGAACGACAAACACCTTTTCAGGAACGATTCAGCTCGGCGGCCTTCTTCGCTTCCTCGCAAATCTCGTCTCTCAATTCCTTCGGCTCTATCACCTCAACATTGCTGCCAAAGCTCATAATCCAGCCACTAATTTCAGACAGACCATCGATGTCGAGATCCATGACAACCGAACCATCTTCAAGCTCTCGAATCACCTGTGTTTTATGCCATTGTCGAGCAACGATCCATGGGGCGATGTCACTAGAGAATTTTAGTTTAACGTGAGCAGGTTCACCTGGGATAATCCGCCAAGCGTTACCAAAAAACTGCTCAGGCGTAAAATCTTCTTGTCGAACAAATGTCTTCTTCGTCATTTCAAGTTTCTGGACATTGGCTAAGGAGAATATCTTTATCTCTTTTCGTAAATGGCAAAATCCAAGGACATACCAACCCCCATAAGCAAACCTCAAATGATAGGGGTCAAGCTCCCGACAGGTTGTCTTCTGGCTGTACGTCGTGTAGTACGTCATCGAAACCGTCTTGCTGCCCTGCAAAGCTGTTACCATTTTGGAATAGATGTCCTCGTTAATGGCGGGTAGTTTTGTCTGTCCCATGTCCATGGACATGAGGGGGCTGATCAATGTGTCATCTACATCAATTCTGTCTGAGGACAGCAATGCTAGTTTTTTGAATAGATTATGCATGGTTTCTTGGAGTTTGGGGCTGAGCTGGGGCATGACTTGACGCATCAGCAGAAGGCTGACCCATTCCCCCTCGCTAATCTGCAATGGAGGCAAATTGGTTTTGTTTTCGGCGGTGTAATAATATCCATTTTTTCTTGTGTCAAATTCGATCTCGAAACCCATCTGATAACGCATAGCCTCAATATCGCGAAGAATCGTGCGAGGGTTTAACTCAAAGCGTTTGGCTAAGGTTTGGCTGTTCGGATACGTCTTGTTGCGAATGAGCTGGTCGATCTCATAGATGCGGACAAGGGAATGGCGGTCGATAGATTTAGGCATGGTTTCCTTGAAGACACATTTTAAGCTGACTACGCCCATGTTCTGAGTGGTAGCTAAGTTGTATTGGCGTTATCGACACAAGCCCTCGTGACACAGCGCCAACGTCAGTATCTTCTGGATGATCTGCCTTAAATGTCCCATCGACTTCGCAAAGTTGGTGTACAGAATCCTTCACCTGCCGATATTGCCCATTTGGTTTATGGATCAGTTGCGATGTTACTCGGCTAGTATCGGTTACATGGCCTTGTAAAACAGCGGGGATATTAATGTTGAGTGTATACTGTGAATCAAGATCCCAGTGCGTTAGAACCCAATCCAAAACCTGAACACTTTGTTCATAGTGTGTTTCAGTCGGCGTATAATCGTCGATAGACAGTGCAATGGCTGGAACCCCATGTGCTTGTGCTTCAAGTGCTGCGGCAACAGTCCCCGAATATTGGATATTAAAGCCTGTGTTGGCGCCTGCATTAATTCCCGAAACAACTAAATCAGGATATTTCGTGAGAAGTTCATATAAGGCTAACTTCACACAATCTACCGGCGTTCCATGAACGGCCCATCGTTTAAAATCTTTGGTGTGTCCATCAATATTAACAGTAACTTTCACTGGTTCGATTATTGTAATCGAAAAAGCCTTCCCGCTTTGGTTCTCGGCAGGAGCCACAACGCTGACCTGCCAACCTTTCTCAAGAAAATATTCACTCAGAACATGAATCCCTTGCGAGTGGATGCCATCATCATTAACGATCAAAACATTTTTCAACTTATCGCTCCTTAATGGGTCTATTTTCTTCAATGACAGAAGCAGTCCACCTGTCGGCAAAATGCATCAAAAAGAGCAGCGGCGTTTCATCGTGGTAATACTCTAAATTAACAACGCCCCCATTCGTAGGGTATAACCCATCATGAGCGGCAATGGCTTGCACCTCTTCGGGGAACAGTGTCACAAATTTTGAAATAAGATGAATACTTTGTGTTGCGATATTGATACTGACGTCTTCAGGATTCACCTTATAAGTCTTGTTTCGGTTCGTTATTTCCCACTCATTTTCATTCTTGAGATAATGAGGGATGCCTGGAAATCCGACCTTCCCAAGATCATGAAAAAGCCCCACGATGACGCAACTCTCATCGCTGATCTGCGGCGCGAGAGTCTCCTTTAACTTTAGAAGTGTGTTAGCAACGCCAACCGAATGTTGTAACAAGCCGCCCTCAACATTAAGATGAAAGCGAGTGCTAGCGGGGGATGACAGCCACGTTGTTTCAGCTTCGAGGAAGGCAACAAGCGCGGCGACTTCGGATTTGCGATTGATGATCTTTTCTAAGAGTTGAGGGTAGGTGAAATCCACGAGGCACTCCTTTCTGAATCTCTTATTAAATTAATGGCCCAATTCTGAACCGCTTTATCCTCTGAAACAATAAATTCCTGTCCGATATCTGCGGATTTAAATACATTTGAGTCTTTCGACGGATGATACGTAATACTTACATCTTTAAAACATTCAGGTAACTCCCAAAGAGTTCTGTTGGGCTGATTATGTTTTGTGAGTTGAAGAGTTTGATTATATTTAAATGTTCCAGAACCAAGACAAGTCTTGTCATGAGAAAATTCTTTTGATGCGATAAAAAGCTTGTCATGCATATAAGGATCTTTTACATGTGGGTGATATTGTAAAACTGGTCGAGAAATGTTCTTGGTATCCAAAATCTCGTCAACTTCTAAGTATCCATAAATAACATGAATATCTGGCGCGTTTCTTACGAATTTTATTTCATTATTGTTCGTTCGTTCAGCTTGCCGAAACCATCCAAAAAAGAGAAAAATCGAGCCTTCAACAACTCCATTGGATTCTAAATGTGTTAATGGAGCATCCGCTTGGCCGAAAGCTGGATGCATTGATGGATTATTCCACGATAAATAGGGATCTAAATGGGCAGTCTTTCCTTGTGACCATTTATATTTGGGGTTCAGTTGGCAAATCAACTTATCTAGGGTGGTCGCTGTATCAACACCTGAAACTAATAAATTATCATATTCGATACCATGATTTTTTAACGGAATGGGGAATGACAGCATACTTCCATCAGCTAATATCGGACTAGCCATTTCGCCATATGACGAATCAAACCCCTTACGACTCAATATAATTTTCATCTTTTTCCTCGCTTTCTATTCCCATTATACTCTCATTATAGTTAGCGGGTACGACATAAACTGTCGCTGAAAAAAAGCTAGACTTTTTCCTCCAAAAAGTCCGCTAGCTTCTGGGTTAAGTCAGTGGGGTCACAAGAATCAATTTGGAACATGGGCGTTTTATTGGTATCGGCTGAACACCCTTCGTCAATCAGCTGCTTTTGAAAATTTATGTAATTCTGCCAAGCCACTTCTCCAACATACTTGCTGTCAAAAATTTTAACGGTACAGGGGATGGCGATAATGTCAGATGAATGACGAACGGCTTGGTATAGATAAAAATTGTTTCGGCGACACCAGCCTACAAGTGTTCCTAAAATTTCGGGATCAGGACTAGCGACGAGTAAAACGTTTCGTCCGCCTGTCAGTAGTTCAACCTCCGGCTCATAGTAATAGGGCAAATCGTAGGTTTTAATTACTTCGCCATTAGCATAGACGATAAAATGAGAAAGACGGTCTCCCCAAGAGCAAATGAGCTCTGACATAATGTCGGCTAAGCTTGAAAGGAGACCGGGCGGCATGTGTTAGGGAGTTGCCCCTAACCTGCAACCAAAG
>CAIUCY010000244.1 GCA_903897765.1 uncultured Candidatus Marinamargulisbacteria bacterium | reverse complement strand
TTTTTGCATATTGCCTCCTGTTGTTTTAATATTAGGGCTCAAACAATAAAATTGTAACCGATAAATGGGCCTAGGGTCTGACCATCTTCCCACTTTATGATGTATTATAGGGCGTGCAAGCTGTTAACTATTTGTTAACAAAAAAATATAATATTAAGTATTGCTTTACGATTATATTGAAATGGGCTAGACTATGTATTGATCAACATGCAAAACATCAGTGTTAATATTCGTAGACTCAGACAAAAACAAGGGTTAAGCCTTCGGGAGCTTGCTTCGCAAACCGGCATCACGCCAAGCATGATATCTCAAATTGAAAATGGGAAAACAAGCCCCTCCCTAGCAACCTTAAAAAATATTTGTGACAAACTTGAAACCACGATCGGTCAGTTGATCGACGACAAGGCCTCTACCTCTGACCAAGTGCTTCGACTCACTGAGCGAAAGACAATGCATCAGAAAGAACAAGGCATCTATATCGAGCTCCTTACCACGCCTGATCCTTATAAACAAATGGAGCCCTTGTACTTTACCCTTCAGCCTAATGCATGTTCGGGAAATGAATATCGCCACTATGGTCAAGAATTCCTCGTCGTCCTTAAAGGAAAATTAGAGATCCTTCTAAACAACAACAAATATATATTAAATAAAGGGGATAGTTTCTATTTTAATTCTAGTACCCCACACAAATACCGAAATTTAAGCAAAGGGAATACAGAGTTGGTGTGGATCGTAACGCCGCCCAGCTTTTAAATTTTTTTGCCCAAAATGTTAAGTATAGATTTATTGTTTAAGTAATAGTTAAAAAGGAGAGAGTCATGAATACGGTACTAAAAGAAAAAGTTAGTGGATTGTCTGATGAAATTAAGGATTACTTAGAGGCTTTCAAGGATTTAGATCTATTAAGTAAGAAGGATGAGTTGGCTCAGTTGCTTCAAGAAACCATGCTTAAACTTGGCTATGACAAGGTTACAGTGGATGACGTTGGTAATGTGATCGGATGTATAAAAGGTTATTCGCATCGAGAGGACATGGTTATTTTGGCTAACATCGATCTTATCCCCAATGCGGGTAATCAAGACAGACAAACCGATCTGATCTATCGTCAGACTCGGAGTTTGACTGAAATTAACAAGGTGGCACTCATCACCTCTCTGTTGAGCGGTGCTTTGCTAAAAAGGTCGATCGCAGCTTTAACGGGCGATCTCTATGTTTGCTGTGTCCCTCGTTTTGAATGTTGTGGCTATGGCGTGCAATATTTATTCGACAATACGTTACAGAATAAAACAATCAAGGGCGTACTGCTTAGTGAACCGACTGATTTTGATATCAATGTTGGCAATAAGGGGCGAATGGAATATCAGATCAATATTAAGGGCTCATCCACGGATTCCCTGCTGGCAGATTCGAATTTATTAATCATGAACTCTATGTACCCGTTGATCTCTAGGCTTGAAGAAGCGCGCGTCAATCTGCCTCATGATAAAGAACTGGGGCAATCGAACTTGAGCATTAAAGACATCTCCTTTTCAAAAAAAGGGGAAATCTTTGCGGATAATTTAATGAGTGTTACGGTGGATAGAACCTATCTAGCTACGGAAAATAGCCCTGATATCATTAACAAAGCAAAGGCCATCGCCGCTTCTGTTTATAAAGAACCCCACATTTCTGTTTCCACCCAGATCAACAAAGGCCTGACGACTACAAATAAAGGTCAGGATATGTATACCCCTAAGGAATA
This sequence comes from uncultured Candidatus Marinamargulisbacteria bacterium, assembly GCA_903897765.1. Taxonomy (GTDB): domain Bacteria; phylum Margulisbacteria; class Riflemargulisbacteria; order GWF2-35-9; family GWF2-35-9; genus CAIWAN01. The sequence continues at coordinate 12,293 of CAIUCY010000244.1, read as the reverse complement.
CAAACCATGGAAAATGGAAAGTCATAACTCATTTGTTCTCAATGCCTTACAAGTGCTGCAGGAAAATTCGTTCTCCTCGCAGATTGATCACTGGAAATCGATCGTTACCGAAGGGTCCTATACTTGCGGACAACTGAACCTTCCCACGATCGGGTTTGGGGCGGGAACAGAAAAAGATCTCAACCAGAAAATATCACTACCTGACATTCAGAGGTCGATACTGGGGAAATCACTCATTGTATACCGTAGTATTGGTATGCCGACTTTTGGTTGGAGTAGCGATGACATCTAATCCGGTCAATATCCTTGTTTTGAACTGCGGAAGTTCTTCGTTGAAGTATCGTTTGATCCAAATGCCAACGGGTGTAGATCTTATATCAGGCGAAGCACAACGGGTTGGGGTTAAGTCTTCAGAGGGTGGACTCATTATCCATTTTGTGGCTGGTAAGAAAACGTTGTACCCACGAACCTTAAATACGCATCTCGAAGCCTTTCTTTCTGTTCTTGAGATCATTGCGATGGATGCAAAGGAAAATTCGCTTTTCCAGTATCATCTTTTTGCCCATCGATATGTTCATCCAGGTTCACATTTCTCACGCACAACCGAGATCAAAGCCAATAATTTAGGTCTGCTAGAGGAAACGCTACCCTTAGCGCCCATACATAATCCTATGTCATTTGAATTGATAAAAGTGTGTCATGAAAAATATCCTCAAATCCCTCAATTTGTCGTTTTTGATACCTCTTTCCATTGCCAAATTCCAAAATCACAAAAGGTTTATTCCTTGCCTCAAAAGATCTCGGCTAAGCATCAACTTTACAAGGTAGGATTTCATGGGATATCGCATGAATATGTCCTTAGCTCTGCCAGTCAAGTCCTGAACACCGACCTGAAACAACAAAAAGTGATCTCCTGTCATCTTGGATCGGGGGGCAGTAGCGTTTGTGCCATCCTTAACGGAAGATCGATTAACTCCTCTATGGGCTACACTCCACTTGAGGGCCTCATCATGAATACAAGGTCAGGAGATATCGACCCTGGACTCATATTTCACTATATGTTCCATGAAAAGATCTCGTCTCAGGAAATGGAAAATATATTGAACAAAAAAAGCGGTGTTTTGAGTTTATATAAGGTTTCCTCAGATCTTCGGGATGCCATAAAAAACTATGAAACGGATCCCAATGCTTCCTTGGCGGTTGATTTGTATATACAAAGGTTACATAAATATATCGGCTATTACCTCCTGTTATTGAAAAAAGCGGATGTCCTCATCTTCACCGATACGTTAGGTGTTGAAGAGCCTTTTGTGCGCCAAGCGGTATGCGAAAAGCTACAATTTTGGGGCATCGAGATCGACCCCGAAATGAATCAAGCGACCCAGTATCAAAGCAAACTTATTTCAACCGAAAATTCACAAGCAAAAGTGGTTATCATTCCAACTAATGAAGAGTTTATGATCGCGCAAAATGCCTATAAGGAGTACCGTCATGTATATCGTTCTTAACCCAAATAGGGAAAATATCCACATTACCGCTTTCCCTGCAGAAGGACAACCTCTTCGCGTGGTACTCGATGTGGATAGGGTCTTAAATGATGAGATCGATTTTCACCGGTATATTTCCCAACTCCTAAAGACTTCTAAAATGAAGGCAGAAAAAATTCAAGCGATCGGCATATATCTTCATTTTGGCGGGGGTATATTCGGCACGATGGAAGTCTTCAACGAGGCCTTTCTTGAAAAGTTAAATCAACTGATGGGGATCAGCCCCATTTATACTTGGTTTGCCTTAAGCCTATTTCAAAAACTATCGCAGCAATTACAGTCAGAAAACGTCTATGTTTTTTTTGGTACAGGCTATTTTCTTCAACTACCGGAACAGGCGAGGCGCTATGCCATATCTATCTCGCCCGTCGTTGGAACCGAATTGACGCGTTATGGATATCATGGCCTTTATCATAAAATGAATGGTGAGATCCCGGTTCTTCCTAACAAAGTGATCTCGATTGTTTTGGGCAAAAAAACGACTGTAAGTGCGATCATTAATAAGAATCCATTGACCATAAGTATGGGGTTTACTCCTTTAGAAGGGATCATGGGGGAAAGGAATTGTGGCGACATCGACCCAGGCATTATTATGTATCTGATGAATCAAGGAAAGTATTCGATATATCATATTGATGAAATCCTGAAAAACGAATCTGGTTTTTTTGGGTTAACGGGTCTTGACCTCTCGATACCAGACCTCCTTCCACTTATTGACACGAAACCAAAGGTTGCCCTTGCCTTTGATATCTACAGAGAGCAGATTAGGAAATATTGCGGAGAAGCCATCCTTCAACTGGGTGGATTTACGGATTTGGTGATCTCGGGGGAGTATGCGGCGAGATTAATTCCCTTTATCTATCAATTTATTAAAGAATTTTCGTTCTTAGATGTTCACCTTAAAGGGATGCCTTGGGTAGAATCAAGTACGCATATCACCGAGATAACCGAGAGTTCAAGTCGCATTAGGATCCATTTAAATCTTTATCAACTCGATGAGATCATTTATGAAGAACTTCAAAAGCCTAGTCAAACACAACCGTTTGATTCTTGAAAACAAGGATCTTATGCTCGGTATATTTTTTGACGGCGTCGGTCAAGACCTGTTTTTCTAGCTCTTTCCCCTTTTGAATAAAGGATGAAAGGCTGTCCTTGTGGCTCACATTGATAACATGTTGGGCAATAATAGGGCCATCGTCAAGAACGGGTGTGACGAAGTGAGCGGTTGATCCGATCAACTTGACCCCGCGGGCATAGGCTTGAGCATAAGGGTTCGCCCCAACAAAAGCGGGCAAGAATGAATGATGCACGTTGATGATCTGATGAGGGAAATGGGCAACGAAATCGTCGGAAAGGACTTGCATGTAGCGAGCAAGAACGACGAGATCAATGTGTTGTTCGTTCAGCAGGCCTAATTGCTTAGACTCAACATCATGTTTGTTGTCGGACAGCATCGGGAAATGATGATACTCAATGTCATAAAACCTTGCTAACGCTTCATGATCACGATGATTGCTGATGATCAACGGGATCGTCATGTTCAGGTTTTGATGATGGACACGATTAAGAAGATCGGCCAAGCAGTGATCCTGTTTCGAGACGAAAAGAGCAACACGAGTTGGCGTATCAGAAAAAGAAAGCGTGATATCCATGTTCCAATCATTTTGGATCGGCTCAAGCGCTGATAGGATAAGCTCACGAGGGACGTCAAAGTGGGTCAGATCCCACTCAATTCGCATGAAAAAAAAAGGATTTTCTTCATCAATGTGTTGCTCAGCATGAAGGATATTACCGCCATGTTCATAAATGAATTGAGTAAGGGTAAAGACGAGCCCCTTCTTATCGGGTGCAGAAATCAATAGGATCGCGGATGTTGTCATGGATAAACCCCCTCAATGGGATTATAATAACATTAGGAATGAAAAAACATCTAGGTGTGATGGGGATCCTTGTTGTCGGGGTCATTGGGGTGGGGCTCGTCGGGGTTAATCAATTGATTCGCCACGAAATTACACAGGGTCTCCAAAATAGTTTGATCCCATCGGTTGCCATGGGTGCAATTGATATACGCTTTCCACGTCATGTCATCATTCGTCAACTTCAGATTTCCGATCCGGATTTACCCAAAAAAACCTTAGCTTCAATTGAAAGCATCGACTTAGAGCTCAATCTTGGTTATTTTCTTCATCGTAATCAGGCAGGGTTTCTCTTGAAGAAAATAGTAATTAGCCAGCCGAAGATCTATATCCGTCATTTTGGTAACGACACCTTCAATGTCATGGATCTGCTCAAAAAAGGCCCTACGGGAAACGTTTTGTTTGAGCGATTGCCCATTGACATCAAAAATGGAACGATTACGTTTATTGATCGTCGAGGGTTTGGGGTTAAGTCGCTCTCAATAGACCAAATATCAAAGATAGACCAGCTCTCGGGACGAATTTGGGTTTTGAAGAACAATGCCACCGTTCAGGCCAATTTCAGGATCATTCGGGGTGGAGCTGGCAATTTCAAAATAATGGCGACAAAAACAAACGAACAGTTTACCCTTGCCCTACATAGTTCCTCCGCAGAAATCGGCGTTTTAGCCCAATATATTGGAAATATAAAAGATATTCAGCTAAAAGCGTTACGCGGAGAGGTTGGCGCAAGACTTTCTTTCGGTCCCATGCAGAAAGAAGCCGGCGTTCCTTTTCGATTTAATGTTGATGTGGATTGTCAGCAGGGTCTACTTAAAACACCGTGGATAGGCCCTGAGATCGAGGTAAAGTCTGGAAAGATCAATGTCAGTAATCAAGGGGTGTATTTTGAGAATATGAAAGGCAAGTCGGCAGATGAAGCCTTTTCAATGAGTGGCAGTATTAAGAACTTCCAAGTCATCGATCTATCAATAAAGAATAAGCAACTTTCAGCTCGGCATGTAGCCGACTTTCTTCCTTTTCTGAAAACATGGAATCTTGATGGGACAGCTGGCTTTGAACTGGGATTGCGTACAGACTCGTCAGGAAAAGTGAGCATGTCGGGTAAGGTGGATGGATATCGGGGGCATGTGTTGCAATATCAAGTGAAGACGTCTTCCTTAGCGTTTTATCGTGAAGCGGATAGGGTCTCGCTAAATATCTCAAACATTGAGGCTTACGGAGGAAAAGGATCGGGGTCGGCCAAGATCCATCTATCATCAACTGGAGCCGATAATGTGGTCTTCGATCTAAATATTAAGCAAGTCAACCTTCAAAATTATTTTGGAAGCCATCATTTTTTGGGTACAGGGGATATTTCGTTTCTTCTAAACGGCCATCCAAATAACTGGAACGGTCTCGTGAATTTTAAAGGCAAGGATGCAAGTATTTTTGGCCAACCCCTTTACGAGGCCTCTATCTCGATAAACAAAACACCATCCAAACTTTTGTTTTTGGATGGATCGAGGCTGTCTCTTGGAAGCGCGCCCCATCCCCTTTTCTTTGAGGGGCAGTTGCTTGCCAATAACCATTTTAATGTTTTTGTAAAATCGCTAGTCCTTGAAAGCGATAATCTTTATTTTTTTCAAACCAGAACAGGGAAGTATCACCTTCAATACGGATTTGAAGGGAACTTTGAGGGTGAGTTTGATGAGGCGTTTAAATCAGACCCCCTTTCACACTTACGAGGAGCTGGCCATTTGAAAGTTGACTCAGCCAATGTGGAGGGGACGCCCGAGGTGTTGAACGGCGAAGGAGCCCTTTTGTTTGACAAAACTTTAAAATTGAATCTGAGCCTTCGGAGTCAAGTTACCTCAATCAATATCGCGCTTTCTGCCTCGGGTAAAGGACTTAAACTAGCCCATTTGACCTTAGACGATCTAGATCTAAATCTCTTAAAGGGAATGCTACGAAGCCCGCCCATTGATTACAACGGGCGGGCTTCGGGTGAGCTTGATCTTATGCCGCAAAACAACAATCTTGTCCTGAAGGGATATGGTGCAAAGGGTAAGTTGAGGCTAGAATCGGGACATTATGGTGATCAAGCGATCGATTATTTTGAGGGCCAAATAGAGCTTAGAGAAAACCATCTTTATGTCAAAGGGGGGGAAATGAGGGCAGGGCTTAGTCGTGGGCGTTTTGATGCTGATTTTCAAACAACTCGTGACGTAAAACTAAGCCTTCAATTCAGTTTGTTCAGAAGCTCTGATTTTCCTCAATTTCCGCGAGCCGTTAGACTTGAGATGACAAATCTTTCGGGGCAGATCGATCGAGAAAAAGGTGAATGGCGCCTTGATGTGGACGGAAAAACGGATACGATGGTCTACAAAAATGTCGAATTGCCCGACTGGCAAGGTCATGTTCGCTTTCAATCGGGTCACCTTGAACTCAGGGATATAAAGGCTACCTATAAAAATGACGAGTATCGGTTGGATGGATCGGTTTGGTTGGCGCCCTCTAATAATTTTGAATATCAATTACGAATTAACTTTATGTTAGCCCACCTCGAAACGATGATGGATCTTGCACAAACTATTCGACCGTTGATCGAAGGTTCTGCTAAAAAGTCATCAGCATCTCGAACAGTGTCTGCCGAGGATTTTCAGGCGTATGACCGGCTTCTCTCCTCAAATGTCACAAGCCTATATTCGCTAGGTAAAAGCAATGTGCTTGATGTTCTTAAGGATTTAAGGGTTAAAGCGGCGGATCAAGGCGAGATCGAAACCCCCAAGATCGAGGGGACGGTTAGAGGACAACTCAGTCTAGAAAATCGACTAGGCCGAGACGTGCTGGGGGGAGATCTAACGCTTGAAAACGTTCGATATCAACAAACCCATCTCAAAAAATTGCAACTCAAAGCTGAAAGAAAAACCTCTGGAGTAGATATTGAATTAAAGGCAGAGCAACTCGCATTGCTCGATAATCAATTTGACAGTGTTCGCTTAGTGGCCAACTATAATCCCGACTCTCGAGAGTTGTTTATTCGGGACCTCCAAAGCCAACAGGGTGCCGACCTATATAAAGAGATATTGAAGGGCCGAATTCGTTTAGGTCCTTGGATCGCAAATGACATTGAGCAGCCGACCGATATTGATCTAAATCTTAACTTGGAGAAACAGAACATCAATTTAATTTCATTTTTCAGTAATGCCCTGCTTAGCGTTCATAATCAAGGAGACATTCAGTTACATTTATCGGGGTCACGAAGTGATCTTCGGTTGGATGCAAATAAACTCGAACTTAAGGCATTCGAATTGCATTTTCGACCCGGATTCCCCATACGTTCAGCTCTCCGTATTGATGAGGCATCGGCTACATTACAAGACAATGTCCTTAATATGCCTGCGTTAACCTTGTATTGGAAAGGCGAGGATACAAACCTTAACGAGAATAAGTTTATTGTCAGCGGAACCCTGCGTTCTAGTCTTAATTTTAAGGATCTTTCTTCGTTACCGTTAACCTTTATGTTGGTCGTTCAACCCACCCAACTAGACCTCAACTTGAGAGATCTATATATTGGAAAGGCAAATGTAGAACTAACAACGCTTGAGGGCACACTCTTTGTTCCGCTGACGAGTAGAGCGCGAGAATTAATGCGCCAAAAGGTGCTGGAAGAAAAAGAAGAGGGCCCCCTTCTCTCGACAAAAATTGCTTTGTCAGATGGACGTTTTGTGCTTGTTGCTAATCGACAGGCTATGGTTAATAAACCAATGATCCGACTTAACGCTTCGGTTCAACTAGGCAAAGACATGTTTTTAGCTGGACAAAATATTGATACGGAGGCAAATAGCTTTCTAAACAATCTATATATCGAACTAGAAGAAGCCCCCACCCCAGTGAAGGTTAAAGGTTCACTCAATACGATCGATCTCGAACATCGGTTTCTATTAAAAGAAGGTAAGATCGTGTTTATGAATCAAATATTCCAATTACTTGAGAAATCAATGCAACGGGATGTGTTTACTGATCGCCCTGAATTGATCGAGGATAACGTGGTTGACATTAAAATGATGCCAGATACTCTATATCCTACAAAACGAAAGGCATTTCCTTCTTTTAACTTAAAAGCCTATGCCCAAGTGCAGAAAGAAATCCCCGCAACGGCTAATGTTGCGGCGTCCGTCGAGGATCATTTCTTTGTTATTTATGTGAATGGATTTCTTAATTCACCCAAATCATTTGCTGTTGAACACTTTCTGATTGATAAAGGCCGATATAAGCAAATTGGGGATCGTATAGAGATCAATACAATGACCGCCGAACAGTTTGACTCTATTTCGTCATTCCTGATCCCCGTTCTTTTACGGCCACAGTTCTATCAAGATCTCCTATCAAAGGGACTTGGAAACAACAAAGAGGCAAATGGGTTGATAAAAAATTATTCAGCGACCCAAATAGATCAATGGCTTGATCAACAAATCAAGCCAATTGAAAAAGAAGTGGTTAAGGCAACAGGGTTGTATGATGTTCGAATTCAACACAAGCTGGGCGAAGAGATCATGAACGCGGTGCCTGTTTTTAGTACTGACGAGTTGGCGTCTCAAACAAATGATAATAGCAAGGTTTCGGTTCAATACATTAAGGACCTTTTTGCTAAACAACTGTTTGTGAAAGCCAAAACCGGATTAACGCAGGATCCTGCCTCTCGGGCGCTTGCTTTTCGGTTAACGGACTATGAGCTTATGTGGTATATCAATAATGTGATGAGTATAAACTATGCCAATCACAATATTCAGAATAGTGATAGTTTTTATGGAGCCTTTTCACTTAATGCCAATTTTGATTTTTAGAATTATTGCTTTATTTCTTTTGGGGTTGGCTCTATCGATGGATTTCGATATGGAACAACTTAAGCAATTAGATGGGGCAATGATCAGTCAGGTTTCAATTAACGCCCCCACACGAAAGCAAACGATGGAGATACAAAAAGATCTTTTCGCGCTAAAAACAAATCAAGAATCCAATGCGACGCGAATTGCCGGGGATCTTTCGCGTATTCTCCAATCAGGGTGGGTCCAAGATATTCACCTTGATTGGGAAAAAAGGGAGGATAAAAGCGTCAAATATTCTCTCAATATTACTCCAAACCCCATTGTTCTAGGTCTTGAGTTTGTTGCCATGTCAGCTCCTCGCCCAGAGACCCTCAAAGGAGCCATAACCTATCGATTAGGCGAGGTGCTTAATTATCATCGAATATCACGAGATATCCATATCATAGAAAAATGGTACGTAGATCAGGGATATGTCTTGGCAAAAGTTGTCGATGTTTCTTTCATTCAAGCGAACCAAACATTGGTCTACACCCTTTCAGAAGGTAAAATTCATGAAGTCCGTTTTGAGGGGCTAAATCAAGTAAACCCCAAAATCGTTCAACGCTTATTAAAATTTCATCAAGGAGACATTCTAGACGCAGCAAAATTGTTAGAATCAAGGTCAAAGATCCTTAATACGGGGCTTTTCTCACAAGTTTCAATTCCTAGAGTTATCCCATCGGATCAAGCTCCGGGTGAAGTTGATGTGTTGATCGATGTCCAAGAACGCAAGATCAATAATATTCAATTAGGGTTGGAACAACTTCAGAATAATAAACTGAGTTTAGCACTGAGTTTAAAACTTCCTAATTTCAGAAATTCGGGGGAAGGGCTTCTTTTTAAAGGCCAAAGTATTTTAGAGTCAAACTTTAAAGACTACAGTTTTGTTGTTAAGTATACGGATCCCTGGTTCTTAAACAATTCCCTGCCTTTTGGTTTATCGCTATATCAACAAGTCAATCAAGAAGTGGTGAATATGATGACGGCTCAATACATAAAACGAGCGGGGTGGGATGTGGATTGGGATTTTGATATGGGCGCCGACTTTCATTATATTCTTGCCTATAAAAATGAGCAGGTTAGTGATATAGCAGGCCTGTATTCACCCTACCAAAAAAACAGTATGCGGAATATTTTAATGAATCAGGCCAATATTGATCTAAATAATCCTCTCGAAGGTCAACGGTTTTATGCTGAATACGAGCGCGGGGGCAATCTCGCAGGGGTCAATGTTGGCGGGATTGACTTTACGCGGGGTCTTGTAGACTATGCGGTTTATTTGAATACCTATAAAAAAGACGTTTTAGCTTTCCACCTCGGAATTGGAAGCGTTGCCTTTATAGGTTCAGGCCAGACAATTTTTGAGCAAGACCGATTTACAGTGGGTGGGGCCTATTCTCTTCGAGGCTATCCTGATGTGTATAGCGGAAGTCAAGGAAGTATGATCGGCAATAAAAAATTCTTAATGAATACAGAATATAGGATGCTCTTACTTGATTGGCTTCAGGCCGTCCTTTTTATTGATGCGGGTATGGCCACTGACGAGGATTATTCCTTTGACAAGCTAAAGTGGGGGAAGGGGCTCGGCTTTAGATTATTTACACCCATCGCCCCGCTTCGGTTTGATTTTGCCTTTGGTGAAACGAATCAATTCTTGCTTCATTTCGCCTTGGGACAACTGTTTTAGAGATGTGTTAAAATGCGGACAAATAGACGGGAGGGTGAGAGGATGAAGCGTTATTTATTGGTTCTTTTTCTTATCGTTGGGGTCGCTCAGGCCGATGTCATTCGTGAAATAAGAGTTTCAGGTAATAATTTAGTGTCTAGCGATGAGATCATTGCTAAGTTAGTTTCTCTGCCCGGCGAGCAAATTCAAACGGACAATGTATTGGCTGACATGGAGTCTATTTATGCCATGGGCGTTTTTAAAGATAATGTCAATGCTGATACTGTTCGTATTAGCAAAACAACCGTAGATCTTGTTTTCCAAGTTGAAGAGAACCCTCAATTAAAACAGATCCTATTCAAAGGAGCGCATGCTTTTTCAACGGAAGAGCTTTTGCTTAGCACCAACAGCCAACCTGGACAATTGCTCAATTACAACAATCTTCGAAAAGACATTCAAATCCTAACCGACTACTACCATGATCGAGGGTATGCCCTCATGAGTGTTAAGGAGATCATCGAGCCTCAAAAGGATGATGTTTTAGCCTTTGTAATTAAAGAAGGGGTTATCGAGGACATTTTTATTAAGGGACTTTCCTTTACAAAAGACTTTGTTGTAACCCGTGAAATGACAACCAAGGTGGGTGGAGCTTTCAATGTAAACACGCTTCAAGATGACGTAAAAAGCATCTATAACACCGGATATTTTGAAGATGTAAATATTGACCCGCCTCTTGCTGGGGTTGATGGCGATAAATCCGTCGTTGTCTTGAACATGAAGGAGCGCCGCTCTGGATCCCTTCAATTTGGGGGAGGGGTCGGATCTGCCTCCGGTTTTTTTGGTTTTCTAAAACTAGAGTTTATAAACTTTTTAGGGGAAGGCTATAACGTGTCGACCCAAGGGCAATGGGGTGAAAAACAGCTGACCTATGAGTTTAAATATATGAATCCTTGGTTTTATCCTGATCATACGTCGATGACGTTTCGGATTTGGAACACTGATGGCGTTATCGATGATGGAAGTGGGCTCCAAGCGTTCAATGTGGGAGGAGAAGTTTCTATGGGTAAGCCTTTGACTAAGCAATTAACAGGGCTTGCTTCTTTTCGAGCCAATGATGTGACTCCAAAGGCTACCACGTTAGATGCCATCCCCCAAGCTCCGTATAGTGTTCGATCGATTGGGCTAGGATTGCGATATGATACACGAGACCTTTTCTTTAATCCGTCTTCGGGTGAAATGGTTCAGGCCAACATAAACAGCTCATTGAAATTGTTGGGAGCCTCGATCGAGTTTTCGAAACTTCGACTTCAGCTCAACAAATATTTTCCTGTTGCGAAAGATTGGGCTCTCGGGTTTAAGGCTTCGATAGATGATAGCTATGGTACCATCTTTGATACCGAGCGATTTTATTTGGGTGGGTCGACAACGCTTCGTGGTTATGCAGATGGATATCCAATAGGAGTCGGTGGACGACGATATTTAGCAAACGCGGAACTTCGCTATAACCTTAACGCTTCTATGCAGTTGTATTTGTTTTTTGATGCGGGACAGATCTCGCAAGGGAGTGCGACGACGACGTTTGAAGGGGATTCTAGTTGGAGAACGGGTAAAGGGATCGGATTTAAACTGTCGACCCCGATTGGACCGCTTCGTTTTGACTATGCATGGGGTGATGGTGGGACGTATAATGATTATTCAGGTACACCCCGAGACAGTGGGCAGGGGGTTGTGCATTTTAATATTGAGAACATGTTTTAAGGAGGATCGACATGCGCCGAATACTATTTATGGTCATACTGTTTGCGGGATTATCAATGGCAGAGTCTATCGGGTATATCGATACCCAACTTGTTGTGAAGCAATATAACAAAGCGATCGCAGCTCAGTCCGATCTTGTTCGAAAACAAAAAGAGCTGCAAGATCTGGTTATACGGAAACAAGGTGATTTAGAGACAGCAAAGGCTTCTAGTAAAAACGAGGAAGAGCTGAATCGAATGAAAGATGAATTCGAAGATGAATTGCAACCCAAACGAGAGGAACTCGTAGGGCTAAATCAAAAACTATCCTCAGATATCGAAAAAGACATTATCGAAGCGACAAAAAAGATTGCTAAACAGCTCCGAATAGATATTGTTTTTGACAAGCAAGTTGTTTTGGTTGGAGGAACCGATTTAACGATTCTTGTGACAAATTATTTGAACAAATAATAAAAGGTTCTTTAATGAAGCTATCAACTATCGCAGCACGGATCGATGGCGAGCTTATTGGTGATGATGTCGAAGTAGAAGGCATCCGAAGTCTTCTTACCGCAACG
>CAIUCY010000243.1 GCA_903897765.1 uncultured Candidatus Marinamargulisbacteria bacterium | reverse complement strand
GGCCTCAACCTCTTTAAAAATATCTTCGAGTGGAATATTAGCGATCGAAATATCGACCGCCTTTCCCATATGATGATAGTCCTTGTTACTCGCGAAAAGAGCTTTGCTGTGTTCTTCACAAATATAGGCTCTGTTTATGGTAACGGGCTGTTTAAAACGATGTTGCAAGTGTTCGACAATACCGACTAACCCTAATGACATACGGAATTCTTTGTGACAACGCCCGCAAGCGCAAGCAAAATCATCTCGAGAAAAATGGTCGCTAAGTTTTCGATTGTGAGCCATGGCGATATTATAGCACAGAGCGATTGTCGAAAATGGCTTTAGACAGCGCCCCAACCATCACACTTCCTCCATGATTAGAGGGAAGATGTTCTGAGAATATCGAAACAATATACGGTTTATCGTTTTGCCAAATAATACCCACATCGTTGCGAACAAAATCAAGCGAACCTGTTTTATTAGCAATAACCGTCGAGGGTGGCAAGAATCGTGCAATTCCCCATTTGTGGCGTTGGCGCTTCATGGTCTCAAGCATGGCAACGGAGGCGGTCTTGCTAATGAGTTGGCCTTTGTACATTTTATCCATCACCATCAACATATCCTCTGGCGAGGTTATATTATGACGTCCGGGCAGTTTATTGAGCATGGTCCAGTCTCGAACCACCGTCTTTTTCATGCCCACTTTTCTTGCAGTAGCGTTAATGCGATACATGCCCAGTTTTTCGATCAACATCGCGGTCGCGGTATTGTCACTATCGGTTATCATTAGCTCAATGAGTCTCCCCACTGTAAAAGGCGTTTTATTGTGAAAGAATTGAATACTGCCAGCACCCGGAAGTTTATTATGTTGCTGAAGTGTCAACTCGGTACTTAGCGATATCCGACCCTGCTCGATCTGATTATAGGCTTCTATCATGACCGGGATCTTAATAACACTAGCGGGGTTAAAACTTCTATTCCCATTCATCGAAAATGATTCCCCTGTCTGAAGGTCCTTAATGGATATTCCCACTATACCGCCAGGCATCGCATAACGCTCAAGCTGAGTATTCATGTCAGCAACGGTGTGTTGAATCCATTCGGGTTGGTCGGCTAATCGTCCTCGGTCAAGGTCAAGTCCAAACGCAATCGTTAATAGAAGAACCCCTGTAAAGAAAATAAGTTTTTTCATGAGTGCTTCTCTAAGATACAAAATATTGTCGAATTTATCAACTGGTTGAATTGCCTATCATAAAATAGCCTAATTTTTAGTTTCACAATGAAAAACGATTTTTGGTGAATCATTTGGATTTCTCACACGATAAATGTAAGTATGCAGGCAGAAAAAAGATAATATTCTTAAATAAGGGAGATTATTGTAATGGAAAATAAGGTTATTAGTTTAGTCCATTCTGGCGAGGAGCTCTTTCTGTCGTGGGGTCGCATGGTTGCGTTATTAAAAAAGAGCCCTAGTTGCAACAAGAAAAGTGAAATGTTTCAGTGGCTATATACGCTAGCTCCTTCACAGTTTTTGAGACTGACCCCTCAGGGGAAAAATCTACTTAATAATTTAGTGATTCCAAAAGAAGATACCACGTTTGGGGTATATAGTTGGCGTTCCCAGGGTCGAATACGATTTGCATTAGCTGCCATGCTTTGTATCCTTCAAGAAAATGGTCGGCTTGACCAAGCTTCATCACAAATAACATTCGATAAACTAATCGACATTGACCTATTAAATCAAACTATTATAAATATTGGGGCATTTGCAACAATAGATTCAACAATGATTAGCCAACCCGCGAATATTACATTTAATAACTTTGATGTTTTCTATGAAAACCCCTTTGATGAGGCTATTGCTAAGAACATTCCTCAAGAAGAATGGCATCAATGGGGCATTAAACCTCCAATGGAATACTTGTCGACCAGCCACCAAGCACCGTTATTACTTATGGCTCTTAGTCAATATAACCCGACTCTAGCGGTACACCTCGTTAGAACCGCACTGTGTATTGATGCAAATTGCGGACGAGGTTCCAATAACCGAGATAATGCAGCACTCTCAATCCCGTTTCTAAAGATTTCAGACGAAAGCCGTCAACAGCTTGTTGAAGAAGCATTTTTACTGACTAATATGGATCAATTTAAGAATTATTTAGAAAACGGCAACGATAGCGATCATTATAAATGGCTACTACGAATATCTTTCACTCAGAACAAGAGCGTTTATCCTAAATCCAAGGGGAGTAATTATTAGTCAAATAAAAGAAAGCCCCCGTTGGAATGAACTAGAGAAAAGTGGTATCTTTAAGACGATAGATATGGACAAGCTTAACCTTGTCGGACTCTATAAGTTGCTCTCGATGGGACGAATGAATTCATCTTATAATACAAAAGAGATAATTATGGAAAAAACCGTTACGACAGAAACGTTAAATAGCCAACGTTGGTTCAACATTGAAACAAAAGGGGCAGGCACGTATGTGGAAATTTCTGCCATCGAACCCAAGGCATCCTAACCAGTAAATCGGGGTTATTGCCAAGGAAAAGCACATGTATTTAAACGTTTTCTTTTCATAGTAGGCCTGTCATCTCAACCCGTTTTTCGAATAAACTTTCCTAGTCTGAATATCAGTCATAGAAAGGGATAGAGACAGGTTCGGCAGGGTCAATTGTTGCTGCGCAGCAACAATTGGGAAGGTAGGATTATATATTATTAGCCATTTGGGCATCTCTGTGTTCAAAGGCCGAAGCCATGCGGTCGATCTCGCTTTTTTCTATCGCAAAACGCTTAGCGACTTCACGCCATTGTCCGGTGCTTTGAGATACTTCTTTAATGATTACTTTGGCTTCATCCTGCGATAGTCTAAAATTCTCCGCCACAGACAAGGCCAACTCTAGGGAGGCTGTACCGTCATAATAATCTATAGATGTGGTCAGTATCCGTGGTTTGACCTCAATCGATATCGGGTTCATGTCATAGGCCGGAGACAGACGCCAACCTCGTTGACGCTCATACAAGAAGCCATGATTTCGGAGATGATCGTCCGTGTTTGAAATCATAATGCTAAAGACAATCCGGCGCCACAGTTCCGCCATATTGGCCGCAGGGTCAACACCATGCTGACGAAGGGCGTCAACAATCTCAAGGTAGCTGTGGGCCTCGTTATCCTTTGCCCCCAACATACTCATGGCTGACAGAAACGGAACGCGTTCTTTTCCCACTCGGTCAAAACGGCGAAGGAGAAGAACGGGCTTGTCCATCATTTTATCTAGCCGCCACGTGGGTAATGTAATGCCTGACTTTTCAGCTAATACCAACGCGACCGCCTCCCACAAAACAACATTAAATTCATCGTCTTTTCGTGGGAATTTAGCAATCGAGAGGTTGCCGTCATTATCGTAAACAGAGGCTTTTGGCCTAGCCCCACCTAAAGATGAGCCCGGCGCCAATAATATCCTTAAATCCTCTGCGCATTCCTCTTCATCCAGAAATCTCTCCGTCGCGGACTGTAACCTTGGCAAGTCAATCAAGGGGGGGATAGGGCTCTGGCCATAGGGTGAAAGAAACGGGCCCTCAGGCTTATCTGAAAACCGTAATGCACCCTGCCGTGCCTCGTCATTCACGCCTAAAAGGAAATCCACCTCACTCAAGGCACGAGGGGTTTCTCCGACAGTGCGTGCGCGTTGCGTTTCCGCGCGGCGCATCAAAACACGCCCCCAGCGATCCGGAGCTGAGTCGCCAATTGCACCGAAGAGGCTTTGGTCGGCCAGTGTATGGAATGCACCTTCCGTTAATCCTAACGCCGGTTCTAGGGCAAAACGTTCCTGATAATTCAACCAACTTGTATTGTATTCAAATGATGCGCTTTCACGCCCTTTTCGGCTATGACACCAAAGCCGTCCGACAAGGTGAATTTCAACACCCAATGAAATGGAAACAAAGATTTCTCGACTACTCACGACCATTCCCTTTAGATGATAGGCGAATACGCTTGGGAAGACTTTCTTCTTCTAACTGGCGTCCAACTAGATCATGGCTAGCATCCACCAAATCACCCAGACACTCTGTCAAACCAAGGACGAAAAAAACAGCAGCGTAGCCACCCAACGAAACGGTCGGATCGCCTCTTTCGATCTTTCCAAGCGTTGCCCGCGATATATTGGCACGTTCCGCCATGAGTGCCATAGGAATGCGGCGGCGACGCCGACTATCACTAATATCTTGCCCGAGCTTGCGGAGAGCTTTCTGAACAGGGACGGGCAGACCTTTTATATTATTGGCCATATCTCACCTCTAATGTTTATTATATGAGTCGTTATGTTATTTAAAGGATATTATAATAGACATTAACTTGAGTTTCAAGGGACAATAAAAACCCCCATTAAATCAATGCTGGAGAGAAAGGAGCGTCGATGCTCGCGGAAAGTGGATTTCAATAAATTGCCTAGACTGAATGTCAGTCATAGAAAGGGATAGACACAGGTTCGGTGGAGTCAATTCTTGCTACGTAGCAAGAATTGGGAGGGGGGTAGGATGGTCCTCGATTTCGATTTAGGGTTCGAATCCTACTTATTTAAATGGCTTGCCAAGGCGTAGTTTGAAATGAATTAAGAAGGTTATTGTTGTTGCCCGTCTTCGTCCGCATTTCAGAGTTGACTTGTGAAAATTTATAGTTTCTTGTATTCTATAAATTACTTTAGGCTTGGGTTGCATGAACGTCGACTCCATGTCGTTGAAGGGTAACCTTCTTAGTGCAATTTCGGGCCTTAAAGTAAATTTAAGGTGTTCAGGGATTTATATTGTGCTTAACGTGAAGATCGGCCACAACTCTGCTTTGGCATTTATACGCCGACCCCTCTTTCACTTTCGATCCTGTTCTTATCGACCTCAGGTATTGTTGCCGACGTTTTAACTCCGTCATATATCTGTAGCAAATAGTTCTCAGACATGGTTCCAAGAAAATGTAGTTTTTTATTAATATATAGCTGTTGAATTTTCTCCGTTGGAAACATGTACACCCTAAAAAGCTCTATGAAACTCTCTTCCTCAAAAACAGGGTCGCTCCCAGCAGGAATAAGCACACCCCAATCACCATAATATTGTCTTCTTTCAACTTTGGTTGTGCTCACAACGCCTAGAACTGTTTCTGAGTTGTTACTTGTTAAAACAACAACTCGCTTCGGAGATGATTCTCCGTCGGGATGCTGAACAACAGTACGAAAGACTTGTCCTGGGGTTAACGAATCCTCTGCAATTTGAGCTAGAAACTCAGGGGGAAATGCAATGTTGCTCATGCTAGGATAGCATGCAACTCTTTTTCAGTTTCTCGATTCTTGTGCACAAAAGCAATGAGCTCGGTCTTTTGCGCCTCTGGCAGGTCTGAAACAAAATCTATTAATTCAATCTTCTGAAGCGGCTGGGTATTAATCCATGTTTTCTCTAGATGAGATAGATCAACAAGTTCATTCGCTGTTTTAGTTCCCAACTCATTTACTATAGTATTAATGGCACTTATCTCTGACTCCGATAGCTCATCTATGTGTGGAGCTGAGATGCTTTTTATCGTTTTATGGGAATTATTAGCAATCTCAATATTCCTATTTAAATAGCTCATCGACTTAGCATCCAAATATTGACTAGGGTTATTAATAATATCTAGCGTAAGGCTTGGTACTGGCCCTCTCGGCAATCTAACATAGGTATCCCCTGTGATAAACCTGCCATACTTAATTAGATGCTCTTTTTCAATGAAATAAAGTAACTTCATTGTTTTCAGCTTTGATAATTGGGGAACTTTCGTTGCCAAATAATTAAGTATAGTGATTGTTTTTTTGAAATTCATAAGTATACCCATTGAGACGATTGAAATAATATCACATTCGACTCCGATTTTACCATGCTTTGGTTATGCCCGAATCTACAAAAACTAAACACAACCCGCATCAGATACAAGAATGATCAAATGAGGGATTCCAAAGGGAGCGATACCCTTTGGTTTTGCGTAGCAAAAGGGGGTTCAGCGAGGAACGAGCGCCGAAGGGGGCGAAGCCCCATTGGGGAATGTTGATTGAGGCGTAGTTGGTGGAGGGGGTAGGATGGTCCTCACTTCGCTGTGGTGCAATTGCTAAGCTCGCTTTACTTCGCTAAGCACTTAGCTGAACCACGTATTTTCTGACCTTTCAGCATTTCCATATTATCGATAGAACAATAAGTCAGGGTTCGAATCCTAGGTCATCAGGTTGTGAACGGGAGTTGTAGTAAGCGGTTCGTCCGTAGGGACTTAGTGGTGGAGGGGGTAGGATGGTCCTCGCTTCGCTGTGGTGCAATTGCTAAGCTCGCTTTACTTCGCTAAGCACTTAGCTGAACCACGTATTTTCTGACCT
>CAIUCY010000242.1 GCA_903897765.1 uncultured Candidatus Marinamargulisbacteria bacterium | reverse complement strand
CTTGACTACCGAACTCCCGACATGGTTTATTATGGCAACTCGGAACTCAAGAAAGCAGCATAACCAATATGCAGTTTTCCACTTAAGAAATCCGATCCATTGTCTTAACTACCCCGACCACCTCAAACTGCTTAGCAATTTACATTAAAATTATGGTCGGAAATTGGGTAAATGTCAAAGCTTACGTTTCGGCTTTTATTGTGCAACGTAATTTATGAATTAGTTGCGCAATGTTGCACAATAGACTGAACAAGGCAGAAGACTACTTACCTTCGAGAGTATAAAACGTAGCTTTTCCGACGCCATTCATTTTCAGATACTTGTCTTTGACCAGTTTCGAGATGTGATCTTTTACTGTGCGTTTATTCTTATCTAAAGCTAATGCTGCTTCAGAGAGTGTGAGTTTGCCTCTGGATTTGATAAGCGTAAGGATACTAGCAGAGAGTTCAGAAATAACCTCAAGAGCCTTTTCTGTCTCAACTTTTTCAAGCAATCTATTTTTGTGAGAAACGAGCGTTTTGAGAAAAAATGCTACCCAAGGTTCTACATTATATTCCTCAGTTCTAATCGTCACCTGAGACTTTCGTAAAGCAGCGTAATAGGAGTCTTTATTCTTTTCTACGATTGATTCTAGGGAAACGTATGGTGTATATACGTACCCCGCCTGCAAGAGTAATAGAGTAGTTAGGATTCTTGATAACCTGCCATTTCCATCTTGAAAAGGATGAATAGCTAGAAAATGAACAATAAATACTGCGACTACTAATAATGGGTGGAGCTCACGAGATATTAATGCTTCGGTTGTCCAATCAACGAGTTCATCCATTAGTCGAGGCGTATCGAATGGAGTTGCTGTTTGGAATATAATTCCGATCATTTTTCCGTATTGGTCAAATGCCGCGACATCATTGCTTAGTTTTTTAAAGTCTCCTGCATGTCGTTCATCTTTTGTGCTGAATTTGAGCAAAGTCTTATGAAGCTGCTTAATATGATTAATAGTTAAGGATATATCAGAATAAGAGTCAAAGACTAAGTTCATACATTCCGCATATCCGGCGACTTCCTCTTCATCTCTGGATTTAAACGAATGTATTTGCAGCCCAGCAAGCAGCTGTTCAACTTCAGCATCTGATAGCTTTGATCCTTCAATTCGAGTGGATGACCCGATAGACTCTATTGTCGCAACTCTTCTAAGGCTGACAAGCTTCTCAGGGGATAGATTCTCAAGTAGTTTCCATGTTCCTTTAAATTCATCTATTTCTGCAATTAGATTGAGAATCGATGGTGATATGTTTAGTTTAAAATTTATCATAATTATCCTTTTGTCCGAAAATGTGTCCGTAACCGTCCGTATAATAACCCAGATTTATGTCCGTAACAATGTCCGCAAATGTCCGTATTTAGATTTTGATGATGCGATTAAAGCTTAAAGTGAATCCTGAAATGCAGTGTTAATAGGGGGTGTTTAGGAACTGTGACTCCTAGACACCTTGTCTTTATTGAGAAATCCGGCTGTCTTTACAATTCTAAAGTGGTACTTTGGAATCGTAAATATGTTTATTCAGCTCCCAATGCTGATATGACTCATGAAGCAACCGCAAGAAACTGCTGAGCACCTAGAGGATCCTCAGCCTTTTTTGTTTTTTCTTTAATGTACAAAAGAGAAAGTTCTAGCTGAAGTCGACATTCAAAATGTTTTAATATCTCTTCTGTTTTATCCCTAGCGTAGGCATCATTTTTTTCACATATTTGCATCCCAAAGGTGTTTATAGATAAAACGGCACGAATATAAGGTGTTTTGTGGTCGAGAGAAATGTCTCTGCATATGATTGACCCGATATTATCGTTCCCATGATCCTTTTGGCTTGTCAGGTGTAATTGGTAGAAGTTTACGATATATCCGAGTGAAGAAAGCCTACTGCTTATTGAAATTGGCGGGGACGAAGGGGCTCGAACCCTCGACCTCCTACGTGACAGAGGAACTTTTAGACTTTTTCGAACCCCAATAATATCTCTGAAACTCAATAAAGATCGTGTACGATAATGTTCGCAATTTGAAGAAAAGAGAGAGCCATCGTAAACTTCTTCATAATCGGCAAAAAACGAAGGAGGAAAACGATGGCTCAGGTAAATGATAGGGATTTGT
>CAIUCY010000241.1 GCA_903897765.1 uncultured Candidatus Marinamargulisbacteria bacterium | reverse complement strand
CGGTGCCGCGGAAAGACCGCGAGAAATACTGTATTGCTTATAACAGCATACTAACCGTATTTTTTATAGTGGATCTTTTTGCCTTAAAATCACCCTTTTTGCATGTTAAAAAAACTACTTGTAATCCGTTTTTAGATTTAAATTCGACTATATTTATGTACTATCCGTTCGTTGGAATCAAAGCAGGAAAGTTTTAGTGAAAATTCCCCATTTCGCCCAAAATTATTAGCTATTCAAATCCTGCACCATTCTTAAACTTCTCCGAATTCCCTCCAAAAAGTTGGCGCTTTGATTTGGAGTTGGGATTTTGATATTTTGGTGCAAGAAAATGAAGAAATCACTTATAGCGTTATGTATGGTCTCTGCGGTTGTATTGGCAACCCCAACAACCCAGATATGGAATCCCGCAACGGATGTTCAAGCCGTTGGAACCTATCATCTCGGGATCGATAATTACTCTAATTTCGCAACAACCATGACATCACCACTTCCTACAGATATTGGTTTGACCTATGGGCTTCTACCTGGGTTTGAAGTGGGTATTGATGCGAACATGCCCGGAAGCGAAGCTTTTGGCGCAAGCGCAAAATATGCAACGACCGAATCAGATAAACTTCCCGCTCTCGCTCTTGGTATTCAAGGTGTTGGTAACTTGGGTGGCACGATCGGTATGAATATGGTTTATGGTCTTGCTGCCAAAACATTCCCACTCGGACGTATCTCTGCTGGATTATTCTCTGGTGCAGAGGCTGTGCTTGGAACGGATAAAACAGGTTATATCCTAACCTATGATAAAGCATTGAACGATAAAGTTTGGGTTTCCGTTGATTTTGCCTCTGGAAAATCAGTTTATGGAAGTCTTTGGGTCGGTGGATCGTATGCGTTCAGCAGTAGTACGTCGGTTCTAGTGGCTGTAGGCGAAGCAAATTCAGGCGGACCAGCAGTATTTACGACTCAGCTCGATATTAACATTTAAGGAGGCGATGACCATGCCAGTTGCAGCACCACCTGTTCCTTTTATAGACTTTGGCAATACGGCCTGGGTTCTCATTTCAACCGCACTCGTGTTGTTCATGACGATCCCCGCATTGGCTTTATTCTATGGTGGACTTGTTAGACGAAAGAATATTCTCAGTGTCATGATGCAGTGTTTTGTTTCGATGGCCGTGATCAGTTTGTTATGGGTCGCGTTTGGATATAGTTTAGCGTTTGGCCCAGGACATGGTTCCTTGGGTGGGATTATTGGTAGTTTTGATTGGGCTTTCCTTAAAAATGTAGGAATGGAGCCTAGCCCCTACTACATCTCTCAGGCGACTGCCCGTGTTCCCCATATTGCGTTCATGCTCTTCCAGATGATGTTCGCTGTCATTACGCCTGCGCTGATCATCGGTGCGTTCGCTGAACGTATCAAGTTTTCTGCGTTTCTTGTTTTTACCGTTCTTTGGTCCATATTGATCTATTCTCCGATCGCTCATATGGTGTGGTCAGCAGATGGTGTTTTCTTCAAGATGGGCGCGCTTGATTTTGCTGGTGGAACAGTTGTTCACATTAATGCAGGTTTTGCGGCTTTAGCAGCAGCCCTCATTATCGGAAAGAGAAAAAGCCTCAAGGCAGCTCCTCCGCACAATTTAGTTTATACCGCAATTGGTGCTGCTATGCTTTGGTTCGGTTGGTTCGGATTTAATGCAGGAAGTGCCTTAGCAGCGGATGGTTTGGCTGCGAGTGCTTTTCTTGCTACACATGTGGCAACGGCTGCCGCGGCGATCATGTGGGGACTCCTTGATTGGTTGTTCCACAAGAAACCCACCATGTTGGGTGTGGCGACAGGTGCTGTTGCAGGTTTAGTTGCGATCACACCTGCGGCTGGGTTTGTTGATAGCATAGGTGCTATGGCCATTGGTTTCTCCGTCAGTGTGGTTTGTTACTTCTTTGTTGTTGTGATCAAACCGCTTTTCGGATATGACGATGCCCTTGATGCCTTTGGCGTTCATGGTATTGGCGGTCTTTGGGGTGCTTTGTTAACGGGTGTATTTGCTTCACCGCTTATTCAATCCGCTTACAAGGGTGTGCTTTATGGCAATCCCCATCAGCTAAAGGTTCAGGCATTGGTTTCGCTTACGTCGATCTTGATCTCGTTCTTTGGTTCCTTGATCTTGTTTAAACTCATCGATGTTGTGATGGGCCTTCGGGTGACTGAGAAAGATGAGGCCATTGGTCTCGATGTCAGCAGTCACAATGAACGCGCTTACACCTTAGTCGAATAGAAAGGAGGCGAACACTATGAAAATGATTATTGCCATTATTCAGCCCCACCGTCTCGAAGAGGTGAAAGAAGCGCTTTACGAAGCGGATGTCAACTTGATGACAGTCAGCGAGGTTCTCGGACATGGCCGCCAGTTAGGGGTCACCGAGATCTACAGAGGGGTAAAGGAATCAGGAAATCTGTTAAGAAAGATTCGCCTCGAAATTGCGGTCAATGATAACTTCCTCGATCCAACGATCAAGGCCATTGTCAAAGGCGCAAAAACAGGTGAATTAGGCGATGGAAAGATTTTCGTCTACGACTTAAAGGATTGTATCCGTATTCGCACAGAAGAAAGAGGTTCTGTGGCTATAGGATAAAACATCCTCTTAATGAATGAAGGTGCCCCGCTCGACGTGTCCTATCTCCACGGTTGAGCGGGGTTCTTCTTTTATGGCAAGTTTTTGTATATAATACCAACATGTTAAACCTAGAAACTCTTAATGCGATCGGCAATATGTTCGACGAGAAGACCAAGCCATTAACATCTGAACTTGAGCGGATTGATAGTAATCTTGAACGGATTGATAGCAATCTTGAGCGAATTGATAAGAATTTTGAACAGATTGAAAATAATGTTGAGCGGATTGATAGTAAACTTGAGCGGATTGAAACTGATCTTGAGCGGATTGAACGTGTTCATGGAGCAAGTTTATTGAAGATTGAGAAAGAGGTAGGTGCTGTTCAAGATGTTTATAAGTTAACCGTTGAGGCGGTTGTTATTACAAAGAAAAATCAAGAGACTATAGAGCAGATAGCCAATCAAACAGCAGCGAATACCCTTGCCATCATAAAACATACCCAGCAGATAAAAGCCCTAGAGCTTAAAGTCGGATAACCTAGTGGGAGGGGTTGACGCCCCTTAGCCTCGATAGGAGCGATGTCTATGGCCATGATCGAGAAAGCAAGGTTCGCGGGTGGACAATTTTCGGATAGAGGAAGTCAATATCATACAGCTATTTTTTATCACAATTCAGATCAGCGGAAGTCTGCCGAAAATTCAAAGGCCACCCTCGCAAAGAAGCTAGGCAGGCCTATTTATGTTGTGATGCTTAAGGCCAGCACATTTTATCCAGCAGAGGCACATCATCAGTCGTATTATAAACAATGCTCCCTACAATATGAGGTCACGCAGCAATGTGGGACAGAAAAACCCTTTCAAAATGAATATTGGAACAATCATGAAGAGGGCGTTTATGTTGATGTCGTCTCAGGCTCCGGTTGGCCAAGTTTCACCAAACCCCTGAGTAAAGATGAAGTCAAAGAAGTAATAGATAATTCAAAAGGAATGCAGCGAGTCGAGGTCAAAAGCAGATCGGCTGACTCCCACTTGGGACACGTGTTCAAAAAAAAAGATTTGGACCATGCCGGATATGGAGAATATAATGAATACAAAAGTTGATGAATTCCTAAGTAAACCCACTAAATGGCTTGAAGAATTTAAGAAACTTCGAACGATCCTTCTTGACGGCCAACTGAACGAAGAATGGAAGTGGGGATGGCCGTGTTACACGTTACAGGGGCGTAATATCGTTTTAATGCATGGGTTCAAAGAATACTGTGCGCTTCTGTTCTTCAAAGGGGGATTGTTAAAGGATGCCAAGGGGATTCTTATCCAACAAACGGAGAATGTGCAGGCAGGTCGCCAGATTCGGTTTACCCATGTTCAAAAAATAATCGAGATGGAACCTATCTTGAAAGCTTATATTCAAGAAGCCATTGAAGTGGAAAAAGCCGGTTTGACGGTAAACATTAAAAAGAGCACAGACCCCCGCTTTCCTGAAGAATTTCAAGCCAAATTAGACGAAGATCCTGCCTTAATAACAGCCTTTAAAGCCTTAACGCCGGGACGGCAAAGAGCCTACGCCCTTTATTTCTCTCAACCCAAACAATCCAAAACTCGAGGATCAAGGGTTGAAAAATGTTTACCCCAAATCCTTAAGGGTAAGGGATTGAACGATATCTAGGCCTCTTAGCCCCTACGAATAGTTTATTTCTAAACAACTATTTGACTTTCATTTTCGCCCGCAGTAAACTTGCGATTAGCAGTCTAGCCTTTCGACTGCTAATGCGAGAAAATAATGAAAACAAGCGAACGACAAAAAATAATATTAAATACCTTAGTCGATGAATACGTCGAGCAAGGCGAGGCCTTGTCTTCTGCAGCACTGGCAGAGAAAACGCATCTCGATGTCAGCAGCGCCACGATCCGCAACGACTTGGCTCAGCTCGAACATGAAGGCTTTGTCAAACACCTGCATACCTCTTCGGGGCGTATTCCCACGGATAAAGGATATCGACAATATGTTGATGAACGGGTCACGACAAGGTCAAGTGACCTCACCGATCCTTTTGCGTTTGAGTCAAAACTCTGTGACGTCTGTACGGGGATTGACAAACTGCTGACTTTTTCGGCTGAGATCCTTGCCGAAGTGACGCACCACCCCGTCATACTTTTAACCGAGAATCAACGCGCTAGTATTATTAAATACATTCAACTGGTGCTCCTTAACATTCATCAGGTTTTGATCGTTGTACTAGATCACTATGGTGAGAATTATGAAGAGATCATCCAGATCCGCGATAATGTGATCACACAAGAAGCCTTAAATAAAATGACCGAGGTTCTTAATCAAGTTTACCATGGCCATTCTATGGACGATCTTGGGGGAAAAATTAAAGAGGATCCAGGAGCTATTTTACATCGCTTCGAGACCCATCAGACTATTTTGATGCAGATCCAAGAAGCACTCAGGAACAGTTCGCGTCGATTGAACCGACGTCGCATTCATATCAAAAATGAACGACAATTGCTCGAATTCCCTGAGCTACAAACCATCGAAACCCTTAAACGAATTCATGGTGTTTTGGATAGCGAAAATAAACTCATTCAATGTTTCCAATCCTTTGTAAGGTCAGGGGTTGAAGTTCGTATTGGTGGGGAACATACTTTATCCGAACTTTCGGATACGTCTATGGTGGCAGGACAAATAGAAATTGAGGGCGAGCCTATCGCCAAAATAGGCATTCTAGGTCCAACACGAATGAAGTATGGTCAAGTTTTTGATCAAGTTGAAGATTTGATGTCAGTGCTTCGTTCCCGCATCAAGTCACTATTTTTATAAACAAGGAGGTGAGGGCATGGCCGAAGAGACAGTTTTAGAAGATTTTGAAACGGGCGAAGTTATCCCGTTAGAGGTTGATCTTAATCAACTAAAGACACAACCGACACCCCCTATCAAGAAGCAGGGTAAAAAGGACGGACATAAACCGAACGAAACGCATCAAGCCGAGGTTGTTCAACCGGATGATCTTAGCGCCAAGGTGAAAGACCTTGAGGCGGAGCTGCTTCGTCGACGAGCGGAGTTTGAGAACTATCGAAAACGTGTCGAACAGGAAAAATTAGACATGAGCCGATTTGCGAGTGAGAAACTGATCCTTGAATTACTGCCGATCATTGATAGTTTCGATCGAGCCTTACATCCGGATAATATTGCCGAGGAGCATAAGCCCATCTATGACGGCTTTTCTTTGGTACAGAAGTTGATCATCGATTTGTTGATCAAGCAAGGTGTGACGGAGATAAAGTCCATAAATGAAAAGTTTAACCCTCTTTTTCATCAAGCGGTTTCACAGGAACAACGAGAAGGGGTAGATCCGGGTGTTGTTATCAAAGAATATCAAAAAGGTTACATGTTAAGTAGTCGAGTCTTGCGACCCTCGATGGTTGTAGTGACAGAATAGAAAGGACGGGAAAGAAAATGGCAAAGATTATAGGTATCGATTTAGGAACTACGAATTCATGTGTTGCGGTTATGGAGGGCGACCAAGCCGTCGTTATCCCAAACGCTGAAGGAAGCAGAACAACACCGTCGGTTGTCGCATTCACTAAAGAAGGTGAGCGCCTTGTAGGTCAGGTCGCCAAACGTCAATCGGTCACCAACCCAAAGAATACCGTTTATTCGATCAAACGTTTTATGGGTCGCAAACACAGCGAGGTGTCGGGTGAGGAAAAGATGGTTCCCTATAAAGTTGTTGATGGGAAGAATCAGGATGCCTGTGTCGACATCGATGGGAAACAATTTTCTCCCCCCGAAGTGTCCGCGATGATATTAAAGAAATTAAAGACGGACGCAGAAGCCTATTTAGGTGAAAAAGTGACCCAAGCGGTTATCACCGTTCCAGCTTACTTTAACGACAGCCAACGTCAGGCAACCAAAGACGCCGGAACGATCGCCGGGTTGGATGTGCTTCGTATTATTAACGAACCCACCGCTGCAGCCTTGGCGTATGGTCTTGACAAGGAAAAGAAGAATGAAAAGATCGCCGTTTATGATTTTGGGGGCGGTACCTTTGATGTGTCCATTCTTGAACTAGGTGATGGTGTATTTGAAGTTCTATCCACCAATGGGGATACCCACTTGGGCGGGGATAATATTGACCAAGAGTTGATCGACTGGTTGGTGGTTGATTTCAAAAAAGAGCAGGGCGTTGATCTGTCGAAAGACAATATGGCGCTTCAACGTTTAAAAGAAGCGGCCGAAAAGGCAAAGATCGAACTCTCTTCGGCCCAATCGACCGATGTCAATTTGCCCTTTATCACAGCCGATCAGAATGGTCCTAAACATTTGAATGTGACCTTGACCCGATCAAAGTTTGAGCAAATGATTGAATCGTTTGTTAAACGCAGTATCGAACCCTGTAAAGTGGCGGTTAAGGATGCGGGGCTCAAGCTCAGCGAGATCGACGAAGTTATCTTGGTTGGGGGTACGACCCGTATTCCGATCATTCAACAAGCCGTGAAAGATTATTTCCAAAGGGAACCCCATAAAGGGGTAAATCCTGATGAAGTGGTTGCGTTGGGTGCGGCTATTCAAGGCGGTGTGCTTTCGGGTGATGTTAAAGATATCGTTCTATTAGACGTGACCCCACTTTCGCTTGGGATAGAGACTTTGGGTGGCGTGTTTACAAAGATGATCGAGAAGAACACAACGATCCCTGTTTCAAAGAGCCAAGTCTACAGTACAGCGGCGGATAATCAACCTAGTGTTGAAGTGCATGTACTTCAGGGCGAACGTTCCATGGCCAACGATAACCGTTCGCTGGGTCGTTTCCACCTTAACGATATTCCCCCTGCGCCTCGTGGCCTTCCTCAAATTGAAGTAACCTTTGACATAGATGCCAATGGTATTGTGAATGTTAAAGCCAAGGATAAGGGAACGGGGCGTGAGCAAAAGATCTCCATTACGAACTCATCGGGGTTAAGTAAAGACGAGATCGAAAAAATGAAAAAAGAGGCGGAGCTACACGAAGCTGAAGACAAAAAACGCATGGAGTTGATCGAAGTTCGCAACCAAGCCGACAGTCTGGCTTATCAAGCTGAAAAAACAGTTAAAGACGCAGGCGAAAAGGTGGATGCTGAAACCAAAGAAAAGATCGAAGCCGGCGTTAAAGAGCTCCGAGAAGCTCACGCTAGCGACGATATTGAGTCGATAAAAGCCAAAATCGAAAATCTTCAAAAGATTGTTTATGAATTAACTGCTAAAATGTACCAACAAGAACCCCAAGCAGGTGAGCCTGGAGAACCGAGTTCTGAGGGGCAGGCAGAAGAGAAAAAAGGCGATGACGACAATGTCGTTGATGCCGAGTTTGAAGAAAAAAAATAGACCGTTCCGTCCTGCATTGCAGACATGCCGTTAGGGGTGTCTGCGATGGCAGACGAGGGGGGTAAAGGAATGAAAATTGGCAAATAAAGATTATTACAGCATTCTAGGGGTTAGTAAGGGAGCGTCAGATGCAGAACTCAAAAGCGCTTATCGAAATTTAGCAAAAAAGCATCACCCTGACGCCAATAAAGAAAAAGGCGCTCAGGAAAAATTCAAAGAGATCAACGAAGCGTATCAGGTTCTTAGCGACCCTGCCAAGCGCAACAACTACGACCAGTTTGGTTCGGCGGATGGCCCTCAATTCGGGGGAGGTGGTTTTGGGGGTGCTCAAGACTTTGGTGATATTTTCGGAAACTTTAGCGATATTTTTGAGGGTTTTGGATTCGGGGGACGTTCAAGTCGACAGAGTCAAACCCCTTCACGACGCCGAGGTGAGGATATTCGAGTGGATACATCTATTACCCTTGAAGAGGCCGCCAAAGGGGTTGAAAAAGAAATCCATATTCGCCATTTAACCGCGTGTGAAACCTGCTCTGGAACAGGCTCGCGGGGCAAAAAAGCCGCCGAGTCCTGTAAAACATGTGGAGGACGGGGTGAAGTCCGTCAAACCCGTCAGACCATGCTAGGGAATATGAGCACCGTTACCCCTTGTCCGACGTGTCATGGTGAGGGGCAGACGATTACCGATCCATGCGGTGATTGTGGTGGAACGGGACGATCAGCACGCAGTAAAACAATGAATGTCAAAATCCCCGCAGGGGTGGATGAAGGATCAAAACTTCGGGTTACCGGTGAAGGTAATATTGGCCAACGCGGTGGCGAACGGGGCGATCTGTATGTTTATATCGATGTCAAACGTCATGCTCAATTTGAACGAGAGGGCAGCGACATTCATAGCCCCTTAAATGTGACCTATGCCCAAGCAGCATTAGGTGATGAAATAGACGTCAACACACTGCAAGGCGTCATGAAGTTAAAGATCCCTCCCGGCACGCAATCGCATACGGTGATGCGTTTAAAAGGCAAAGGAATGCCTCATTTACAACATCACGGGGCAGGGGATCATTATGTGGTTATTCAGGTGGAGACGCCTAAGAATCTTTCCCCTGAAGAACGAACACTGCTAGAATATTTTTCTGCGCTCCGCAAAGAAAAAGGAACAGCAGGCAAACTTGACCCGTTGAAAGAAAAAATGAAGAAAATCCTCAAATGAAAGAACTTGGCAAACATTTGATCGTTGAATTGTACGAATGCGACCGAGAGATCATTAATGATCTTAAGGCCGTCGAAGCCATTATGATCGCGGCAGCTATTGCAGCTAAAGCGACGGTCGTTGAGCATCGGTTCCATAAATTCGCGCCGCACGGTATCAGCGGCGTTCTTATCATCGCCGAATCCCATTTTGCGATCCATACTTGGCCCGAGTTCGGCTACTGTGCTGTTGATATCTTTACCTGTGGCAACCTGACGGACAATTCCGCAGCCCTTGAAACCCTTAAAAAAGGCTTTAAATCCAGTCATTATTCGGCTATCGAAATAAAACGGGGGCTGCTCAATCTCCCTGATGAACAGATCAGGCATAAGCCCGAGGGAGCCTAACCCCTTGAACTGGTTCACCGAGACCCTCGAAACAGACCTTGGCCGCCAAGTTCAGGTTGAATATAAAAAGATTTTGGCATCAAGCCATTCAGACTTTCAGCATGTGGAAGTTTATGAGACCGTTCCTTATGGCAAAATGTTAGTGCTTGATGGGGTCATTCAGTTGACTGAATTTGATCATTTTGCCTATCATGAAATGCTCATTCACATTCCGATGAATGCTCATCCTCATCCAAAGAGTCTCCTAATTGTTGGGGGTGGAGATGGAGGAGCCTTAGCGGAAGCCATTAAGCATCCCTCTTTAGAAACCATTGTTCTTTGTGAGATCGATAAAACGGTGATCGATGTTTCCCGAAAGCATTTCCCCGAATTCGATAAAGCGTTTGAGGATAAGCGTTTGACCGTGATCATCCGTGATGCAGCTGAGTATCTCAAGAATACGGCGAGCACGTTTGATATCATCGCTATCGATTCATCTGATCCCATTGGTCCCGCAGAAATTCTCTTTCAAGAAGCCTTCTACCGCGATGTTTTCTCTTCACTTACCGAAGAGGGGATCGCCGTAAGCCAGTCCGAATCCATGTTTTATCATCAGGATTTTATCGCTACATTATTGGCTCAAAACAAAATGATCTTTCCCGTTAACGAATATTATTACACCCTTGTTCCCACCTATCCTAGTGGAACGATCGGTTTTTCGTTTTGTTCAAAAACCCATGACCCCACGACTCATCTCAATGCCGATCGAGTCGCTGAATTAAAAGGGCTGAAGTATTATAGCCAGCCTATTCATCAAGCCTCTTTTGTCTTGCCAGCCTTTATGAGGGATAAACTCGCTCACTGAATCCGTTTTTTATTAAAAAAACGAGTATCCATTTACCCAAACGACCCCAAACGGTACACTAAATACCAGATACGATATGAGGGGTTAAATGAGGAAATATCGACCAAAGCCCAATATAATTTACAAGCCCTCACTATTGCCGTGGGGGGCTGGCCTTGTATTAATATGTGTGGCAGGACTCATAGCTGCGAGGCTTATTCTGTTGGCTCAAACACCGGTCTATGTACAAAAACAGCAATTTTTTCAGCATCGGGTTGATCAAACATTAGTTAGAAAGATGGGGCATGCTCATTATGTCGTTAATGTGGGGGTGCAGTTGTCATACGTTAAACGTGAATTGCAGCGGGTTCAATATACCCCTCGAAACATTACTGAACGGATCGACCAGACGTTTCAATTCCCCGTCAATGAATCTGATCCCCATGAACGACTTCCAGGAATATTGCCGCGTTCTTTTACGCCTGCTGCTGGGTTGCCCGGATTCCCCATACAAAAGCGAACCCTTTTCCAAAACAAAGAGGCGCAAAGTCATCAGACCCATATCAAACAATTTTTTAATGAAAACAAAGAGACCCTTATATATCCTGAATCCATCGTTGACCATTTATCTGTCAGTGTTATTCTTGATCAAGTTCGTCTTCAAGAACTCAATATCACAACCGAGGATGTGAGTTCGGTCATTCGTTCAACGATCGGGTTCCTTCCTGATCGGGGTGATACGATCAAAGTCATCGCCTATCCCTTTAAAGGATGGTTATTCCGAGTCAATGAATGGGGCCGGCTGATCCTTAATTGGGTGTTAAAAGCTCAGCGTCAAATTCTGGCCAGCGTCCTTGTTCTTATCATTGTCGGGGGCGCAATGTTTGCAAGGCGATGGGTTTGGCAGCGTCTGAAACGATATCAGACTTTTAAAAAGCAAGCGTTGAACCCATTACAGCCCGAGCCATCAGATCGGATCGACTTCCAAACAAAAAGTCAGTTGGATGAGCTTTCGTTAATGGCGGAGCGCCAGCCCCAAGAATTTATTGCCGCTATTAATCGTTGGTTGGCTTCACCAGAGGTAAAACCATGAGACTGACCGAAGAACAAGTCCAAAAAGCAGCGGTGCTTTTTTTATCGCTCGAAAAGAGTTCGCCAGGTGTTATCCAAACGATCATATCGGGAATGGCATCGGATCATGCCAAAACCATACTCAGTGCCATGAGTGAAGTGAGTTATCTTGCGCCTGACGTTTGCCAGTCTGTCATCAAAGAGTTCTATTCAATCGCTTTTGATAGGGAAACCCTCTATGAAGGCAGTGGGGTCACAGCTCGAATCGCAACGGCGGTCTTTGGTGAAGACCATATCGCCTCCATTATTAAAAACAACAAAGACCATTTCCGGTTTTTAGACACAGTCCCTGATGAAGATATCGTTCAATTTCTGGGAACAGAGACGAACCAAGCAAAAAAGCTGCTCTTTCATTACTTGAGCCCTAAAAAAGCCTCGCAGGTTATCATGTTGTTGGGGGATGATGCGGTTGTTTATGGTTTAGATAAAGGGGTTTCGGTGCCCACTCCCGACCTGCTTGGCGAAGTCGAGATCGCTTGGGCGGCATATTTTGATCGTCTTCATCAAGAGCGTTCATCATCGGATGATGCGAGTATTCGTAGAATCGCTAGCATGATCGAATATTTGCCTAAGTCACGTCGAGAGTCCTTGATCAAAGGTTATAGTCGTCAGTCCCCGCAGATAGCAGAACGATTAAGGCAGTTGGTTTTCACCTTTGATGATTTGATGGATTTGCCCGATGAAACACTCCGTACCCTGCTATCATCATCGTTTGACTATCGGCATGTGGCTTACCTCCTCCTTCAACTTCAAGAAGATTGGGTAGCAAAGATCAATCGATGTATGACGGATAAAATGCTTTCGAGGGTAGAGATCGAAACGTCCGGCTTGACCTTTGATCCAGAACGATCGGAAAAGGCAAAACAATATTTTATAGAGACAGCCAGAAAGCTTGAGCAGGAAGGGCGTGTGACGCTGCGATGCCAAAACTAGAATTATTAGTCAAGAAAATGGCGCTGCTCCTTAGTGACTCTGTTTCGGGTCAGTTGCAAGTGCAGTTTACTTGTCGTTTTTTTGGAAAAAAAATGATCCCGTTTCAGTCGATACAAAAGTTAGAGAGTGATTACTTCACCTTTTCACTCTACAATTCGGACAAAGCGCCGATTTTAGTTGCTGTGGATGCCCCCATTATTCATCGACTTTCGAATCGATTATTAGGAGCAGAGTGGGGCGAAGCCCATGGGGGATCAACCTTTTCCTCATCGGATTATGCCTTAGGGAATCATCTTATTCATTGGACACAGACTGCCTTTCGCAAACAGGGTGTTACCCTGAGTTTAGGGAAGATCGCCACCAGCCCGACGTATTTTCATATTTATTTGCCGGATGAATTGGTGTGGCAAGTGGCTTTTGAAGTCAAGATAGGTCCGGATCAAGCTGGAATGATCTTTATCTGCTTTGATCGTGATTTTCATTGGGAGGATCAGAAGGAACCCCTTCCATGAAAGGGCGCGTCCTCTGCTTTTTGATCGTTTCCCTCCCGTTTGTTCTGGCCATGAACATTGGGGATAGTGGGCTCGGATTTCCCCAATCGACCGATTTCCACTTGGGAACCTATGAGATCAGCTATGCACAAGCCTATTTTAATTTGGGAGGCGCTCTTCAATTAAAAGATAGTACACGGTTTCGGTATCAACTGGCTGAATCCTTGCTCCTTTCATTTGAAAAGAAATATATTTCGAATAAATTAACCCTCGGATTACAAACTCATCTAAATACGGTTTGGGGTGGGGTGGATGTAGGGCTTAGAAATCTAGGCATGGCGTATACCGATACGAACAGTCCTTTTGGTCAAGAATTCGTCAGCACCGTGATTGAAATGTCTAAACTAAAGGTTACCACTGGTTTTCAGCGTATGATCAATAATGGGGCCGATTATATGGATCCCTTTCTTAGCGCTCAAACTACTTTTTTGGGTCGGCTTGAAATGGATGTAATGTTCGAGAACCGATCCATTGAGATCGGTTTGTCGGTGCCGCTCGATGATCGTTTAAAGGTAAGTCTTCAACAGTTGGCGCCTGCCCCTGATCAAAATCAGATGGATTTTCGCACGACAGAAATATCCTTTACGTGGCTGATGCAGCCAAGTGTGACTCAAAACACCTCGTTTGCTTCAAGGCAAGACCAAGATCAAAAAATAAACCTCCTTCAATCCCGCATGACGGCCATGGAGACCCTTTATTCTGAGACATTTCAAAAGAAACTGTTCAATGAATTAATGAGCCAGCAGCTCATGGATCGTAAGTACACCGAAGAAGAAACGGATCGATTAAAACTAACACTTCAGTCCATTAAGAAAGGGACAGAATTCTATTATGAGCAAGATTATGAACATGCCTATGAAGCTTTTAAAAAAGCGAACGCGATATATCCGAACTTGCCGATCGTCCATGAGAGTTTGGGTAGTTTGCATTATGTGCTAGGACATTTTGAAGACGCAAAGCTAGAGTGGCAATTATGGTTATCCCTTGACCCCACCAATGTTGAGGCAAAGGAAAGCCTCACTAAACTTCAGAAAGAGCATCCCAAGCTTTTTGTTGTAGAAGGAAAATAATGAAAAGATCAATTTTAATTATTCTCTGTTTTACGCTTTCTTTATCGGCGGTGTTTAATCGGGTGAATACGAATATCAATACACCCATCGTCAGGTTAGGCATGATGGGGCAGGTGGGTATGGGGGCAAGCTGTTCGCCTTATCTTGATGGAACCAATACCGTTTGGGAGGATGATTACTTTCTCAACTATCAGGTGACGGATGTTTTCCAAGTGGGGCTTACCCGAGTTCATGCCTCGAACACAGTTGGCAATATGCAGTTGATCGTGGCCAAAGATATTGTCCCCATGATTGATATGGCTATCGGGGTGGAGCAGATCACTGGACGAGAGAATGATTCGACCATCGAGACAATAACCGAAAATGCCTCTAACGCAATGAGTGCTTATATTGCAGCAACATCCCATCAATGGCCATGGGAGTTCACTCTGGGGTTTGGGAGAGGGTATTTGTCACCTATTTTCTTTTCCAGCTCTTACTATTTTTCAAAGGACATTCGAACCTCGGCCCGATGTAGTCTTGAATATGATAGCCGAGACTTTAATTTGGGGCTTCATTTCCCTGTGAATGAGGCCCTTGCTCTTGATATTGCCTTGACTCAGTTGCCTGCGCGAACAGGGAACAATCCTGCCTATGGTTCAAATGTACCGTTTGAGACATTAAGCTTGGGGATCGATTATTCGTTTAACCTTTTTTCCAGTTACAGCGAAGAACTAGGCCGGCTCATGAATAAATTGAAAGATATCGATAATAAAAGTATTTACCTCAAGGACACGTTAAACATAATGATGTCAAATGCTGATCAGAGTGAACAGATCTTGACCGAGATCAAGGAACAAAAAAAATTATTAATGGACGAGTTGGTCAAAGCGGTGAATGATGCCAGAGCGCAAAAGGAAACGTTTAAATCCGACATCAGATCATTGCGTGATCTGATCGTTTCTAAAGGCTTTAATGGGGTGGTTCAGTTAAAAGAAGATATTTTGAAATACTATTATCAAGCCCTTCAATATTATTACGATGAACAATACCCTGAAGCCATCGGTGAGCTTTCAAAAGCGAACCTTATCAACGATAAGATCCCTGAGATCCATATTCAAATGGGCTCAATATATTGGACGATGGGGCAAAAAAAAGAGGCTATAGCTGCTTGGCGACGAGCTTATGAACTAGACAAAGGCAACGAAGTATTGAATACTTTCCTTCAGGATCATCATATTGATGTAAAACTTTGGGAGGCAAAATAAATGGCCATTACACCGGTTGATATGTCATCGTTGGCTAATCAACGTTCGGATCTCTCCAAGGTAGCCAGTGACGATTTTTTGAGGATTCAGCAACAACAATTGGCTCATTTAATCCAAAAAGAACAAGCCGAACACGAGATGTCTACGAAGATGGTCGAAGGAGCGGATGACGTGATGATCAATACAGATCACACGCCACCTAGGCAGCCCAACCGTTATGAAGAAGAAAAAAAGGAACCTTCAGCCGATAAGGCTGACGTTGAAGAGCCAGAAAATGTGGAGTATGTTGTGTATAATGATCCTGAGCTAGGAAACGCTCTTGATTGGAGGGGATAGTGGTGGATCGAGTCCTAAACATTCTGAAAATATTGCTTTTAAGTGTATCTTTGGCGGCTAGTGTTCAGTTCTCGGCCAAAGAAACCCTCTATCAAGGAAAAAAGATCGGAGAAGTTCAAGGTAACGGGCAGACGGTGATGCGTCTCCTGTCAAGAGAAGGTGCCTTGTCTCCGTACGGGCGTGCTCAGGTTGTTGCGGAGCGATTAACG
The DNA here is from genome assembly GCA_903897765.1 of uncultured Candidatus Marinamargulisbacteria bacterium. Lineage (GTDB taxonomy): Bacteria > Margulisbacteria > Riflemargulisbacteria > GWF2-35-9 > GWF2-35-9 > CAIWAN01. Next base: position 11,886 of record CAIUCY010000241.1, on the reverse strand, counting down.
CAACGTGTTAAAACGTTAAATGACTTTGAGAAGATCCGTTTTTCCTATCCCAATGATATTTATACCGCTATTCTTGATAAAGATAAGATTTTTTCCATTTACCCAGAAGAAGTGGCCGCGAATGGATCGACCCCAGAGAGTTTAATGTCAGATTGGATCAATAATATTAAACGTATTGTCGCTAAACCACCTAGCCCCATGGTTATCGTACAAAAGATTTCCAGTGATCAAGTGGAGTTAACGCAACAAGATCAAAGCTTTGTTGAGCAAGAGCGCTTGAAACAGGAGATCGACCTATTGCGTGCGGGGCTAAAGAGCCTTAAACGGCAAAACAGTAGCCCTATACTGCCTTTAGCCTTGTTTATAAGTTTTCTGTTGGTGGGCTTGTTAGGTGTCCTATATTGGCGTATTAACAAAAAGCTCGGCAGTCTTGGAGTTCTTGAGAAAACCGATCGGTTAGAAGAACTAGAGAACTCTGTGAGCGCCTTAATGCGAGAGCTTCACGAGACATCGGATACGGTGACTGAAAAAGCGAAAGTGATCCTTAGTGAGTTAGATAAAAAATTGATCGAAGCCAAGACAATGGCTGTGGCCGAGCAGCGACCTGAACCCGAGATACCGGAGCTGATCCCTATTGCCATAGAGCCTATTGCCCCCCCTGAAAACCCAGAGGCTGAACCTCTAGCGCGAACCTTAGCGGAGCAACTTGCTGATGAGATCGAGCATACAGAAGAGACGGCTGCACAAACGGCCGAGTCACTGTTTCTTGATGATGATATGGATCCCGATCTGAAGGCTGAAATAGAAGCTATTCTCGCCAATGATTCTATGACCAAGAATGAAAAGGTCGTTGCGTTGACCTCCGTTGGTACAGAGTCAGCAGAAGTCGCACGTTATCTTAACATGGGTAAGGGCGAAGTCGAGCTTATTCTTCAGTTAACAAAGTAAACCGTTCTAGCAGGTTACATGATATAATGCCCGAACTGCGCTTGTAGCTCAGTGGATAGAGCAACGGGCTTCGAACCCGTGTGCCGGGGGTTCAATTCCCTTCAAGCGCACCACTATTATTTTATTTCTCAACGCAGTCAGAGCTGATCATATCCCCTCAACAAGAACGCTCTTTTTTTCCCAATAGTAGTGCATTTTAAGTCATCATTTGATAATCTTGCAAAAGATATTTTTGATTTCGACCGTTCGTTAAGACCGTTAAAGGGGGACAAGTATGGCAAGCCAATCTGAGGGGACGATCGGACACAAAATTAATCGTGTTGGGGATAAGATCGTCGTTGGGATCGTTATTGCGGTCATTCTTTGTCTATTGGGGGTTTCCTATTTATTTTCATTAATGAGAACCATTGTCGACAAGGATCTGGTTGTCGCTCAATCAATATCAGCGATAAAGGAATCGGTTACGGCTATGGATGCTCAGATGAATATGTTGCTCATTAAGGACTTGCCTGCTGAGTCTGTTCTTGGGGTCAAAGATCAAATGTCTCAACAAGAAAAGTTCAAGGCTGTATCCATTCAGACCATTGAGAAATTATATAAAGGCAAGCAAGGAGTGGCAGCTGTCACTGCATTGAATGATCAGTGTGCCAAGGCCTCTCAAGAAAGAGGTTCCTTTCTTAAGTTGTTGGATGCGTACAAAAAGAGCCCTTCAGATGAAAACTATAGATCGATGTATCAGTATATGACGTCCGTGCTAGATAAAGGAGTAGAGGACTCGCATCAAGCTTTGGATAAATTCTCGAAAATGATCAACGAAAAGATCAAAAAAGACTCAAACAACATTATAACCATTGTCATTGCTTGTTTTTTCTTGCTTTTATTCGGGGGTGGATTTGGTATCTACTTTGCCCGATCTATCGCTAAAGTCATGAATAAAATGATCGCAGAGCCTTTACACCAACTAGAGGAGATCGCCTATACCATGGCTTCAGGTGATTTGAGATCGGCCATACCCGAAGCGCTCCTCACTCGTCAGGATGAAGTGGGGACGCTAGCCTATTCCTTCCGATATTTGATCGCAAATTTGCAGTACTTTTTTTCGAATGCGACAAGAACGGCCGATTCTACGTCCAATGCGGCCCAAGAAATAGCTTTGATCGCAGGTCAAATAAGTGTTGCGGCCAATCAAGTCTCTCTAGCTGTTCAAGAGATCGCCTCAGGGGGGCAATCGCTTAGCGATATCGCCACGGAGACTAAACACGAAGTGACAGGGCTCATTTATTCGATTAAAGCTATCGCTACTGCCGCTCAGGATACGGTGATGAAAGTGTCCGCGGCCAATGATGCCGCTCAAAAAGGGACACATGCCGCTTCGGTTACCCTTGATGAAATGAACAATATTCAGCAGTCGGTTAAAGCCATCGCCGATCGTGCGGAAGGCTCTATGAAAGATATTGAACACAATATTTCAGGGTCAGCTACAAAAGTAACAGAATTGGTCGCCCATCAAAGCAAAATAACACAAATTACGGATGTCATTTCCGGCATTTCTAATCAAACCAATTTATTAGCACTTAATGCGGCTATCGAAGCAGCTCGTGCAGGGGAAGCGGGCAAAGGCTTTGCGGTGGTCGCTGATGAGGTAAGAAAGTTAGCGGAAGGCTCCCATCAAGCTACCCTTCAAATCAATGAACTGATCGAAGCCACACAAAAGAAGTCTGAAGAGACAGAATATGAGATGAAGGGTACAAAGGAGATGATCCTTTCGGTTTCAGAATCGATCAAAAATGATATGGACGAGATCTTTTCACGCATCACTCAAAGTAACGCCGTGGTAAACGAAGCATTGACTGCGCTCGACATTATTGCGCAGCGGGTGGTTGAGGTTGCCTCGCAAGTTGAAGAGATCTCTGCCTCGACCGAAAATCAGCTTGCCAGTTCAGCAAAAGTTGAAGGATCGATCATTAACGTAAGTTCCGTGGCAGAAGAATCTGCTGCCTCAAGTGAAGAAGCGTCGGCCTCTATGCAGGAGACCAATGCGTCGATAGATCAAGTTTCGCATTCATCTCAAGAGCTATCAAAAGAAGCCGTTTCGCTCAAGGGTATTATTTCAGCCTTTAAATTCGATGCCCAAAAAGCGAGAATGAGCATTGTTGAGTTGGCGATCTATGATCATCAAACCTTTGTTGCTCGATTGGGTAAAGTATTAAATGGACAGGAACACATTGAAGATGATGCTTTGACTAACCAGCATACCTGTCGCTTTGGAAAATGGTATGACTCAGCGGGGAAGAATGAATTCGGCCATCTTGAGACGTTCCGAAGTCTCTTAACACCGCATGAAAAGGTTCACGCTTTGGGTCATGATATGATTCGCCTCTATAACGCTGGACAAAAAGAGAGCGCCCAACAGAAATATGAAGAGACAAAAAACTACTCCTTGATCGTCGTCGGGTTGTTGGAGAAACTGATCGCCACAGCCTAGCTCTTTTAAAGCGTTGAAGATCATGCTAGCCCTGTCAAACTATTGTCGTTGGCGAGTCATGGTTGTTCTTTTGATCGGGGTACAATTTTCATTTACTCAACCGATCCCATGGTTAAATGTAGACTATAGCGATCTTGTGGACAAGGGTGCTGTGATCAGAACGGGGCAAGATCTAGGCTCTGCACTGGGAAACAATAGCCTTAAAGGTGCGTTGCAACCTTTTCTTGATAAATATTCATATCTATTGGAATATGCTGTTGAACTCGTCAATAAAGAGCCTTCCACCTTAAAGAATATCGTCGATGCCTACCCTATTGGCACGGAGCAGCCAGCATGGGTCGCTTTGTTCCGAAGTGGAAGAATGGCTGCTTTTACGGACAACAAGAGAACCGTAAGGCTTTTCCTTCAAGGAAAGTCTTCACAAGCGGCATATAATGAAAATTACTCAGTTGTGAGGCATCTGCTGAATACACTCAGACCGGTATGGGGGGAACTTCACGTTGAAATATATGCCTTCGAAAATGATTATCATACATTATCCTTTAAACTCGATCCTGACCCCGCCATGATCAGGGGCTCGTATTTCGGTACGCCATTCGGTAAAGTTCCTCTCGATATGGATGGGCTTCACGATTTATTTGCTCTAGGAGGTCAACTAGAAGGCGCTCAGATCAATGAAACAGGGTTACACCTTTATTCTAAAGTGGCTGCACCCCAAACCCTTGATGGGGTTCCCTTGCAGCTATCTGATTTTGTAGTTGCTTATCGGGCTGTTTTTCATGCGGGGGACAATAAGGCGTTCATCAGCCTAGATCCTCATCGTGATGTTACAAAAACGGCCGTGAATTTTGGGGGGTTACTCGAAGATACGGTTATAGGGAAGGTGGTTTTAGATGCAGATAAACGATTTAAGACCCTAACCAGTGGTCTTGATCCCAATAATGGAATGGACATTCGGCTCGCAACCCGTCAACATGTCCCCCATTTTCTAACCGTGAGCGAAAGAGAGGGTTTGTCCGGTATCTTCATCAACAAGGGGTGGATCAAAACAAGGTTCTGGTTTTATCCCGATTCGATCGAAGTCCAAACCGATACAACAAAGCATTTTGCCCGAATTATCAATCCTCGGTTTCTCGCGGATGCGGAACGGAGTCGAGATGATTTTGGTTCGTCCCTTGAATATGAAAAAAAGAAAAAAACACTATTGTTGCCCGCCATTAAAGAAAATATTGATGACTTAAACCGAAACTATAGTCAATATGCTCAGGCATTTAGAGAGTTTAGAGAACTTGAAACGGTGGGTCGGTTAATGGCCATTTGCAGTTGGCTCGTTAAGGTTAATCCAAAAGAGCTTGATCTGGATGCCTTGTTGTCCGTAAAAATTCCTGCGGCTCGTACCGAGCGTGAGCGAACTCAACTCCTCGCTGCCTCAACCCTAAATCCTGAAAAAAACCATCTGGACATTACGTATTTAACACCAGAACTCGACAAACCGATTTCAATCTATTTTTCTGATACAAAGAATTTAGCCCACTTTCTAGCGGAGAGATCGGGGCGGGATAGAGAAAATATAAATGATTTGCAAGACGCTTCACGAATAATGAGCGGCAAAGGGTATCAAGCGGTTCGAACGCTGATCCACCAACAAAAGGATCTACAGGCTTTTTCACTTTTCGCAGGGGAGAGAACCCGACCCCTAGATAACATGAGGCTCGAAATCCATCAAATGGAAGAGGAGAATAAAGCCCTTACTCAGCAACGAGAGGAACTAGCTGCCCTTCAAATGCAAGTGAACAATTCCCCTACTATGGATCAGTTCAAGGCCAAAATAGACGCCTATAAGGCTCGATCGGATAAGTTTAATAAAAGAGTGGCTGATTTTAATCAGGATCAAAAGAAGCTCAGCCCATTACTGGTAGAAGTAGGTGGGGGCATCGATCTTGGATCAGAGAGCTTTAAAATGAGCACGGTTCAAAATAGTCCGCAGCTAACAAGTCTTAAGGCGGTAGTGAAAAACGCGAGATCAGATTGGACGGATACACAAAATGGCGAAAAGTGGGTAACCAACAAGGTTCGACAAAATAGGGTAAAGGTTCAAAACCCGACGCTATTTCACCAGCCTGAACATAAACGCATAGAGACTCAGCGACGAGCTGAGAGAGTTGCCTCAGAAAGATCAGTTAAAGTGGGTACAACGATAGTTGTCAAAACTAACGTCATCATAAATAAAAACATTAAAGGCGAACTCATTGATCCGCACCATATTGTTTTTAAACGAGTAGCGGAAAACTAAAAAATCTTTTCTAAAAACTTAAGTAGAATACTTTTAAAGTGAACCATTTTCTCGATCACCTGCGCCTTCCATTGTTCGGAAGAGGGCTTAATAGGTACGGGACGATCCATGTCTATATTGAAACGCTGATCGATCCCAGTTTATTCTTGAACTCATCTGGTTGTGTAGCGAATTGCCCTTGATTATCAGTACTGCTTGCAAAAACACCTAATTGTCCGGCTTGTGCAGCCACGACAATTTCTTGCATTTTTTTAAGCTTTTCATCTTCGGACAAATTGTTCAGGCCTTTTGACGAAAGCTCATTTTCCATTTTATTGAGCATGTCTTCTGCTTTGGCTGCAGCAGCGGGATCGAGTTCTTTGAGCATACCGATCATGTCTTTGAGTGCGGAAAGATTGCTAGGCTTAGATGCTAACATATCCTTTAGCTGGGATAATACCTTATCCGTGAGTTCTTTGGCTTTTTTTTGCTTCTCGCCATCGAGACCTTCCGGTCCACCCAATTTAACTTGACCGATACTCCCCTGTACCATTTTGGCCCCCCTTATATGAACTATTATAGGCAGAATACGCGATACGTCAAATGTCCGACCTCACCTCTACTAACATAACGATATTTATCAGCTTCTCCTTGTATCTGTTTATTTGCATGCAACCGCAGTATACTGCAATCATGACGTTTGTTTTAATCGCATTGATGGGGCTTGTTTTGGGAAGTTTTTCGCATACACTGGCTTATCGTCTAGCGCATGCGATCCCCCTTTTTTCAAGGCGTTCCCATTGTGACGATTGTGATCTGCCTGTGGGGATGATCGCGCTCATTCCGGTTATTGGGTATTTGCTACTTAGAGGTCAAAGCGCCTGTTGTCAGAAGCCGATCGACAAGATCTATCCTATAACCGAGCTCGCATCCTCTTGTGTTTTTATCGCGATCGCTTGGCATAACCCTTCATGGGGGACGATGCTGCTTTTGATGGTGTGGTGGTTGGGTCTTCTTGTGATGGGGTTGACCGATTATTGGACACTTCAGTTACATGATGCCATTATGTACCCTTGGCTGGTTGTTTCTGCGTTGATCTGTCTCCTTCATGGTGAATGGCTCTTTGCTATCTTGGGTGCGCTTGTTTTGGTTGCCTTTGTATTTGGACTTTCTCGATTTTTGGAAACTATTCTTAAAAAGCCAACCATGGGCGAGGGTGACTTTTACATCTTATTTGGTCTTTTTTTAGCGCTTCGGAGTGCTTCGACGTTGGGTGTGATATTAATTGGTTCCATTATTGGCATTTTATTCGGCGTGGTTTTAAAAAAGAAAGAACTTCCCTTTGTGAGTTTGTTGGCATTGGGTTCGGGGATTCTTTTCCTTTTTCGGGTATGACTCAGCCCCGAAGCGGTAACACTCTCTTTGAAATGATGGTCGGCCTTGCAGTTATGACGGTCATCATGACGGCGATGCTGTTTGGGTTTAGGGCTATCTTGATCTCGACTAGCCTTCGACATGAAGCCGTCGTGTTTGAAAAGTACTTAAACCTTGCTCAGCAACAAGCGATGACCTTTCAGACTAAGGTCTGGGTGGATACGACGTCCCATCATTATGTGATAAAGTCAGAGAGTGGCGAGTTGCTTAAAGAACGTATCATCCCCGATTCGATCACGTTGTCCGGTTATCGATTTGCCTTTACCTCTCGGTTGACGCCCACGCAAGGGGGAACGTTTGTTTTCAGAGCCGGTTCCCGACAAGCTAAAGTTATTATTGACCCTGTAACGGGTCGGATAAGATTGTCGAAATGAGGGAAAAATCTCTTCCAGCCCCTCTTTGTCAAAGAGGGGCGATTCACCTCCCTTTTGTAAAGGGAGGCCGTGAGGGATTTATCATGCTGGAAACCTTGTTGACCTTTGGTATCGCCATCGGTGTTCTTGTCGTACTGCTTCCTGCTTTTGCGAATTTGATGCTGACGGAAAAACGACTTCACCAAGAACGAGTCGATTTGATCGCGTGTAGAGAACAGGTCAAAACTGCCGAAACGGAGCACCTTTCTACCCTCAGCACCCACAGCGATTTTCGACTATCCCCACGAGGGGACAAAATTGCGGTGGAGATCATAAACCCCTCGATAAAAGGGCTGGTTGTTTTACGGTAAAGCTGTCTGTACCAATCGTACCGCGCCATATAGCAACGCATGATCACCTAGCGCGGACGTTTTGATCACGGGGTCGACAAGGGCACGCAATTTGACTTGGTCTTTGATTCGCTTTAGCCAACTTTCGCCCAATGCTTCGATCAAGCCGCCCCCCAGAACAAAGGCCTCGGGGTCGAGAAGGTTGGCTAGACTGCCAATGCCTTCGCCTAGCGCTAGTGTCGCGCGTTTCATTGCTGCTTTGACGTCTTTATTGTCTTTGTCGAACTGATCCTTGATCCACGAGCTTTTAACAACGCCCTCAAACTTGTAGCCGAGGGGTTCAAGCATCTTTTGTATCCCCGTCTTGGAGGCAAGCGCTTCGAGACATCCTTTTTCACCACAATTGCAAAGTGGTCCATCAAATTTTAGTTTCATATGGCCGACTTCGCCCGCGATTTGATGCTTGCCGTGATAAAGCTGGCCATTCAGGATAATGGCGCCCCCGATCCCCGTTCCCACAAAGAGACCAACCACATTCTTATAAGGTTTAGCCGCTCCTGCCCAGTGTTCACCGAGCAGCCCCACATTAACGTCATTATCAATGGCAATGGGACATTTCAAGGTTTCGGCCAAGACAGCTTTTAAGGCAAAATTCTTGAAGGGTAAATTGGGCGAGAATCCAATTGACCCTGTGGCGCGATCAATGCTACCAGGAATGCCGATCCCAACCCCATCGATAGGACTATCCTTGGCTAGGTCTTTGATCAAGGTAAGGATGTGTTGGGTGATCTCCTGCGCCGTTGTAGCGGTTGGCGTTTTTATTTTTAAGGTGCGAAGCAGCTTGTTCTTTTCAAACGCGCCGCCCAACATTTTAGTTCCCCCAATATCAAGACCGATGTACATTTTATAGCTCCTTATTCCCAAATGGTCATTTTATCACCAACTTGGACCTTTTCGTTTTCAATAAAATCATTTCCAGAGAGTAGATACTTTTTGCCCACCATGACAATTAGCAAGACGATCGCCCCATCCCCCGTTTTGACGATCGGACCTTCTGGGGTTAGCATGACGATCGTTCCCACAGGTTCAGGACTTTCAAAAGCGATCGACTTAGCTTGATAAAGTGAAAGCACCTCTTGTTTGTATTGAGCGAAGGCCCCCGAAAAAGGGTTAACCGCACGAATGCGATCAAGAATCTTATGACTAGGCCAGTCCCAATGGATCAAGTGATCTTGAAGGGTTGGTTTAGGCGCTTTTATAAACGTTCCCTCGGGCTGAGGCCTGACAGGGAGGGCGACGCCTGATTCAATAAGTTGAAGGAGTTGAGCAAGGAGAATAGCCGCGATCCTTTCTTGATGGTTGACGACGAGGCCACAGGTATCGTTTGGATGGATCGGGAGTCGGGATTGAAGAATAATGTCCCCTCTATCAAATTGTTCCGTTAATCGATGAAAGGTCACGCCTGTTTCAGTTTCACCATTAGCCAATGTCCAAAAATAGGGGTTGTTCCCCCGATAATCGGGTAAAAGGGCGGGGTGCATGTTATATGCATGTTGGGTCAAACCAAGAAGCTCAGGGCCAAGTTTTTTATCATAGGTATAAGTGATCAAAACATCGGGTTGAAGGGCTCTAATACTGCCAATAAACTCAGGGGTATTCACATCTTGGGGGGCAAAAATGGGGATATCGTGTAGGGCGGCGAGTTGCTTCATGTTCTCGATATCCTGAGCCAGAACGGGCGCCACGACCAATCCAACTGGTGGGGTTCCACGCTCGATCAACTTATGAAGGCCGCTGGTTGCAAATTGGGTGATACCAAAGAAGACAATGCGCATTAAACGATCAGAATATCATCTAAGAGTAGAGATAGGTCGAGTACGGGGGCCGAATGCGTGATCTTGCCGATACTGATCCGATCCGGACGAAGACGGGCGATAGAGAGAATGCTTTCAAGATCTACATTTCCAGAAACCTCAATCGATGTATTTGGGGACAGGCTTCGGATAAGAGTGATGGATTCCTTCATCAAGCCATTGGGCATATTATCAAGAAGGATCTCATCGACACCCAAAACACAGGCCTCTCGAACTTGATCAAGATCTTCGGTTTCAACTTGAACAAAAAAATCAGGACGTTTGCTCAGTCGATCATATTGAGGAGAGGATTTAATTTTTTCGTAGGCTTGGGTGATAGATCCAGATGCCTTGATATGGTTTTCCTTGATGAGAATGGCTGCGTAAAGCCCCATTCGATGATTAATGCCGCCCCCATCGAGTACCGCCTTTTTTTCAAGTTTCCGCATGCCCGGCAAGGTTTTGCGAGTATCAAGGATCTTGACGCCGTAATTGATCACCATTAAAACAAATTGATTGGTATACGTCGCTATACCGCTAAGGTGTTGCAGGAAATTAAGCATGATCCGTTCATAGGTCAAGATCTCGATGGCAGAGCCTTTCATTCGAAGAACGGTTTCCCCTCGGGTGGCAAAATCACCGTCTTTAATAAGAATCGTGTATTCGATCGAGGTATGTGCCCGAAGGATATAGTCTACGACCATCATGCCGCTGATAATGCCGTCGGCCTTAGCAATGATCTTCCCCTCAGACATCTGATCTGAGGCGATGGTTAGGATAGAGGTGATATCTCCTCGGCCCACATCTTCTTTGATCGCAAGTTCAACGATCGTTTTAAGGTCATCCATGATGTTTTGCATGGGCGGTAGTATACCATAATCATTCACTTAGGTGAAAATGATCTGTCCTCCAGCGGCAAGTTCATAAAATTTACCTACGGTAATAATATCTTCGACCCCATCCCAAAGCTGTTCCTTTTTGATCATGAACATATCCACAGCAGCCTTGCATACAAAGACTCGTCCCCCACCGGCTTGTATCATTTCAAGGAATTCATCTACAGGAGGGATGTCGAGTTGGTTCATACGCCACATCATTGCCTTTGAAGCGAGCCATGACAAACCAGGGATAAGCCCCAGTATCGAGGGAATGGGCATGGCGGGGTTGCCAATAACGGCGGTTTTGATCTTGTTCATACTATGTTTTTTAACGGCATTAATGCCCCAAAAGGTAAAGAAAATATTGGCTTCCATGCCCTCCATGACGGCACCATTACTCATGATGAGCGTGGCATAAACCGATTCAATATCACCACTCGCACAGATGATCGAAACTTTTGTAATAGGTTCAGGTTTGTCGGTCATGATATCTCCTTTATTTAGACGCAACTAGCAGGTTTGGGAATGCCAGCAATAAGAGCAGATTTTTTTAGCGGGCCACCCGGAAAGAGGGCATACAGTCCTTTGATATCCACTATGCCCGAGTTGCCGACTTTGCGAAGACTTAGCGCGACCCCTTCATTAAAACTGTTGCGAAGATAATCGACGACCTCCCAGTGTTTGTCCGTCATGGTAATACCGAGTTCACCAGCGAGTGCCGTTCCGATCTCTCGGTTCCATTCTGATGGGGTGGTCATATATCCCTCATCGTTAACCTCAACATTTTTTCCAGCAATTGTCTTTTGTACCATTTTCTGTCCTCCTATTTGATTTTCTTTCCCATTCGAGACATTTTTGCGGTGATGAGCGGAATGGGGATCGCGCGCAGCAACATATTCCAGTAGATCCACTTAAAAACCATTTTTCCGATATGATTAAGCCGTGATTCCCGCAAGAGTTTCATCGGCCCGATGATAGGGAAGGGGAAGGTTCCAAAAACAGGTTCGACGTCATAATTAAAGTCGATCAGTAGTGCTTTCCCATTTCCCGATTCGATAAAACAGTTGGCATGACCATCAAAATCAGGCTTAAGCGGTTTGCCTTCGATAAATAGAAGAATATTTTCGGTCAATATCTCGGCCTCGAAGTGAGCCACTGAGCCCGCCTTGGAGGCAGGAATGTTGGTCGCGTCCCCAATAACAAAGACATTAGGGGCGGCTTTCGATTGCAAGGTGTTCTTATCGGTTGCAACATAATTGAGGTCATCCCCAAGACCCGATTCCTCGATCAATCGGTCACCCATATTAGTGGGG
>CAIUCY010000240.1 GCA_903897765.1 uncultured Candidatus Marinamargulisbacteria bacterium | reverse complement strand
CTTCATACCCCTCTTTATCAACCATGCCAACTTCAGGACGCCATCCTTCGAGGTCAACATTGAGGCCGACCCTGATAACCTTATAAGGCGCAAGAAACCCATCTTCTATGCCTTGCCTGAGTGAGTATGTGTAGAGTGGATCGCCAAAATACTCAATATTTGAAACAGTATCGGTCTCTCTGGGAGTTGCGGTCATACCAATCTGAGTAGCTGAAGAGAAGTAAGCTAATATTTCACGCCAAGCACTATCCTGTGCGGCGCTTCCCCGATGACACTCATCAACAATGACTAGATCAAAAAAATTAGGGCTAAACTCTCTATAGGCATCCTTGTCTTCGTCATAATTCGTTAGACCTTGGTAAAGAGCCAAATAGATTTCAAAAGCTTTATCAATCTTCTTTTTGCGAATAACCGTCATCCGGTCTTTAAAGTGTTTAAAGTCTCCTCGCTTTGTTTGGTCAATTAATGCGTTTCGGTCTGCCAAAAATAAGATTCTCTTTTTTGATCCGCTTTTCCAAAGTCGATAAATTATCTGAAAAGCTGTGTAAGTTTTACCTGTCCCCGTTGCCATAACCAGCAAGATTCTATTTTGGCCTTTAGCTATCGCTTCAACAGTCCTGTTAATCGCTATGCTTTGATAGTATCGAGGCTTTCGACCAGAACCATCAAAGAAGTAGTCAAACGAGGCTATCGAGTCTTCTTCTGGGGTCTCGATTCCTTTGTACTTCTTATACATAGCCCACATCTCATCTGGTGAGGGAAAATTATCGAGAGACAACTCTTCTTCTAACTTAGGACTGAGACCTGAACGATCGTGTTTGATAAATCCATCCCCATTGGAACTAAACGCTACTGGTATATCAAGAATTTGAGCATAACCGAGGGATTGCTGAAGCCCTGAACCAACCGAATGTTTATTGTCTTTGGCTTCGATTACCGCAATAGGGATATTTGGCTTGTAGTAAAGGATAATATCCGCACGTTTCCGCTCACCGCGAGAGATCTTGTTTCCTCGCACAGTAATTCGTCCATCCGTAAAGAATACTTCTTCTCGAAATTGCTTCTCAATGTTCCATCCAGCCCTTTTTATGGCAGGAGTTATATATTGAGTGATGATATCTCGTTCTGAAAGGTCTCTCTTATTGGTCATCCTAATTAAACTATATCAAAAATAATTCATTCCTCACACCCAATGAGTCCGAAGCGGTCGCCTCTTTAGGGTGCGACTTATCGCGATTTTAGGCATAGACCTACTGGATCTATGCTGAATCACGATAACAGCGGTCGGATGATCTGCCGCCTTTGAGTGTATTTCGAAGAAATGCACTCTTGCCCAAGCGGCCGAGCTAATTTTAGAACTATATTGTTGGATTGTTTTGAATAACCCTAAAAAGATATTTAATAGCCTTAAACAAGGAGAACAATATTATTCCACTAAGGGAAATTTGTGCTGATTTATAAACAATGTTGTAAAAACCAACATAATTCGCGTAAGGAAAACTAAAGGCCAAAAGAACAAAAGACATCGAGAATATAATCGTAAAAACAACAAGTCCTGATAAATCTTTGCCCCCGTCACGTAAAGCGCTAGTTGCCGTGGTCGAATCCTGCGTGCTTTCAAATAAGGGTGGGAGCACATTGGGTATTGGAATATTTTCGTCGCTACTTGTTGATAATTCACCAATGCTTTCATTAATCTCACCTTCAAGCCGTTCAAGTCTATTAACAGCAAGCTTTTTTTGTTCTTTTAAAATTTCCATTAGCCTTGGAATGTCATCGATAGGAAACTCATTCTTGTAACGTTGTTGAAAATAGCTATCAATAGCATCAGAAATGTCAGTTACGCCAAAAATATATGAGAAGAATATCCCCTCATCCTTATTCTGGTGAATTGCTGGTAATTTCCTCTTCAATGCGAAAGTAATAGCTGGAGGAACTTTGCCACGTTCGATGAAATAAATATTTATCAACAAAAGGAATAAATAAATGAGTTGATTCGTTTCTTTTCTAACATCCGTCTTTTCAACAGTTTTTCGCCACCGTACAAGGGTTGTATAAATTAAATCATGATTAACAATATATATAATTCCATCTGACTTTATTTCAATGAGCTTCTTTTTAATTAACTCCTGTAACGTACTTAAGTGGCGTCCTCTATTTTGAAAGATTTCAATATCAATTTGAGTGCTTTCTATTTTTAGCGCCTGAATATAACTCAATATCTTTGGGAATGAAAAATCTCTCATAATCCTATTCTAATTAAACCTAACTATTAGGCAAGTCGTAGATCACAAGTTCAAGATTTAAGTTCGAGTTGAACTTCTGTTTTAGGGTATAAGCCTAAATGATCTTAACTAAACTCGAAAGGAGTTAAATAAATGGAACTACTCAATAAGGAAGAATTGTCCTCATTACTAAACATAAGAATAGAGTCAGTAAATTACTTGCTTTACTGGCACAAGATTCCCTGCGTGAAAATTGGGAAAGAATACCGCTTCATTAAATCAGAAATTGAGGACTGGGTTAGGGCCCAATGTAAAACCCCCAAAAAGTTTGATTTTAGTCAGATCATGAATGCCGAGATGAATCAGCCATCAGTAAGACCGATTGGAAAAATCAAGAAAACGACAACGCAGCTAAAACTAATGGACTAAGGGAATCATTTAATGAGATCGTCAACAGAACATTTAAGAGCTTTGGCCAACGCCTCTAAGGTCGTTATCCTAACATCCTTAACTAGCTTACTCCTAATTTTAGTGATTGTTGATAAAGGAATGTCAGCTATTTTTGAGAGTTTATCTACGGTTAAGTTCTGGGAAACTCTTCTCTCATCAATGTTTCTAACGATCCTATCAATTAATTCCATGAAGATATGGTACTTGCGAATGTATAACATGGCAACTATACTATATGGAGCTCCATAAAGGGTATTTTATGTCCAGTATATATAAAAAGAAAAACAAAAGATCTACATCCTACTATCTAAGTTACAGACATACTGAGTATTCAAGGGATGGACGCTTAACCGATAAACAAAAATCCATACATGCTGGAAAAACGCAGGCAGAAGCCAACGCTTTTCAAAGAGAATTTGATCGGCAATATAAGAACAACAAGGAATCATTCAACAAGAATGAGTCTATTTTGTTTAGCCTATATCTTGTGCAAGATTTCCTGCCCTGGGCAAAGATAAGGAAGTCGGCCAAAACTTTTGGAATGAATGAGTATCACCTGAAGTTGATATTAGACTTCTTTGGTGAAGTTACGCTTGATCAGATTAACGTCGTGATGATTGAGAAATGGATTCAATTTCGAAAAAGGACAGTATCTAACCGCACGGTTAATATGGGGCTCACCATATTGTCTCAGTCTCTTAAGAAGGCAGTCCAATGGGACTATTTGAGTCGCAATGTCATGGTAAATGTAGAACGGCTTAAGGAGGGGCCGGGACGTCTACGATTTTTCTCAACAGAGGAGGTGAACTTGATACTAAGTGAAGCAAATATTTACTTGGTGCGACTAATAATGGTTGGGTTGATGACAGGCGCAAGGCATGGAGAAATATTGAGCATTAAACTGAAGCACATTGATTTAGTGAACAACCTCATCCACTTAGTCAATGATGATGATTTCTCAACCAAGAATCGAAAAAATAGAAGCATCCCTATTCCACCAAAATTATATGAGGTTTTGCCCTATTATATGGAAACGTGGGTTGATTCAGTCGATATGTCGATCAATGAGCGAACACAAGAGCAACGAATCTATCTTTTTTGTGACCGAGATGGAAATAAGCTGCAATGCTTCAGAAAAGCCTATGATCGCCTAATGGTCAGGCTCGGAATAAAGAACGGAACGACAATCCATACTATGCGCCATACTTATTGTTCGCATTTGGCCATGAATGGCATCGGACTCCGCACAATTGCCGATTTAGCAGGACATTTTTCAGTTCGCATGACAGAAAGGTATGCACATTTAACATCCGAGCATAAACAGGACGCAGTAAAGCAGCTTAATTATTAAACCCGGGGGGGATTTATATGAATACAAGCAGAAATGACGAGAATCTGACTGGAACTAGCACGACCATAGAAAACACCAAGGAAGAAGCATCAAAAACTGAAATTGAGCAAGGAACGAACGCTATAGAGCGGAATACAGCATCTGCCTTACTTCAAAGCAGGAATACTAAGCTTGAGTTATACATAAAAGAGAATCTCCCGTTCATAATGAAATCGGGGATTCGTGAGTTAGATAGACTAACTGGCGGCTTTTGGGGACCGAATCTATACCTAATAGCGGGAATACCAGGATCAGGTAGAACTGGACTTATATCAACACTCATTCAGTACATGCATGAAAAATACAAGGCAACCATGACATGCTTTTCTTTGGAACAAGACATAAACGACTTTTTGGATAAATTAATCTCGAATACGTTGAGAGCCCCAATTAATGAAGTTAACTTTTCAAGGACTATCGATCAAAAAAACTTCAATGAGCATATGCATATTGCTTCAGAATTTGATTCGATGAATTTATATATTTATGGCCATGAAAAATCAACCCTTTCAAGCATTTACAATACATTAAAGAGCCAGTGCAAGAAACCAGATATTGTGTTCATTGACTCGTTTAATTTCATGAAATCATCGGAGCAACCTTTCAGTTATGACTTGAAGGAATATAACGAGATTGTTTCGGGTCTGAAGTCAATGTGTTATGAATTTCAGATTCCAATAGTCGTTACTTGTTCAGCAGAAGCAACTCCTTACCTAAAAAGAGGTGATCCAGACCTTTCTGATCTTCGTCAGTATGGAGATCTTTCCCATATTGCAGATCAAGTCATTTTTCTAAACTGCAGAAAACACCGAAAACAAACACGAAATAGACAAGTCGACTGTTGTGTCATCAAGAACAGACTCGGGGATGAAGGGAAAGTTCCGATATCATTTAATGCTGATTATTATCGTTTTGAGAATGAAGATAATGAGTCCGAGTAAGTTATTAAATGCAGTCATTAAATGAGTACATTGATGGTGTATCACCTACATTGAATGAGAGAAGTGATGTCCAGCCCAGTCAGTGTCCTATTTTCTGCAATCTGCGATTGGCAAAAAATTAAGAAACCCCACGCACACAACGTGATACTCACTTTATGAGTGTGTGGGGTTTCTTAACGGACACTGACTGGGCTGGAATTGAAATGATGAAGACAGGCCTGG
>CAIUCY010000239.1 GCA_903897765.1 uncultured Candidatus Marinamargulisbacteria bacterium | reverse complement strand
CTGTCATTAAAAGTAACTCACTAGAAAACGGGACCGATCCCTATACGATGCCATTCGTGATTGATGCTACTATGGCGAAACTCTCATCAGTCTATTCTCGACTCGGGGGGAAAGCCATGTCCATATCTTCTATTCTTCATCCGCATGACCTTGTTTCCAATCGCTTGACTCACGTGGGCGCTGCTGCAATTATTGGGATGCGACTTGCTGAAGCCCTATGTCTTAATGTTATGCTTGTTGTCGCGGCACTTGAAATACATGATGTAGGACAACCCCCCTTTGGGCATGCAGGAGAAGAGGCCTTTTCAAGTCTCTGTAAGGATCATGATATCCCCTATACGTTGAGGGAGGGGGAAAGGCAACGAATTGTTGACTTTTCTCACCCTGCGCAAAGTTTTCGAATATTGGCTGAACTTGAGGAAGGCAATATGGGGCTTAACTTAATTGTTCAAACTCTGGATGCCGCGCTTTGTCATAATAAGCAAGATTTCCATCAACGTTTCACATTTAATCCACAGAAGACACCCGAAATGCTTCTTCAACAATATCATAATGCCTATACAATAAAAGGGACGATGAGCGCACCTATTCCTATGACACTTGAAGGATGTGTTGTTAAAGTTGCGGATATCATCTCCTATATTGGGAAAGACCCAATAGATGGTATTCGTATCGGTCTTATCACTAGAGATGATATTCCCGAAGAAACGCTTGATATATTAATTAAGCTAAACAAACATGAGCGATTAATGGATCTTTCTCTCGATGAAATTAATCGACGCATAACAAACACGATCATTAATGACATAATCGAGCAAAGTTATGGTCAACCTTACATAGAAATGAGTCGGCCTATTTATGAGGCGGTAAAAAAGACTCGGACATTTATATATCAAAAAATAAACCCAGACCGAGCCAATGAGAGTAGAGGACAGATCAAAGATATCGTCAATAAACTTTTTGAAATCTACCTCGATGATATTGAAATGAACAATAAGAAATCGTCCATCTTTACAACATTCTTAAATAAAAAACATTCTAATTACATTCATTTTATGCCACCGAAAAGAATCGTCATCGATCATTTGGTTGGAATGACAGACGCTTACTTCATCGAAGAATATAAAAAAAGAACCATACCAAGATTGGGGCGGGACTTCATTGCAAGATAAAATAATCAGCCTTCCATTATCTTCAAATCGATACATCCTGCCTACGTTTGCTGCTGTTTACGCTATCCTGACTATACGTTCATTAAATCCAGATATCTCCCCACTTGAAAGGGACTTACTTAACGGGTGTATTGGGGCCCTCGTCTTTGGGACAGTCGCTCGGTTAAGCCATGATGGAAGAAAAAAACTAATATACGATGCACTCTATGGAGCAGCCTCCAATGCGGCTATTGGTCATGTTATTGATCTTTTACATACAACACCCACACTTACTTATGAAATCCAACAAGCCATAAAGAACCATATTATCGGTGGTCAACGATTAAATCATATCGTTGAAGGATTCGAGGTCTTGGGCAAACTCTTAATGAGTCATCTGCTAGTTTTTGTTGGAATTATTGATCCGTTCTTTAAAAAATGGCTTCACATTGGCGATAACCAAAACTTATCTTTTATCAAGCTATCGATCAAACAGTATTCCGAGGTTGTTAAATTTAATTTTGGTCTAAGGCCGCCTAAAGGGCTATTGATAAAAGATCAGTCTGCTGCTGAACGAATGGAAAAATTATTATCCTATGGCTTTCTTATGAATATCGCCCTAACTGGGCTGTGTCCGCCCTCGCTTTTCCCCGTTTTCGGTCCCTTGATCATGTTTGGTTATGCTTATGTACGTTCACTCTCTGATCATAATAATCTCTTACATAAGTAAGGTTTTATGCTAGTAATATTAAGAATAGATTAAGTTCTCTCAGATTGTGACACCAGCGGAAAATGAAGTCGATAACTTTATATATCTTGAAAAATATAGGATTAAAAAAGGAGAAAACATGTACAAAATCATCTCAAGAGAATAGCTTACCCTCTAACGAAGTAACTTGGTAGTGAAAATATTGGTTTTTGTCTCATTGTGATCTTTCTGAGAAGTCATTTGTTCGATATATTTAATCAAATTGTTACAAAATAGCCATTTAAAGAAGCTATATTGAATAACATGAGCTACCAAAATACACGACTCATAGATAAAAAAGAAAAGAAAACGGAAATTAAATCCTGTATCGAAAAGCCCGAAAGGATATTCTTAGAAGGAACCGTTGTGATAAAACACGTGCAACATCAGTCTATAATGGGGAATAAATGGTTACTTGTTATCTTCATGTTGACACTCGTTTTTTTCTTTATCGTTCGCTCAGTTCAATTAGTGTTTACCCATCAACAAGAGACTATACCGACACGTATTCATCCTGCAATACAGACTGGATCGCTGTTCTCTAAAGGTGGGGGGACTTATTTCATTAAATAATAAACGACACTGAGCGAAGTCAATGTGTTTACGCAGAGCAGGGTCGAAGCGTGGATTTAGGTAAAACGTTTACATTTTGATCTTAGTAAGACTGCTTTTTAGTTTTTCACTTAGGTCGTTTTGGGTTACACCCAATGCCTGAAGCTTTTCCAATATCGTCTGAATAGACGCTTTATCAGGAGACGAGGCGTGGATAGCTCGATTTAATTGAAGCGCTAAAAGTGTTTTTACCCCAAGTTTTCCGTCGTATTCATTTTTGTTTGAGAAGACCTCTCTCTGGGCTTTTTGAATGTCTGATCTTCTCATTGTAGTAAACCCTAATTTAAGAAGGGGCGAACCGTTTTCAACCTCTGTAATATAGGGTGATTTTGAAGTTGAGGGACGTGCATCTTTTGCTGTCTTAAGTCCAATAACAGCCTCCTCAACGGTTGTTTTGGGGCCGACTTTATAGTGATACTTATTCTTAAGGACTTGTTTAATGTCCACTTCTTGAGCGATTACTTGAGCAGCAGCAGGGGCAGACTATTTTTCTTGTGTCGGTATCATCGGTTCTTGTATTTCGCGCATTTCTTTAGTGAGTACGTCCGCCGTTTGTTCTAGCCCTTCCTTATTGCTTGGGGTTTTATTGGCAACAACAAGCGCTGAGTAATCTGTGGCAAGTGCTTGCTGTTGGGGTTGAGTAAGCTGATTTCCCTTCAAAGCCAAATATTGATAATACTTATCGATAGCTGTTCTGGCTTTTTCATTTATTGATAAGGCGTTGATTGTAAAACATGTTGGGGGTATGGGCTCAGAGCTTTTCGGTGCGTTAAATTCTTCAATTGTTGACGCCGCCGCGACCTTGATCGCCATCAGTTTAGATCCATCCGTCACGTCGGAAATCCTTGCATTGTTTAAATATTTAAGTGGATCTTCAATGCAGGCCAGAAGGGCTAGTTTAAACTCTTTATCAGTTAGAACCTTGCTCGATCCATCAATCTTATTGTTTGCGATGTACTGAACCAGCTTTATTGCTTGATCTTCTGAAAGGGGAGGTGCATCCCCTCTGCTGAGTCTATTAATAAAGGCGTTGGTCATATTGCCAAACTCGTCACCAGCCATAATTTTCTCATTCTTGTCATTTTTAATGGGGGTATTCTTAACACCTATTGTAAGCGTAATACTATTTGCCATCGTTCTTCCTCCATATTTTCAATTTTAAGCCGTCGATATAAATATATCGAACGAGATAGCTCTAAATACCGGCTTTAAATATGAAGATTTGATGACGATCTCTCACCTGAAAAGGTGAGAATACATTATTCAGTAACTGGCTTTGCCGAAAATTTCTTTTTGATGGAAGATGTTAATATCTTAACCACACCCGTAGAAGTCTTTATCGAGTAACCATCATCACCTTCTGCAATAACTATTCCCTTAACTACCGTTCCATCCTTTAAAATATAGGTAAAGCCCTTATTGGGGACGGCTTTATGGGTGATTGTTTTATGGGTGACTGCTTTTTGTTTCGGCTTTTCTTGAGCGTCGCTCTCGTCTTTTATTAAGACATCATTACTTAAAAAGAGCAAACCTGCCTCTGTCTTTACACGAACACCATCTGGTAGTCTTTCAATGATCTCGCCCTTGATCTTCCGGCCATCCTTTAACTTAAACGAGGATGGAGAATCGGATTCTTCTGAAACACTATTATCAACAACAATAGTGCTTTTTTTGCCGCCTTGATTCCCCCTTATCTCACTGCGATCAAAGGAAAATATCCCCGTATCTGTTTGTAGCCGAATCAGGTTATCTTTATCTGAAATGATCGTCCCTGAATAGGTGTGACCATTTTTTAACACAATGTTATCTGCAAAACAAAAGGAACCATAGACGAATACTAAGGACAAGACGAGCAAACGATTTAATTTCATGTTATTGAACCTCCGAAATTTTTATAAAGCTTAACATGAAATTTACTAGTAATTTCCAAATATTAATACTTTCATTAAATCTTCATTTAATCGTAACCTAGGAATGGCGTCAGCTTATTATTTCAATCCCTTTTGAGCTTTTGAGCGGTGTAGATCGTGGATATGCCAAATGATAAAGGGATTACTTTTACACTTGTATACTGATGATCTCGAAGCATGTCCGCGAAAACGATGCCGTAAGGAAACTGCTCAACTGACCTATTTAGATACGTATATGCATCGGGATGGCTTGAGAATAAATTGCCTAAAACCGGAAGAATATATCGGAAGTATCCTAAATACATCCCTTTAATGACTTTATTCTTGGGTAAAGAAAATTCAAGGATCAAGAGTTGTCCCCCCGGTTTTAGAACGCGTCTAATTTCAGAAAGAGCCAGTGGAAGATCGTCAATATTTCTTAACCCAAAGCTGCAGGAAACAATATCAACAGTGTTATTATTAAATGGTAAATGAGTGGCATTTCCTTTTCTAAGTTGAATTATTGATGATAGATTCCGTTGTTTGACTTTCTTTCGACCAATATTTAGCATATTTTCGGACAGATCAATGCCTATAGCAGAATTGATGGCGGCATGAGTTTTACATAGAGAAATGATTTGATCGCCGGTCCCCGTTGCGATATCGAGTAGTTTCATATTGGGAGAGGTGATGATTAGCTGAGCTGAAAGTTTTTTTCGCCACCGCTGATCAATTCCCCAAGATAATACCCGATTAATAAGGTCATAATGCTTAGCCAGTTGATTAAATAGGCCTTCAATTCGAGTCGTCTCTTTTAATCGTGAGCTGAGGTGATGATTACCAGAGGATGGATCCATTATATTTTATAAGCAGAGCTTCTGGCTTTTTTGATCTATATAGTCAGCTATTTGGAATAAATTTAACGTTAATGGGCCGTCAAAGTGACTTAATGATCGCTTAGCATTAGCGATATAGGTCTGTATAACGGTAACGACACTATCAAAAATTCTTTCTCTTTTCATGGATTGATGGATGTCTTGTAGTTTCACCGGATCTTTAAGGTCTATTTTAAATTGAGAAAAGGCTTCGGTCGTCTGAAGTCTGAGGATATTTTCAGCATAATTTAGATAAGGTAAGGTGACGATTCCTTGTGCAGCATCAAAGACATGGATATTCGTTTCTCCATTTAGTTGTTGTATGATCTCCAGCGTGTCATCTAAAAACTGAAAAGCCATGCCAAAATGTTCCCCAAAACGCATAAACGCCTGATTCCCCTCATCATTAAGGGTTGTATTAAAGAGACTGCCGATAAAACAAACTTTACCGAAGAGTAAAGCTGTTTTTTTGAAATTGACATCGTAATAATTTTGTCGGTATTGCGTCTGTTGAATTGCCTCTTCTTTCATGGAAAGTTGACTAAATTCCCCGACACACATTTCTGAAATAATAGAGAGCAAAGCCTTGCTAGCCTTTATGTAAATGGTATCAGGAATATCTTGAAGCGCCTTGGTTAATATATAGTCACCTAGGAGTAAGGATTTTTTTGTAGAGAGTTGTTTGTATAGGGGTTTCTCGCCTCGACGTTCACTTTCTTGATCGAGAATGTCGTCGTGAACTAAAGAGGCAAAATGGATCAGTTCAACGGCTGTTGCGGTCTCTATCACTGGATCAGAAGGGGTGGTAACTCCAGATGAAAAGAGTAATAGTGCTGCACGGATCTTTTTCCCTTCATTAAGATTGAATTTAATCGGGTTAGTGTCCGAGTCCGTTAACTCCGACAAGTTTTTTTCAAAGCTATGGAGCTGTTTTTCAAGCTGAGTCAATGAGGACTGGATCGGCGAATAGATCGTATCGAGTGTAGTCATGGATCGCGACTAGTCTATTTTATTTTTTAGAATAGGAATGGTCACTTTCAGAACGAGTGTATAGAGCAGTAAGCCTAACGCCCAGATGGCCGTGACGATCATCATTTCGTGTTTGTTTGGCCAATAATCATAGATCCTGCCGAGGTTATTCGGCACATAGGCAGGAATAATGATCCCGATCCCTTTTTCGATCCAAATACCCAGGGCAATAATGAAACTTGCAAGGGCTAGAATGCTTTTTCGTGCCCCAAAGCCGGATAGGGGTAATAAGAGAAACCCCACGACCATCATCAAAAATGACCCCCAACTATAAAGGGATAGACCGGAATGTCCCGAGAGCCCTACCCACCAATACAACGCTGATCGCGTATGCTCTGTTCCGCTGTAAAGCTCGACGAACATTTCGGATAAAACAATAAAGATCGTCGCACCGAGGGCAAAGAAGGAGACTTTAGCTAGCAAGGAAAGCAGTTCTTGTTGAAGGACAAGTTTGTATCGCCAAGCGATCAAAAACAAAATAAGGATCATAACAACAGGTCCTGTCGCCATGGCCGTAGCGATAAATTTGGGAGCCATCAAGGCATTATTCCAGTAGGGGCGACTGATCATGCTGCTGAAGATAAAGGCTGTAACCGAATGGATAGCGAACGCCCAAACAATAGAAATATAGGTGATAGGCAAGAAAATGAATCGATAGGCCAAACCATGGGGTTTATTATAAAATCCTTTCCAGAGAATAAATAAAACCAGAAAAATATTAATAAAAAGATACCCATTAATAACCAACACATCCCACGATAATAAGGATGTGGGTAAATTTAATAGTCCAAAGGGAGGGATGAGATGCCAAAGTCGCTCAAGATGGCCGATATCGGTTAGGATACATAATAAGGCCATGATAATGGACACGATCGCGAGAGATTCACCGACAAAAACCCATTCTCTGGCTACTTTATTCCCAAAAAAATAAGCCGGCATGACCAAGGTGACCGCCCCAGCGGCAACCCCGACCAAAAAGACAAAGTTCGCGATCTGGAATCCCCAAGGGAAACTGTCGCTTAATGCGGATCCGATAAGCCCTTCACGGCATTGAAGAATGAAGGCCTGTCCACCCCATGCCATGATAACAACGAGAACAGCTAGCCAAACATAATAAAGCGGTTTTCCTTTAATAAGGGCCATGAAAATATTGCCAATAAGTTTCATCGTATCTCCTTAACCTACTGAAGAGTAGTAATAAAAACGAGGTTCCGTATTTAGATCTTCTTTGAGTCGAAAGACTTTATATTTTTTGAAAATATAGTGAACTTCGCTTGAAGGGTCGAGCAAGTTGCCGAACTTCCGAACCCCGGTGGGGCAGGCTTTGTGGCATTGGGGGTATTTTCCATCCCGAACCCGCTGTATGCAAAAGTGGCATTTTTCGACAACGCCCTTGCTTCGGGGCCGATTACTTAAATAGTGGGTTTCGGTGTTGAGTTCATCTATCGGAATATTGGGCTTGCCCCAGTTGAATTTACGGGCACCATAAGGACACGCGTTGACGCATACACGACATCCAATACACCAATTATAATCGACTACGGTCATGCCTTCCTTTTCTGTCCACGTGGCTTTAGTTGGACAAGCCTTCACACAAGGCGGGTTTTCACATTGTTGACAGGCAATGGGCATATAAAAAGCATCAGGATCAGGAACTTGCTTATCATTATAATATGCGTCCCCGTCTTCAAGTCGCATAGGTTTGCCTTTTTTGAATTTTAAGACTTGAATATATTCGATCTGGCTAGATTTCTCGCCACCGCGGGATGTATTGTTCTCTTTCATGCAGGCGGTCACGCATTTGCGACAGCCGATACATCGTCCGATATCGAGAAGATACACATATTTGGTCCCATTATTGGCGTCTTGGGTCGATATATCGAAAGTTTTGCCATATTCTTTTTGATATCGACGTTTAAGGCGTTCAACGGCTTCAAGTTTTTCTTTTTTAGACATGATCCGATAATTTTTCTGGAAAAATTCATCCATGAAATCATTCTTTTTTTTCAAAGGATCAACACCCAAGGCAAGCGAGGGTGAAAGACCCATAAGTCCAATTCCGCCTAGGAGTTTTAACACGGTTCGTCGGGTTATTGTTTTTTGCCAATTCATGTTTATTTTGCTCCTGTTTTATATCGTTGATGGTATTGTCGTTGTTCACGTGAGTCTGGCATTCCATCGGGAACAAGGGCTTTAAATTTGGGGTGATGAGGGTTGTGACAGTCAACACAGGTCTTCTTTTCTCGGTTGGCTGTCATATATCCGGTGATCTTGCTGTGTACACCCTTTTTCCAGTCTGCATATATGCTGGCATGACATTTACTGCAAAGCCCCGCTGAATACTGAAAACTGGCTGGTTCTTTGCCTTCAACATGGATGGTATTACCGGCTTTTGGATTATGACAGCTAAAACACCATAGCGCCCCATTTCCATGATCAAGATGGATATCGGTGTGCATATCGACAAGTTTTCGAACTTCAAACTCGGATTCATCAACTTGGGCGTGACAGCTTTGGCATTTGGTCATTAGTTCGGATAGGGGCCTGGCAGCCACGGTCGGTTCTGAGCCCACAGCAAAGGTAATAAAAAAAGAACAGATCACAATAAGGACGGCTTGTTGATAGTTTATATTGTACACAACGGTGACATCTTAGCGTAAATTAGTGAAGATGAAAACTGCCAGAGGGCTTAAAAAGTATCATGGATAAAAGAATACTCATTTCAAAAAGTACATAGAGCGGGATCGCCATGACACACTGGTTGAATATATCGGGTGTAGGCGTGAATACGGCTGCAACAATAAAGATGGCCACAATGGCGAATCGGCGATTTTGGCGTAAATATTTGGGGCTGACCCATCCCGCAACGCTGAGTAAAGCAATGGCAACAGGTAATTGAAAAATAAGACCGAAAGCAAGCATAAAAAAGGTAAAGAAGGAAATATAAGCACTAATTGAAATATAGGGCTGAATTTGGCTGGTTCCATAGGATAAAAGGAATTGAAGCCCTGCGGGGATCGCGACAAAATAGGCAAACGCCATGCCAACTGCAAACATCATGACCGAAACAGGCACGACCCAGAACAGGGATCTCTTTTCATTTTGATGAAGGGCGGGGCTTACGAATCGCCATAAATGATAAAGAATGACCGGCATCGAAACAAAAAGACCGATAAAGAAGGCTAGTTTTAATCCTGAAGTAAACGCTTCAGTGGGTTTGGTAAAAACGACGGTACCGATGGGGCGGATCAACCAATGAAGCAAGGGTTGAATGTTAAGGTAAGCAATGATCGAGGTAATACCCACGATGATCACACAAATAATGAGCCGCCTCCGAAGTTCTTCGAGATGCTCAATAAGCGTTAAATCGGTCGGCTTACTTTTTTTCGACAGAGGGTTGGGATTCTTTTTCAACATCCGCTTTTTGAGGGTCTTCTTGAACATGTTTAAGGCCGTCTTGAAAAGCCTTTACGCTTTTGCCAATCCCTTTTGCTATTTCAGGGAGCTTAGAGGGACCAAATAAAAT
This sequence comes from uncultured Candidatus Marinamargulisbacteria bacterium, assembly GCA_903897765.1. Lineage (GTDB taxonomy): Bacteria > Margulisbacteria > Riflemargulisbacteria > GWF2-35-9 > GWF2-35-9 > CAIWAN01. The sequence continues at coordinate 19,903 of CAIUCY010000239.1, read as the reverse complement.
GAGAATGATCACAAGGATAACAATTAATTCGGGAACACCAAGACCAAACATAAGCAACCTCGCTTTCTTTTGATGTTGTCGAGTATATCATACGCTGCGATACTTTGTGTTAAAATACGCCATCTATCTGGAAGGAATATCATGATGTCGCCTGTCAAAATTTGGTTCCTTGCGAGTCGCCCGAAGACGCTTCCAGCTGCTATTGCACCGGTCATAATCGGAACGGCGATGGCATACGACCAACATCAATTCCATTTAGTCTCTGCCCTTGTTTGTTTGTTTTGTGCGATATTGATCCAGATCACCGCCAATCTTGCCAATGATTATTTTGATGGTAAACGAGGGACAGATACGCCCTCTCGCTTAGGTCCACAGCGGGTTACACAGGCGGGGCTAGTATCCCATCGACAGATGAAAAGTGCGATCGCCTTGACGATCGGGTTAACCCTCATCGGTGGTCTCTATCTGGTGATCCGGGGAGGGTGGCCCATTCTCATTATTGGCCTTTTATCCATTCTTTTTAGCCTTCTTTATACGGCAGGGCCGTTTCCATTGGCCTATTTAGGGTTGGGCGATGTTTTTGTGTTCATCTTTTTTGGTTTAGTTGCCGTTTCGGGGACGTTCTATGTTCAGACCTTAAGTCTTAACCCTATTGTGGTGATGATGGGGATATTACCTGGACTGCTTTCGGTTGCCATTCTGACGGTGAACAATCTTCGCGATATAGACGAAGATCGACTTCATAACAAGAAAACGCTTGCGGTACGATTCGGGCGGACGTTTGCTCAAATCGAGTATGGCTTTACATTGCTAGTGGCGGCGATCGTTCCTTTTATTTATGGGCGGGCTCATCCCGAGCATCAATTTATGATGGGACTTTGCGCTTTGCAAGGTGTTCTCATTAGTCGGTTTTTAATTAAGACCGTCTTTACTTATAAAGATCCTCGACAATTGAATCCGATGCTTGGCCGTACAGGGGCACTGTTATTCCTTTATAGCGTAACATTTTCAATAAGTTTGATGTAGTACCCTCAGAGTACTAATTTCCAAGTATCTTATCGAGAGCTTTTTTTACTTCAGATAGAATCGTTTCCTTAGACGTTGCTAACTCTTGAGCGGTGCGGTTAAGTTTCTCTGCGGATGCCCCTGTCTCTTTTCTAAATATCTATTTATTTGTCTCGATTTTCCAAATATCGATGTTTAATCATGAAGTTTTGTGGCATAATTACAATGTAATTACATTTAGGAGTTGAATATGCAAACGCAATTAATTACCATTGGCAACTCAAAAGGGCTTCGTTTTTCAAGAACATTGTTAGAGCAATGTGGAATTAAGGATAACGTTGAGATCGGTGTAAAGAATAGTGAAATATGGATTAGAGCAATAGATCGAAAGCCTAGAGAAGGATGGGCTGATGCATTTAGAATCGCCTATTTAAAAGAAAAACCTGAATCATTGATCCCTGAAAGTCTTGATTTGGATTGGAATGACTGGGAATGGTGATCAATCAATATGATGTCCTTCTCATCAATCTTGATCCCACTGTCGGCAAGGAAATTCAGAAAACTAGACCCTGCGTGGTTTTGACTCCAAAAGATATGAATGACTACTCTCATACGGTCATTGTTGCCCCCATGACAACAAAAGAGCATCTAAATATTCCGACCCGAATCGCGACAACCTTTCAAATGAAGAAAGGTTGGATCGTTCTTGATCAAATAAGAACGATAGATAAGCAACGGATCATTAATAAACTGGGGAAGATCAATAAAAACTGTTACAGCAAAATAAAAAGTACGTTAACCGAAATGTTCATTGAGTAACTAGCCCTGAGGCGCGTCTGATTCCATCGACTTAAGAATGAGCCTTGAGAGGGTGCTTGCAATATGGCGAAGCGCTGAAAAGTGGCTCAGTGACGTTTTGAGAAAGGCGTAAGTCTGGTCGAGAAGCGTAGGCACAAGCATCCATGCCAGCATCATCATTTTGGCAAATCGCACGGGCGAGAATCGGAGTATTTTAAGTGGGCTAAGGAGTCGACTAAGATGCAGCGAGATCTCTTCGGGGGTTGTGCTAAGGCTGACGATATAGGAATTAAGCAAAAGTATCACCAACCGACACGCAAACAGAAGACCTTGACTTAGGCCAGTTTGGGTAATATGGAATCCGTGCCAAGCAAAGATCGTGACGCCCTGATCGACAAAGAGAAGGTCGAGAATAATCGTCATGACAAGAAAAAACCGCATTCGTTTGATCCCCATCCACAGTTTTTTCGAGGGGATCTTTCCGATAAAAGCCAAGCCTATCGTGAAAAAGAGAACGATGCCATATAGCCAGATATTTTCGATCAAAACGATCAACAGGGCCATGATGCATACATAAAGGATCTTAAAGGTAGGGGAGAGCTTGCGTAGAAAAGATCGCGTCAGATGTTGGTCATGACTATTTTGTTGAGTGCGGGCTAAAAGCCGATGGGCTTCTTTTCTGCCAAAATCGAACGAGGCCCCGTCCATATCCCTGCTTATCTGTCTGGCGATAAGGCCGGTAATGCTTCCCATAATAAGCGCGCTGATGAGTAGCCATGGTGTGAGGAGAAAAATCCCCGTATGTTTGATAAGAATGAAATAAACAAGACCTAGTTGAGTCATGGTGTGGGTGATAGAACCGGCTATGCTGATTCCGATGAGGCTGAGCCTCAGATATTCCTGTTTTATCGATAGTTTAAAGAGAAGTCCCATGACGAGAGTACTCGCAAGAGCCCCTACTAGACTGAGCGCAAAGGTGGGGGACAAAAAAGTGCCCACTAAAATAGAGCTAATTAAAACGCGAAGAATTGCCACTTCCAACGCCGCTCTAAACCCCATTTGGAATAGAACAACTAAGCTGATCATATTGGCGAGACCTAAACGTACCCCCGGAAAAGGGCTTGGAAAAACAAACTCGATAAGTTGGAATACACAAGCCCACGCCACAAATAGCGCCAATTTATGCAGGTCGTTGACTTGCCTTTTTTTATAACTAAAGGATAATTTATGGGGCATGGGGGATCTCGATAAGGACATGATTGGGGGCACAGACAAGGATTTGACCTTTTTTGGATATCCATCCCGCGTGTACGCAGATCTGCTCGGGACAATCCGAGGATAAAACACGAATTTTCCCAGCATCGACCTGAATGATCATACGGCCTTGCGTATATAGTTTGGGGGTGTTTAGTGATAGCTTTTGACTAAGGAGATTGTTGACATAGACAAAGGCCCATTGGCCGTTATCGTTGCTGATGCTAGAGGTAAGAAAAGCGATCGAAAGCAATATCGTGATACCAATAAGCGTAAAATCCTCTAGAAAAAGTGAGTAGAGCCGAGTGTGAGGTTTCATCGATCGTCTATTCTAATATATTTGCGCATTTAAATCTTTACCTATATACTTCCCTTCCAGACAATCATGGTCGTGAAAAAAATTACCCTTTTCCGTTTTATCTTTTTCCCCCTGCTTTTTGTGTTGGTCCTTTGGGTTTTTGTTGTCCGTGTTTATCATCCCCCAATTGTGGAGCGGACTCAGCTGATGATGGATACCTATTGGACGATAAAAATTCCCGGTGGGAAAAACCGTATCCCCGTTATTAACAAGGTTTTCAAACGTTTGAGGGACATTGATGAGAAGTTTAATATCAGTGATCCTCAAGGGCAAATATATCAGTTCAATCAGTTTAATAAGCCGATCACTGACCCCGAGATCATCGCCGTTATTAAGCGTGCTAGAGAGGTTAATGTAATGTCAGGTGGGGCCTTTGATATCACTGTTGGCCCTCTTTTGGATGCGTTTGGTTTCTTCTCGCGACAGTATCGTGTTCCTTCTCAACATGAGATCGACTCCTTACTTAAACATGTCGGCATGAAGTATCTACTGATTCAAGATGATCGTGTTTCAAAGTTGGATCCTCAGGTGGGGATAGACTTGGGGGGTATTGCCAAAAGCTATGCCATCAGTGAAGCCGTGAGGGTCATTAGAGCCAATGGTGTAAAAAATGCTATGGTGGATGGGGGCGGCGATCTTTTTGCCATGGGGCTATATGCTGGAAAGCCTTGGATCGTAGGGGTGAGACATCCTCGTAAAGAAGCATTGCTTGGGAAGTTTGCGGTGACGGACATGGCCGTTTTCTCTTCTGGCGATTATGAACGCTATTTTATTGAAAAAGGGATACGGTATCATCATATTCTCAACCCCAAAACGGGCTATCCGGTACGAGGTGTGTTTGGTACAACGGTCATTTATGGAAATCTAGATAAAATCGGGGGGCTCTCCAGTTCGCTTTTTATTTTGGGGGCAAAAAAAGGGATTGAATTTATTGATACTATACCTGGTGCCGCAGCCATATTGGTCGATGATAAACAAAAGGTGTTGTTTTCTAAAGAGCTTTACAGAAATCTGAATTAGAGTACAATTTAATTAATTTTCAATCATGAAGTCAATAATATGGTTAGGATTTTCATTCTTTTTTGTTTGAGCGATCATTTTAATTTTGGGGTCGAATCGCGCGATGATGTTAAGTAGTAATACCATGAGGGAAAGGAATGCACTAATGATAAAAAAGTTAGCGATGATGTGTGTGTGCGTATTTGCGTTCAGTTTGGTTCAAGCGGAGGTTTTTGTTAAAACAACAGAGACGACGATCGGGGGGCATTTTAAATATTTGTTCAACGATTCCATTGGGGGTACACGTACCTATCGAACGACTGCTGCGGGGGATAATATCTCTGCAACATCGGGTGGGATAGCGGGAGCCTATGTTAACTGGATCGTATTATTTTTTAATCAAAAAGATCAATAATTGGCTTTCGGCAGAGTTTTCACCTGCACTCGAGACCACAAGCGGCGCGACGCCAAAATATGGAACCAATCTTGGGACAGCGATAAAACCCAAGTCAACCGCTGCTAACGGGATGGGTTTGATGAATGACGATTTTACAACGGCAAAGATCAATGTTCAGCTACCCGATGATTATGCCCTTTCTATTGGGCAAATGTATTCAAAATTTACATGGGATTATGGCAATCAGCTTGCATGGGAAGATCAAGTCCATATCAGTAAGTTTTCCTGTAGTGCGGCGGCGATCCATAACACCGGATTTGAGTTGCAAAAGTCGTATGATCTATTCGGACTTCCTGTCCCGTTCACCTTCGAGGTTGGGAATGGGAATGGAACCATGTATACCCCTGATAAAAATCAAAATTTAAGTTTTATGGTCAGAGCTGAGCCTGAATTATTTGGGATCAAGTGGGGGCTGGGTTATTACAACAGCCGTCAGCCCGATAGCACGACCGACCTATCTAGCAATCAGCCAGATACCCGTTATTCGCTAGGTGCGGAATATGCCAATGGTCCGATCTATATGCGCTCTGAGATCGTCCGAGCTTTCCTTGAGAAGGGCCGGAATGTTCAGGATTCTTCGTCAACCAACTATTATTCTGCGGCGGCAACCAAATATGCTGATCTCTTGACTAAAGGTGGGTATAATTTTGTGACGCATTATGCGGTGGCGCCGGGTATTCGACTTGAGGCTGCCTACTATGTGTATTACACCAATGAAGGGGTAAAATATTCAGGGGCAGGTTCTCCGGCCCTTGCTGGCCCCATTGTTTTTAACCCAAATGATGCGATGGAACGGGATGAAGATTTCTATTATGGGATTATCTTTAATGTGGCGGATGGCGCCTCAATTTTGGTGACGTATGAATGTGGAAATTGGACACGTCAAGACAATCAAACGCCAACCTATAGAGCCGGTGAAAATACGAAGATCTATCCTTATGAGAATTTAAGTTTTAACCGATTCCTTATTGGAACACGGATCACGTTCTAAAATCACGAGGAGGTGTTGGTGACAGCGTGCAGACATTTTAAAAAAGATACAAAGAGGAGTGGATCAATGATTAAAAAAATATTATTAAGTATGGTCATGGTTTTATTAGCAGGAGTTGTTTTCGCTGGGAGTGAAGGCACGACGACATTTGGTGGGCAAATGCGTTTTATTCCCTATGATTTGTCAACAGGGACGCACACCTATACCAATACCTCTGGCACAGCAGTGTCGAGTACAACAGCCCGTGATGTGGGGATGGCGTTGGATTATGTGGTGTTATCGATCCATCACACATTTTCAGATACGTTTGCTGTTGAGTTTGATCCTACATATCAAGCTTTTACAGGTGCCTATTCTGTTTTCGGAAAAGATATTGGCGCGCAACAGAATATCAAAGCTACACTCTTTGACATTCAGAACTGGGATAATGCAAAGATGATCTTTCAGTTAAAAGATGGCTATCAGCTATCGGCCGGTATCATGCGTAATAAATTGACATGGGACTACGGTGATCATCTCTCATGGACGGATTCTCTGGTTGAGACCAAGTTTTCGGTTAGCTCGGATGCGGTTTGGTTAGACAGCGGCCTTGAACTTAAGAAAACCTATGATATTGCTCAGACTCAAGTTCCTATGACGTTTATGTTGCTTAATGGTGGCAGTAATTTGGTGGATAATAATCAGAATTTAGCATGGTTGGTCAAAGCAGAGCCTGTTCTTTATGGTGTAAAGTGGGAAGCGTCCTATTTTAGCAATATGCAGAGCAATGGTGCTTCTTCGGATATTCGTTATGCGGTGGGTGCGGAATATGAAAATGGTCCTTGGTATCTACGTAGCGAGTATATACAGTCAACCCAACAGGGTGCAAGGATCCTGAAAAATGCCTCCAACGCGATCGTTGGGGCAGATGATAAGACTCAAAATGGGTATAACGCCGTTGCCCGATATCTTGTTTCCCCTCAGTTGAAGCTTTCGGCGATCTATGCGACGTACACGAACAACAGCAACAGTTATGGTTCTATCGCTATTGCGACCGATGCTAAAGAAACGTATCGTGATTTTGCTCTTAGCGCGATCTACACCATAGCGAGTGACTTTGATATTAACTTAACGTATCAATTGTCTAACTACGCTCGTACTGACTCTGGTGTGGCCAATGCTCAAAACGTCAATGGTGGTCTAAACGCTTCTGAGACACTTGACTTTACGCGTATTATTTTAGGAACAAGATTATTATTCTAAAGGAGGAACTGGTTATGAAACAAGTTTTACCGGTATTTATAAGGTGTTTGATCGTGGTTCTAAGTCTGAGCAGTACTCTTTTTGCGGCAACGCTGATCGAAGTTCCCGCGGCCTTAGATCAGATCTTCCCAGAGAAAGACAGTGTTGAGTCGGTTAAAGTGGTTTTGACCCCTGAAATGATCGCGGCGATCTCATCTCGTTCTGAGACCGCTAAATTGACAGCTACGGTTGGTCAAGAGAAAGTTTTTACCGTGGCTAAAAAAGGTGCTGACGTTATTGGGGTCGCGACTCAAGCAACAGAGCAAGGTAAATGGGGCTTGATCCAATTCCTTATCGCGATCAACCCAAAAACAACCAAGATCGAGGATGTGGTCGTTTTATCGTATGAGGAAAAGCGGGGTAAGCCGATCGCACGACGAACGTTCCTTGAACAGTTCATTGGAAAAGGCCTAAGTGACCCGCTTGATGTTAATAATGATATCAAAGGTGTTACCGGTGCGACTATTTCTTCAAAAGCGGTTACCAGTGCTGTCAAAGATGCCTTGGTTATTTATGAAGAGGTGTTCAAGAAAAAGTAGTCATCGTAAGATGTCTCGTTTATGTTTGAATAAAAAAGGGTGGCCTCGGTCACCCTTTTTTTATATACTAACTGAATGCATGAAATGTCGATCGTTACGGGTATTTGGTCTACGGTTGTCGCTACCCTTGATTCAGGCGACTATTCAAAACTGATCAACGTTGATGTCATTATCGGTGAATACCTAGGGGTGGTCAGAGAGTCCCTTGATCTTTGTTGGGAGGCTATTACCCTAGACGATCCCCGAGCGATCGATTCGGTATTAACCGTTACGCTTGAACCGACCGAAGTCGTTTGCCGTCAATGTCAACATACGTGGTTCTTTAAAGATCATCGGTACTCATGCCCTCAATGTGGGGTTAGCGATAGTAGGATCGAACGGGGCCAGTCCCTTTATGTCAAACAGATAGAAGTCGAGTAGGTGAAGGAGGCAACATGGAGATCAAAGTGATGCAGAATGTTTTAAAGGCGAACGACGTTTTTGCCGATCAAACGGCTGAGTTGTTGAAAGCGAAGGGAATAAGGTTGTTGAATCTTATTGGATCGCCTGGTGCCGGAAAAACGAGCGTATTGGAGCTAATGATACCGCTTTTGAAAGATAAAGGGCTGCGTATCGCTGTTATTGAAGGGGATTGTGCTACGGCACGTGATGCACAGCGTATCGCGGTGTTGGATGTTCCGGTTGTTCAAATCAACACGGGGAATGGTTGCCATTTGGATGCTCGACAGATAGGAACGGTCATGACGGAGTTCCCACTTGAGGATATTGATATGGTCATTATCGAAAATGTCGGGAATTTAGTCTGTCCTACTGGGTTCGATTTAGGTGCGGATGAAAAGATCGCGGTTATCTCTGTCACCGAAGGCGACGATAAACCGTTGAAATATCCGCGAATTTTTCACGAGGCGAAGATGGTTATTTTAACTAAAATTGATCTGATCCCTTATACCAATTTTTCGCTACAGCGATTTACCGATGCTTTGAGGTCGATACGTCAGGACCAAGAGCTGTTTTTATTGTCGTGTACGACTGGTGAGGGGGCGGAAAAGTTGGTAGAACGATTTTGGATGTGAAGGTTCATTTTAAAGAGGGGCTCATCCCTATTTTAGTTGGGGCAACAGGGGTGGGCAAGACAGCCCTAAGCTTGCAATGGGCTGAGCAAAATCATTTATCCATTTTGTCGGCGGATTCGATGCAGGTCTATCGAGGGATGGATATTGGAACGGCCAAAGTATCGCTTGTTGATAGACAGGACGTTAAACATTACTTGATCGATATCAAAAACCCTGACGAACCCTGGTCACTGAATCATTTTTTAGAGGCTGCAAAGCCGTTATTGGCGTCGGGGCAACAACTCATGATCGTTGGGGGAACAGGTCTCTATATTCGTGCGTTGCTGCAAGGGTATACAATGCCAGAAAGTGCAGCTGATCCTGTTTTTCGGGAACGACTCTATGATCGGGCGAATAGGGAAGGGATCCTTTCACTTCATCAGGAACTGGAAATTATAGATCCCGAGTCGGGTGCTTCTATCAAGCGCTCGGATGCGTTCCGGATCATTCGTGCGTTGGAGATCATCGAGCAGACAGGCAAAAAAGCGTCAGAAGCCAAGCAGCAAAACCCTGATAAAAATCGCTTTCAATTGATCGTATTGAATCGACCTCGAAACGAGATATATCATCGGATCGAAGCCCGAGTGGATACCATGATCGAGAAGGGACTTATTGATGAAGTGAAAACGCTGCTGGATGCAGGGTATGATCCATCGCTTCCATCGCTTCAAGGACTGGGATATAAGGAAATAATAAGCTATTTAATGGGGGCGATGACGTTGACCGAGGCCATCGATCTCATCAAAAAACGTTCACGACACTTTGCAAAACGGCAGTTAACTTGGTATCGTAGTTTTGTCGATGCACAGTGGGTAAATTTGGAGGAGTAAACCATGCGATATTTATTTTTGGCCTTGTTCTTATCAACAACTTTGTGGGCATCCAGTATAGAGGAGTATGGAGTCAATAGCGGTAATTTTGTTGTTTTTGTTCCGACCGTCACCTCCAATAAGCTGATCGTTGCCCTGCATGGGTCGGGGGAGCGGGCGAACAATTTTATCCAAAATTGGACAAAGGAAGCCGAAGCTCGCCATTATTTTGTGGTGGCACCCAATTCGACTGACCCGAATGGTTGGTCTGGTGAAGATATGAATCGTATTATGAAGATCGTTGCAACGGCACAATCTGCTTATGGCATCAAAAAAACACTGTTATCTGGGGCGTCCTCTGGCGGGCAGGTGGCTTTGCTTCTAGGGATCAATGAATTCCCCTATTTTAATGCTGTTCAGACCTTTATGGGGCTAGCTATTACGGAAATGGGGAAATATATCCAGTACCAAAGCGAGAAGAAGAATCGTCGACCTATTTTACTTATTCATGGGGTAAAAGATGCGATGATCCCTATAAAATATGCCCGAATGAATCGGGATTTTTTGAAGTCAAAGCATTACCCCATCACGTATTGGGAAGAACCTAATATGGTCCACGAAAATTATCGACAGGACAATAATAAGATATTGGATTGGTTCGAGAGACTTAGATGATCAATCGATAATGACTTGAGTGGTGACGGGGCAGGAGCAGCTTAGCATGGCCGAAACCCCGCAATACTTTTGCTGAGAAAGCTCAACCGCATGTTTTAGCTTGTCTAGGGGAAGATCTTTTCCTTTGAAATGGTACGCTAACAAGATCTTTGTAAAAACTCGGGGGTGCTCTTCAGTAAGTTCGGCATCCGTAACTAAATAGAACTCTTCGAACGTGACACGCATTTTATTGAGGATAGAGACAACATCCATGCCTGTACACCCTGCAAGACCAGCGAGGAGAAGTTTCTTGGGACTGATCCCTGAACCCTCCCCGCCATTGTCCTTGCCAGCATCCATCTTCACAAGGTTGCCCAGTTCGTCTTTAGCAACGAATTTTAGCTGACCGTTGTGCGTCGTCACGACGTGCATAATTAGATCTCAGAAAGTTTCTGTAAGAATCCGATCTGTGCTTTTCTACTCACTTCGGCTCGTTCGAACAAGGAATCGGCCTCGGTTGGGTTAATGGTCTTTAACGACTTATAACGGGTCTCGGATAACAAGAACTCCTTGAAGTCCATTGTTGCGGGACGCGTATCCCAGCTCATTTTCTTTTCTGCTGTTGGGTTATAACGATACAAAGGCCAGTAGCCGGCTGCCACCGCATTAGCTGCATGGGCTTGTGAGTCACGCATATTAAACCCGTGAGCGATACAAGGTGAATAAGCAACAATGATCGACGGGCCATCGTAGGCTTCTGCTTCCATTAGGGCATTAAGTACCTGCTGTTTATTGGAACCCATACTGACGGAGGCGACATAAACATAGCCATAGGACATTGAGATAAGACCGAGGTCTTTCTTGGCTAGCTTTTTGCCACTTGCGGCAAACTTGGCGATCGAACCAATGGGGGTTGACTTAGATGCCTGTCCCCCTGTGTTGGAGTAGACCTCGGTATCTAAAACTAAAATGTTCACATTTTCACCGGAAGCAATGACATGGTCGAGACCCCCGTAACCAATATCGTAAGCCCAACCATCTCCACCGATGATCCAAACGGATTTATCAAGCAGATAGTCGCGATTTTCACGTACGATAGTGAGTTGTTTTAAAACATCACCTTGGGCCGAAGAGAAGGCCTTTTCTATTTCGTTAATAAGGGCATCAGCTTTTGCTTTGGCGTCTTCATCATTCTTTGCTTTGACCTCGATGAGGGAGACGATTGCGGCTTTAAAACTAGCGGAGATGTCTAGACCCAGAAGTGTCTCTAATGCTTGAAAGAGCGTGTCGCGGGTTTGATTGATGGATAAACGCATGCCAAGTCCAAATTCGGCATTGTCTTCAAAAAGACTGTTGGCCCAAGCAGGACCCTCACCTTTTTCATTCTTGCAATAGGGGACAGCAGGAGCTGTTCCACTATAGATAGATGAACAACCGGTGGCATTGGCAACGACCATACGTTCACCAAAGAGTTGACTGACAAGTTTGACGTACGGGGTTTCGCCACAACCGGCGCAAGCACCCGAGAACTCAAACAAAGGCTGTTTGAACTGAGACCACTTCAATGTGCCCTCTTTGGTTCCTTCAGTGTTCTCTTCGGGTAGCTGACGGAAGAATTGGTAGTTGGCAACTTCGCCTTGTTCGAGCGCTTTTTCGATAGGTTCCATTTCAAGAGCCTTCGTTTTAGCCGGGCAAATTTGGGCGCAGCTTCCGCATCCAGTACAATCTTCAACAAAGACTTGAACCTTGTATTCAAGATTTTTGTCGTTCTTTGTATTCGACTTAAGGGTGTTAAACGTGGCGGGCTTGTTCGATAAAAGCGCGGGATCGATCTGCTTTGTACGAATAACTGCATGAGGGCAAACATAGGAACACTGATTACATTGAATACAATTTTCTGCGATCCATGTGGGGACTTCGGAAGCGATAGAACGCTTTTCGTATTGGGTCGTTGCCGTGGGGAATACGCCATCTTTACTCATATGAGATACAGGTAGATCATCGCCTTTGAGAAGTGCGATAGGCTGCATCACGTTTTTGACGAAAGGTTCATCGATGTCCATATATACGGGGTAATGAACGGTATCCTTGGCGGTCGAGGGGATCTGGATCTGAACCAGCGCTTCGACGGTTTTGTCGACGGCGTTCCAGTTCATCTCGACGATGTCTTTGCCTTTTCGTGAATAGGTTTTCTCGATCGACTTCTTAATGAGTTCGATGGATTTTTTCGCATCGAGGATATTGGCGATCGCAAAGAAAGCCGTTTGCATGACCATATTGACCCGACCACCGAGACCGACAGCCTTAGCTATTTCGAGACCGTTGATGTTATAAAACTTGATCTGACGGTCGATAATGATCTGTTGCATATCGACAGGGAGTTTGTGAAAGGCTTCTTCTTGACTGAAATTTGAGTTAAGCAGGAAGGTGCCACCATGACGAATAGCTGACAGCATATCATATTTACCCAAATAGGACTGATTATGACAGGCCACAAAGTCGGCTTCGGTGATGAGATAGGTCGATTGTATGGGTTCTGGCCCAAAACGGAGATGGGAAATGGTTATACCGCCTGATTTCTTGGAATCGTAAACGAAATATCCTTGAGCATACAGATCGGTGTAATCGCCGATTATCTTGATGGAGTTCTTGTTGGCACCAACTGTACCGTCTGCCCCAAGCCCCCAGAACATGCATTGTATCGTACCATCGGGAACGCAATTAATGCGTTGTTTCTCGATAGTTAAGGAAAGGTTCGAGACATCATCAAGAATGCCAACCGTAAAATCCGTTCGGGGTTCTTTGCTTTCGAGGTTGGTATAAACCGCTTTAACCATGGCGGGATTAAATTCTTTTGATGATAGGCCATAGCGCCCACCAACTACGAGGGGGATCGTTTTGAACTTTTTGACACCTTGAGGAGAGGTGAGAGCCGTTAATACATCTTGGTGAAGGGGTTCGGCAGCGCAACCTGGTTCTTTGGTGCGGTCGAGTACAGCGATTTTTTTGACGGTTGCAGGTAAGGCCTCAATGATATGCTTTACGCTAAAAGGACGATAAAGGTGAACCTTGATCAACCCGATCTTTTCTTTCTTTTGACAGGCGAATTTAATGTATTCTTCGATGGTTTCGCACCCAGACCCCATTGCCACAATGACGTTTTCGGCATCAGGATCGCCGACATAATCGAATAATTTGTAAGGTCTACCGGTGATCTTGGCCACTTTGTCCATAGTGTCTTGAACGATATCGGGTGTGTTCCAATAAAACTGATTAACGGTTTCACGGCCTTGAAAATAAATGTCTGGGTTTTGAGCTGTACCCCGTAAGGTCGGCTTTTTTGGGTTCATAGCACGGTCTTTGAAGGCTTGTATCGTCTTTTTGTTGACGAGAGAAGCAATGGTATCAAAAGAGATCTCTTCGATCTTTTGAACTTCGTGAGAGGTGCGGAATCCATCGAAAAAGTGAAGGAAGGGAACGCTGGCTTCGAGTGTAGCCAGATGAGAAACAAGCGCGAGATCCATGGTTTCTTGAACGGAATTAGCACATAACATGGCATACCCCGTCTGACGAACAGCCATAACATCGCTATGGTCGCCGAAAATGGATAAGGCCTGAGCGGCTAAACTACGAGCAGATACATGAATGACCATGGGGATAAGCTCGCCCGCGATCTTATACATATTAGGGATCATAAGGAGAAGACCTTGTGAAGCCGTGAAGGTGGTGGTTAATGAACCGGCGACAAGGGAGCCATGTACAGCACCTGCAGCGCCCCCTTCGGATTGCATTTCGACAATTTTGAGAACTTGGTCGAAAATATTCTTTTTGCCCAAAGCCGCCCATTCGTCACAGTTTTCGCCCATATTTGACGAAGGTGTAATGGGGTAGATAGCGGCTACTTCACTTAACGCATAGGCAACGTGAGACGCTGCTTGATTTCCATCGATTGTTGCAAACTTTTTCTCTACCATACCGACACCTCTTTCAACGATTTCAAACGGTGTTAAGTTTACCGCAACACGTTCTTACTGTCATGTTGAAAAATCGAAATATTCTTCTATTTTTGGGCGAGAGTTCTTATAATCTAAATATCGTACAAGATTTTAGGGGGAAATATTATGCAAGAACTTATCCAAATTCGTATCGAAGAATTATCGCGACTTCGCCATGACCTTATCGAAAAACAAAAAAAGGATCTTGCCAAAATTGAGGTCAGGATCAATGAGCTTCAGGAGTTATTTGGCAAGGGCGTCCCCTTAACAGAAGGGTCCCTCGATACCGACATCCCTTTTGATGAGGATGATCAGATGGTTCTCGAAGATTCTGTCTTTGTCGATGCTGAACCGATCGTTTTACCCTTACCCAAAACTGAAAAGCCACCCGAGCCGGTCGCTTCGACGTATTTAAATATTCCACCGATATTACAGAATGTTGTTGTAGCGCCTTCTCCGACGAAGATCTCAACGTCAACAGCACCCACTCCCGCGTCTGCCGAAGCCGCTGCACAGGATGATATAGAGGCTCTTATCAACGGTCTCGTTTAGAGGTATATTGCTGGGCATGAGAAAAAATCGTGTCCAATGGAAGTCGATCTTCCTCCTTATATTAGCGTTCCTGTTAATGATGGGAGCGATCAAAGTGGGGCAATTCATATCATGATATTGTTGTTGATCTTTGTTGCTATCATTGCGGTTGGGATGGGCCTTGTTCTTTTGCGAATGGGTAGTCTTTCGCGTGATCTAGAGCGTTTAGATCGGACGATGAGAGACGAATCCTTTCGTGGACGAGAAGAGCTTGCGACCGCTCTTCGAGGGGTGAGCGAGTCGTTAATGACACGGCTTAGTGAAAATATCACCCTTCAGAAGACCCAGTTTGATAGTTTTTCCTTACAGATCAGTCAACTGAGCCAAGGAAATGAACAACGGCTTGAGCGCATGCGTGAAACGATCGAGGCCCGTCTGAAAGCTCTTCAAGATGATAATAGTCAAAAGATTGAAAAAATGCGTCAGACCGTCGATGAAAAGCTTCACGATACCCTTGAAAAGCGATTAGGCGAATCGTTTAAGCTAGTCAGCGACCGCTTGGAGCAGGTGCATAAAGGCTTAGGGGAGATGCAGACCTTGGCGAGCGGGGTGGGCGATCTAAAAAAAGTACTGACCAATATCAAAACACGAGGGACATGGGGCGAGATACAGTTGGGCGCGTTACTGGAGCAGATCTTGACCGCCGAACAATATGCCACGAATGTCGCAACACGAAAGGGCAGTTCGGAGCGCGTTGAATTCGCGATCAAACTACCCGGTAAAGACCATGATGGTGTCGTTTGGTTGCCTATCGACTCGAAATTCCCTGTCGAGGATTATCAACGTCTTATGGACGCTCAGGACTTGGCCGATCAAGTGGGTGTTGATGAGGCGATGAAGCAATTGGCGAATCGTGTCTCGCTTGAAGCTAAGACTATTCGTGATAAATATATCGAACCGCCTTATACGACGGATTTTGGCATTATGTTTTTGCCCAGTGAAGGTCTGTATGCTGAAGTGCTTCGACGCCCTGGCCTTTCTGAGAAGCTTCAAAGTGATTATCGGGTTGTTGTGACCGGGCCTACAACGCTTGCGGCTCTCCTTAATAGTTTGCAAATGGGATTTAAAACGTTGGCTATTGAGAAACGTTCGAGCGAGGTCTGGCAGATCTTGGGTGCGGTCAAAGCCGAGTTCAGCAAGTTTGGTGATATTCTCGAAAAAACCGAAAAGAAACTGCAAGAAGCGAGCAATACGATCTCTCTTGCCTCTCAAAAATCACGAACGATCGAACGTCAACTCAAAGGGGTTCAATCCTTGCCAGTCGGGGCTGCGGTGCTAGACCTTGATGAGCCACTGAAAATAGAACTTTAAAAGACCATCCCTTTTTCCAAATCCCTCCCTTAGAATCATTTAATCTTGGCGTTTGGATTACTTTTCATCCAGATCAAGGTGGAACTTGTGGAGGAACCGGTGATAGATCGGGGTGAACAGGACGGCAACAAAGGTTAGAAATGCGACGCCAGAATAGATGGCATATATCGCGGCGAAGAGTTTGCCCTCTGTTGTTCCCATTCGGTTTACGGGTCCCATACCTGTTAGGATCATAGCGGCGTTCAGGAACGCGTCGACAAACGACAAGTGAGCAAAGTAGGCATACCCCGAGGTTCCGATACCCAGAGAGATAAATAGAAACCCCATTCCGAACAGGAAGTATACGGCCATCCTGATGGCAAATTCTTTATTGGAGATGAGAGGTTGGGACTTTCGTTCGAAGGCATTCATGGTAACCTCACTCTTTTTAAAATCGTAATTCAGATAGTGGGTGGCGTCAAGCTTGCCTAGAACTCCGAGTGGAGCCTAGGCTGCGTGTCGAGGTTGAGTGGGTTTTCGGGGTTGCTTGATTCGATACATAAAAAGTCGAACAAAAACATTTTCATCATATATACGATCATCTTTACACCTCCTTTCATGAAACACTATATCGAGTCAAGATGACAGGGGGATGACAAGGGGATTATGTTTAGATGAAGCCTAAATATAATAAAGGCTTCATAAAAGAGTAATAATGCTCAAGTATAGTAGAGGTATGCCAAGTAAGACTCAGGATGTTACGGTTCCACTGAATTTATTCGTTAAAAATATTGCCCGTCATCATCATGAGTTCCCAATAACCAAAAGCCCTAAACATCAAGAGTGGTTGCTTCACCCAAGCCCCGGGATCAAAACCAAGACCCACCCCAAGAAAGTACCATTCTTTGATCTCGCCGAGAAAATGTACCATGAACAAGCGGTTAGGGGACAGACTTTATTAGAGACGATGCGCAATTTTATGGTCACGATGATCTATTCCTTCATCCCTTTACCGCTTCCTCGCCATAAGGTTGATTTTGTGTTTTTTATTCATACCCGTTACGTTGAAGATTATCAAAGCGTGTTTCCTTTTTTGAGTGGTTTGAAACGGTTATTTCCAAAGTTTTATTTGAAATTGATCCAACATTTTCCACCATGCATTATTGATCATTTTGATGCAGAAAATGGCCTCCGAGGGCTTTTAGTTAGCACACCATTATTACCTGACACCCTTATGAAAGAGCGAAAACGCACGGAGCAAGAGCTGGTTAATACTAAGAAACTTCTGGATAAGTTTTGCGCCCCAAATCCCCGAAAGATCGTACTAGGACTGGGTGGGTGGTGGCCAATGGTGACGAAGAAAGGAACGTTAGTCAAATCTATTTTTGCTCAAGGGGGCGGTTATCGTGTCACGACAGGGCATACAGCGACCGTGTATTCTATCGTCACCACGACGATGCAACTGATCGAAAAGTCCGAGATCGAACGCAAGAAGATCAATGTTGCCATTCTTGGCTGTGGGAATATCGGCAGCCACTGTGCCGAGTTTTTGCTCGATTGGGGGGTGCAGGTGACGCTCATCGATATTAATCAGAAAAAGTTGCGACATCTTCGACGTGATTTTTCACATCAATATCCCAAAAGTCATATTCATACGGCGCTGTTTACCCCAAAACGGATAAAGCGGGTGCTTGATGGCTGTCACATGGGCATTTGTGCTACCTCGAATGTCGGTTCGATCATCTCTCTTCAGCAAATCCCTAAACACTTTATCTTTATCGATGACTCGCGTCCGGAGGCTATCCCGCGCGCGACACTCGATGATAAGCGCTATACTCTCGAAGGTGGACTGTTAAGCATTTCTGGCCTTCGTTCACGGTTTAATTTTGGGTTTGGGAATGACCATAATACGCTGGGGTGTTTAGCCGAGTCGTTTTTGCTTGCTTGGGACAGTATGGATGCCCAAATCGTCGAGGAAACAGTAGGGCGTATCGACCCTAATAATTTTAAACTTTTTGCCTCTTTTTGTGATCTTAAAGGCATAACACCCGGAGCCTACAAAATGGGGGATCTGGTCATTGCCGAAGAACGCCTTATCCATGCCCTTCTAAAGCGACACAATAAGGTCGTTTCGTAACGCAATCTTCATATTAAAAGCTAGGATTCTCTAGGCTTCTGTTCGATATATGAATATGAACAAGAAGGTTATAGCTATGTCCACAGGAGAATTTAAGGTTAGGCTGCCTAAGCCTGGCTTCTTCTCCACAGCTTTGAGTTATGTAGCGGGGCAAATAACGAGTAAAATCAGGAAACCAAAAACAACTCTTGGAGACGTTTTTAATGCTTTACCCACGGAACCAATGTCCCCTAAATATCGAGTTCACGTTATTGAAACCGCTATTTTTGAACAATTTCTATCAGAAAGCGACTACCAAATATTCATGAATAGGATGAATGGAACTAATATACAGAATTTAAATGGTTTGAAGTATTACGATTATGACCAAATCGATGCCTTGATGCTTTCTTTGCAGGGAATATCTGCTGTTAATAAGTCAAAGATAAAAATAATGCTTATGAATGAAAGTTCCCCCATTTTATCAATGATAAGCATGTTTCAGAATATGGGCCCGGAAAAAGGAAAAGCAAAGGTTCTTCCCACTCAACCAAGCCTCCCTGAATATTCAGCTCGCGTTATTGAAATCGTTACTATACAAAAAAAACTATCTGAATCCGACTACACTAAATTCAAAAATATGATGAAGGTTATTCAAGCACAAGAAATTAACGGTTTGATGTTTTTTGATGTCAACAAAATGAATGAGTCGGGAACAAAAAACCACGATTTATTTAAAATGATTACAAACGAAAGTAGCCCCATTCTATCAATAATAAACAGGGTACAGGACATGGAGCCTGTTGGGTTCTTAGCGTCAAATGGCCAAATAGAATGGGCAAATAAAGCGGCATTGGATGCCTTGGGAATGACGTTAGATGAACTTATAGGAAAAAATATTTTAGATGTAACCCATAATTATGGGTTATCAGAAGTTCGCAAAAATCAAATTCAGAACGAAGACTTTAACCCATACAAAGCCATCTTTTACAACGAAAAAACAGAGACAGAAATCCCCGTTCGTATTCAGCCTGGTCCTATTGATGGGAAAAGAACCTTTGGGATTATTTCGATCATTAAGCCAGGGAATAGTCTGTTTTCTGAAAAAGACCAACAACGCGAATATGAAGAAGATCTTCAAACAAGTTTTGGGAGCATAAGAGATGGATTTAAAAATTCAAGTCAAGCCGCCTTAACACTCCCCGATATTCTCGATCGAGTCAAAGATTTCTCGGGTAGCGATACCGCATTTTTGGCTAGCAAGGCAACTGGAGGATATGATGTGCAGATAACAGGGAAAGACAATACCCTCACTAAAGAAATGGAGTCGTTATTAACGTATTTTGAAAACAATCCTTTTCTGTATTTTTCGGAGATTGCTCATCCACTAAAGAAACATATTGAGGACTTCCTTCCAAACTCTGAAGAAATTACTTCTGGTTTTCTTGTCCCCATACGCAACGAAAAAGGTGAGATCACCGATATTATAGGTGTCACCAGCAACGACAAACCACTATTTCCAAATATTAACCCTTCCGTCGTCAGCGTCTGGTTCCAATATTTTGGCCACATTTCTCAAAAAATAAGGTTATCAAAATGACTAGATATAAGGTCATTTCACTTTCAAATACTAGATCGGAGAGCGTCGTGTAGG
>CAIUCY010000238.1 GCA_903897765.1 uncultured Candidatus Marinamargulisbacteria bacterium | reverse complement strand
TCAAGGTCGAAAATAATTTTACCCACCTTAAAAGTGGTCCGTATATTTTCTTGATACCCCGTAACCACCAAACCGAAGGCTTCCAGCCTCACTTTTGTTTCCTCAAATCCAGAGACTAAGACCGTTTTTTCAAAATCGGACCCACTGCCTCTTTTTTTGAGAGTGAGTTCGATTTCTTCTCGGCCAACGGATCTTAATCTAACCCAAGAACTATTTTCTCTGAGCGTGCCATTCGGATAATCGAAGATATATCTACGCTGAAGCATTTCGTTATTTACCAACTCTGCTCCGTTCAAAGATATTATCTTTTCAATCATCCCTTGCTTATCAATGTCCAAGATACGCACTTCGTATTCTGGACTAAACTCATCAACAGAACATTCTGAAATACTCACTTCGTTGAAAAAATCCACAAGCCTTCTCAGATAATCTGGTAACATACAAACTCCTTTATAGCCGTTAATTTTTAATTATTTATTCGCCACTTTTAACGAGGGGAACTTTGTTACAATCGCAGCCAGCGGCATTCAGAAAAAAATCCCTGTAGTTTGATTCAATCATCGGATTTACGCGACGATTTCCTGTAATCTCTGATATGAAATCAAAAGCTTCAAGCATTTTGTTTCTTCCATCAAAAGTATCCAGGCTAATTGGTACAGAAACGGGCTGTTTATGGGTAAACCGATTTAGATCTTGCGTTAACAGCACCATATCATCATCAATCGAATACTCGCCATCAATCGGATGAGGATTCCAAAATGAGCAATAAACGATAACCTTAGGTTCCTTTCCGAGTGCTTCGACAAAGGATGTAAGCAAATCAAGATCTCTTTCTTCTTGCTCAGGAATGCCAATAAGGAAAACGGGATTAATTCGTATGTCATAGCTTAACACACGATCAAGAACCGACTTGATCATTTTGTTGTTTATGAGTCCTCCCTTACCTATCCTGGCCAACAGGTCATCACTTATTGTTTCTACGCCAAAGTGTATACAATCCACCCCAGCCGCTCTCATCAAAAACAATAACTCATCATCCTTGATTCCATCAATTCTGGATTTGACCTTTATCCCTATGCCAAGCCGCTCTTTTATAATTTCTGCGAAGAGTAATTTGGCGTAATCAGGATCGGCAGTAATAGTCTCGTCTTTTAGATGGATACGTTTAAAACCTCGTTCTTTCAAAAAACGTATTTCTCTAACGACATTCTCCACTGGTCGTTTGCGATAAGTCCTATTCCACAAACTTTTGAGACTGCAAAAAGAACATCCGCAAGGACACCCCCGAGTTGCCATCAGATGAGCAGGTATAAACTTGGCATAGTCTTCTAAATTCAACAAAGAATATGTCCCAAATTTAAGTTCCGGAACGTGCTTCAACAACTTGCCTCTTTTGTTGCAAACAATTCTCCCTGAAGAATCAGTGAATGACAATCCGTTGATTGACGAGAGCTTATTGTCACTAATGCCTCCCCCAATCACACTCAACAATTCTAGCAAAACTTGCTCGCCTTCTCCGCTTACAACATAATCCACCTCCCTATGAGCCAAGCAATAATTCCTATTTTGAGTTGGAAAAATTCCTCCCAAAACAGTTACTTTGCCAAGCTCCTTGGCAACGCTAAAAAGATTGATGGCCGGAGGAAATTCATTCGTAGAGCATCCTATGGCAATAACATCAAAAGCAGAAAAATCTTTTATTGGATCAATTTCTTGATCCAACATCTTTCTTAGTCGATAATCTACGATAGAAACCTCCCAATCTGAATTTTCCATTAAATATTGCGCGAGATGCAAATAAGACTGAGGAATCCCCAATTCTTGAACTTCACTAACGGGAAATTCAACCAACGGTCTAGCGAATAATATCTTTTTCATAGCACCCTTCCTTTTTCAAAAAATATTGTGTGTTTAACATCCCAATTTAAAACAACTTACGAGTCTGCCCTTATTTTAATTTCTTCCATAGACTATTACGTCATACTTAGTCTCATTTCCAAACTTTTAAACAAATTTTTAAATAACTCTATGATAAAAATCATATCAAGAAAACATACAGCAAATAAGGTTTTTAGTCAAATATAAAAGGGCGGGTTTACAGGAAAACCCGAGAAGCTCTACCTTTTGGTCACCATATAGATGCCAATAACAATAATGGCCACTCCGAAGATCTTTTGCAGCGTGCCATCCGACAGATCAATCGCCATTTTGGCGCCTAGAAGTCCCCCCACCAGAAATCCAGCGCAAATAAGCCCCGCCACCGGCCAATTGATAAAACCACTTTTATAGTACGTATAGGCCGCCAGAATTCCGACTGGTGGAATCAAAAGCGCCAAAGTCGTGCCTTGGGCCTGGTGTTCGGCAAACCCAAAAAGCAGCACTAAGGCCGGCACAATGATCACGCCGCCGCCAATACCTATTACTCCGCTGAAAGTGCCAGCAAACAAACCTAAAG
>CAIUCY010000237.1 GCA_903897765.1 uncultured Candidatus Marinamargulisbacteria bacterium | reverse complement strand
TGGTTTGTACTTGATGTTCTGGCCTTGTTTCAAGGTCGCAATTTGCGACCTTGATAATGTATCGGTCTCGATATCATTGAGTTTAAACATAAATGATTCAGGAAATCGTGATATGTTGCGGCGTACTTGCTCATTTAGACGTTTTGTCGTTACACCATATAGCTCAGCCAGATCACGATCCAATAGAACGTATTGATTGCGAATGAATATGATTTTTGATGAGATTGATGCAGTACGAAGTAGAAAATCCATGGGTGATATTATATTTGGGCTTTAACGACAGACTCGTTTATACAGAGGAATATGGGCGTGTTTCGGATGCTTTCTATCGAGAGAAGCAAATTCAGAAATGGAGTCATTCCAAGAAACAAGCGTTGATCGAAGGGCGAATGGGAGAGTTGACTAAACTGGCGGAATGTCAGAATGAGACGCATTGCTCCGGTCATCTCGACTGCGCTCGATGACCGGAAGACTCCGCTCGATGTGCTCACTGAGCTTGTCGAAGTGCCTGTTGTCTCGGTACGATCTGACTGTGTCAAGTCACTCGGCAACCGGAATACAACTCATTGACAAAGGCTGTCAACTTTTCATGCGATGATATCTATGAGCCATGACTTAGTTTTTAGATATCCGTCGACTGGCGTTTAGAACAGTAAGTCCGATTAACTGTTTTTTTTCATATCTCATGATGATGTCATCATCGGTTAGCTCAGAATCATCTGCATGAGAAGGTTTTTTGAAGTTAATATAGAGGACGTCCGCGTCTTTATCGTAAGATGTCCATAAATTTTCAAAGGGGAACGCTAAAACATCTGGGACAAGATCAAGAATCTGACGTGTAGTTATTTCGGTGGCCATAATTGAATCCTCCTTGAAATCTTGATAATTTTGGATGTAATAAATGCCGTAATCACGAATCCATCATATTTTGACACTTCACGATAGACAACACAAAACGCTTTTCTCTGGTTTATACGTTTAATGGCAATTAATTCCCCATATGAACCCTTTACTATCATGTCTGGATTTGAAATATAATCGAGAACATCGAAGTACATTCCAGCAAGCTCAGAATGCTCCTCCGTAATATGAAGCCACCGTTCAGCCGTAAGACGAATTGAGACTTGATTTATTGATAGGGCAGCGTCCATAACACTCCTATCATACCTTGCGACTTGACGTTTATCAAACCTCCCGCCCATGGGTATAAAGGAAATAGATAGTGTCATCTCGACTTCGCTCGATGACCGGATCCTGTAAATCGGGGTCACTGAGCGTAACATTGGGTCCCTGAGCATAACATTGGGTCCCTGAGCGGAGTCGAAGGGAACCCTTACCTAAACCCGATCTTCTTTACAGGCGATTCTGCCGGCGACATAAGTTGGTCGATGGCTTCGAAGAGAATATGGATGGCTTCCCCGTGTTTTAATTGAGTTGATTCCAGCTTCGTTATCAGCTGTCGCATCTCAATTTGATTAGTGTACATCTGTCGTAGCTTTGTAAATGTTCTCATAATAGCAATATTGACCTGAATCGCTTTTGGACTATTTAATAGACCTGATAGCATGGCAATCCCTTGTTCTGTGAAAACAAGAGGTGCTTTTCGTGTGCCACCCCAACTTGATGTGCCAATATGGCTCTTCAAGTTAGTTAATTCTTCCTTGGTTAAGGTAAACATAAAATCATCGGGGAATCGTTCAATATTCCGTCTAGTTTGTCGTGTTAATTGGCTTGTTATGACGCCATAAAGCTTGGCAAGGTCTCGATCCAGTAGAACATATTGATTACGGATAAACAGGATCTTGGATGAGATCGATTCAGTGTGAAGCAGGAGATTCATCAGCTATTACCTAAACCCGATCTTCTTTACAGGTGATTCTGCCGGCGACATAAGTTGGTCGATGGCTTCGAAGAGGGTGCGGATCTGAGAATCATGCTCAAGTAGCTTTTGCCGAAATTCATCGTGGGTGGAAAGAAATTGGCGTAGTTTAACAAATGCATCGATGATTTGAATGCTTATGCGAATAGCAGTTGGACTATTTAGTATGCTTGATAACATCAGAACGCCATGTTCAGTAAATGCATAGGGAAGAGATCGGCTCATCGTCGAAAAATTTGTAGTCGCAATTTGCGACCGCAAATTATGCGTCTCATTGTTGGTTAACCGAAACATAAAACGTTGATGCCACGAAGGCTATAAACTTTATACAAGATTGCTTCAAGTGGAACGATATCGTTGTTTCCCATGTGTTCATTGTAAATCGGACGTTATGAAACGTCAACAACGAAGCTCATGCAAGACTTGACGTAATATTTATTTCGCGCGCCCTGTTTTTCTATCATCGCAAATGTTCTCTTGTCCGCCTAGGCGGGGTGAAGGGGGCGGCTATGAGCCCCCTTCGAGATAAAACAACTTTTGAACTAATTTTCCATGTTTAAAACTCTCAACCCATGGGTATAAAGGAAATAGATAGTGTCATCTCGGCTTCTCTCGATGACCGGACGACTCCGCTCGATGACCGGATCCTGTAAATCGGGGTCACTGAGCGTAACATTGGGTCACTGAGCGGAGCCGAAGTGAACCCCCGTAGACGGGGAGAGGGAGTGGCGTGATGACGGCAAGTATTTCTTTTACAGCTAATTCACTCTCAATTTCGGGTGCGAATATAACTCCTATCACGACTGACACGAGTCTCACTATTACTGTAAACGGACAGTCATATAAAAAAAAAGTCAGTGAGATTCAAGCTTTTGCAAAAGGTAAAGGAGTTGAATTGACTCCGGAACAGATTTCCATCCTGAATCAGTACGATATTAGTGGAACAATAAACTCTTCAACAGAAATTCCTACTAAACCCTCGCTCCTTGATACCCTTTATATGGGGCTTATTCAATTACCAAGTAAACTTAATAGTTCTAATGTGAACAGACTCATGTCCGATATTGCTTCTTTTGTAAAGAACCCCAACAAAGTAACTGCGGATAAAATTTCAGGAATAATTGAGACTTTTGACCCAACAGCAATTCAAATCGACCCCAAAGCAGGAACCTATACTTTTAGTGGATGGGAACAGGCAGCGAAAACAGCTTTGAGCCTAGATGATCAAAACAAAATGGTCGCTGCTCCAATCCCCCCTCCACCTGCCGATTCCAGCCCCGTCTCCCAAACCGATTTCTTTAAAGATTCACCAGTTAAAGATAAAGTTAAACAAGATTCGATTATTCAAAGCCTCTCGGAACAAGGTATCATCACCATGAAAGGAGATAATATTACGTTTCTTGGAGATAAAGTGCCTGCTCCAGCTAACGAAAAATATGGTAAAACCATTGAATCTTTCAAAACCAACTTCATCAATAAATTTAATCTCATCGAACAATATTTTTCGATCTATGATTCGACAAAAGATGCGAGGGGGATCGTGGATGCGTGTATGAAAGCAACTTCTTTTCAAGAATACGATCCATCGGCAGCAAAGGATGTTACATCTGCTACTCTTGCAGATAATACTACTGCAATAACGGAAGCTAACATAAGTGGAATTATCACGATTGTCTATGAAGGAACGACCTTTAAAGTGAAAGCTGCTGACTTAAAGAATTCTTGGGACAAGTGGAAAGCCGCGAGCGGAGTTTCGGATTGGGCTACGTTTCTAAAAACCTTTGCCTATGTTAATGTCACCTTCAAGGGTGAGGGGACAACACCCGCGGCAAGTTCAGAGAGTACGACTGGAGCTAGCGGAGCCAAGCCCGCTGGTGCTGCTGGAGATAATAAGGTCGAAAATGTAAAAAGACTTGATAACCAAACCTTCGGGAAGAACTCCTATCAGATATATGAGGTGATAAACCCACCTGTTAAGATAGGTTATTTTGATAATAAGTTTTTCAAAATTGCAACTGAAGGAATGAACATAGTCGCTACTCCAATTAGTGGAGCCTTTGTCATCAACAAAATAGCCTATACCGTAACCATGGGAAGTGATGGTGTGCCAATTGTTGAAGAAGATGTGATGGCTTCAACTGGGAAACAAAAGGCCCCCCAAACTGAAAGAACTCCGAAAAATAATTCTAAATCCAGTGGACAATCAGCTGCAGTTCACACCCCTGATGTAAAGAAACCAGAAGCAGAAGCAGAAGCATTAAAGCTGAAGGTGAAAATTCCTAGAACAAAAAATGGATGGACGTTTAAGCCCAATAGGGAATTCAACTCAACCCATAAAGGCCATCTAGTTGGAACGGAAGGGTACACTACCTATGATGCTGAGGTGACGGTCCAAGGTGGTAGTTTCGTTTTCATCAAAACAAATGGTCCGGCCTATAAGGCCTACAACAGAGCCACAAACAAAATATAAGACGTTTATTCTATGCTTCTTTTGGGAATAATAACTTTATGAGTGAAGTTGTTTCTCCTAAACAGGTGTCATTATGGTAATAAGTGCTGCAGAAGTTGCTTCTGCGGGCCATTCCACGCAGCTAGTTCTGCCGAACAATGTCAAGGCCAGTTGGAATGGCAAAGCAGAAAATCCACTCTTATTAACGTCTCCTTCTTTTAAATTAGGTCAAATGTTCGATGTTAAATTGGTTTCGGATGGTGAATCGAGTGTTTCAAAATTAAAAGTTATTCGTGAGAATGGTGTTTTGGTTATTAAGGTTTCGGCCTACTGTTCTGGTGATCAGATTGAAATTTTAGTTGGTAATAAATCTCTTGCGATTAAACAACCCATTTTGCCGCCAAAGGCAGACTACAAAACCGAAGTCTTTAATCGTAAAGACTTAATTATTAAATGTCCTCAATTAGCAATTGGGACAACAATTGACTTAGTGATTGCATCTGATGGTGAAAAGAGCGTAACTCCTGCAATCGTTGAAAAGGGCTTGCACGGCAATATTATCCTTATTAAGGACTACGTTGCCAACGCAACCCCCTTTGACAAGGTTTCGCTTAACATTAACGGTGAGAGTTTTAAGGTAAACCTCGTTGATAAGAATCAATCATTAGCTAGCGCACAACAATTCAACATGCTTTACAGCTCACCCACAGTTGGAATCAAACCCGTTAAGTATAAATATAATAAGAATGGTGATGAGGGGTTGGTTGAAATCCCTATTAATGCTCCCGTTGGGACAAAAATATCCATCACACAAATTCTGGATAGTGAGAAAATAAGTGAAGATTTTACTGTTGATAAAGTTGGATATGTAGTTCAGTTAAAAAATATCCCCTACGGAACACAATTATCTGCTAGTTGGGAAGAAGCGGGTGAAACGAAAACAGCGAGAATCCCGATACCATATCCAATCAATATTGATGCTAATAACGTCATTCCTAACGACAAGAATCAACTGCTTATTCCTGTTGGGATAAATAAAGCTGGCCAACTCATTATTCGGGATAAACAAAACCCAAGCAAGGTGCTGTTTAATAACGTTTACCCTAATGCAAAGACAACGATTCCGTTCTATGGCAAGATTACTATCCCCGCTATTCCTGACAATCTAACCGATCTGAGTGTTGAATGGATTCCGATTGATGAAAATAATAGGCTACATAGGGATTCTAGCTTTTGTTTAGATATTCCGATTCAATTTGTGGTTCAAAACGAAACACCAAGCAATACGTCAACGATTCAATCCTTTTTTAATGATTGCAGTAAGATAGACTGGAAAGGTTACACTCCCGAAGCAACCGCACTTCAGGAGTTCTATGCAACAAAGCTCAATATCAAGGGAAAAGATATCTCTCTTAAAGAGATTCTAGCCACATATTCAGATGATCAATATATCACTCTTGCAAGGCAATATGATATAGATAAGAACAAGATGTTTTACTTGGAAATGATCTGTCGCAATCAATGGATAGGCAAAACAAAGGCCAACCCTGAGCTTCAACAGGCATGTGAAAAGGTGATGCCTCTTAAGATCATGTCAAATGGACTCGATCGGTTTTATGTAACCGTTGGTAAGAATAGTCTTGATAAGATGTTTACCGGCACCGAATTTTATAGTCAGATCGAAAAAAAAGCAAAAGCAATCGGCGTTCCGTCACATGATTATCTTGTTGCCTTTTTAAATAGCCATCAGCCTGAAGGATTTGATTCATCCCAAGAACTTGCCAATTTAGCTTCTCCAAAAAGTTTAGATCATATCAAGGAAAAAGGTAATGACTATATTTTAATCTTTATAGCATATTGGAATTGGGCACATAATGAAGGTTTGACGTCATTAAAAAATTCACAATTAACATCGGCAACCATTAAATCTCAGCCAGCCATGTCGGGTGGATACATTACCTTGCATCCTGAAGAAACGCTCAATAAGCCTGAAAATATATTTTACTTGTTGAATTTTATGGCATTAGCCGAAGCATCAGATACATCCCCGACGATTATATTAAATAACTCAATTTCCGGATTGCAAATTCAAGAAATTGCGAAAAGGTACCAGCCACAGCCGGATGCCTTAGGTAATGGAGAAAAGGTTTCGACATATCTGAATAAATGGGCCGCAATGAGTGGAAATCAGCCAGCAATGACAAAAATGATTGAAAAAGATGCAAAAGTTTTTTCAAAAGCAATTGAAGGGCTTGAATATGTTTCCAAGCGGATTGCAAAAAAGCCTTCCACTAATATTATTTTCCAAAGAGCTGAAAACCTCATGAATGGATTAATTAGTGGATTCGAGCCCCAACGAAAACCATTCAATTTTTCTGAAATTGAGACAAAGAATTTTATTAGGATGAAGTTGATCTATCTCGGAAGCACGAATCCTCAGAAAGTGATTGAATACAATAGAAATGTAGACATCTATCGATCTTCACCTTCAGGGTCTTCGGAGCATATTACTGCTGGGGATGCCATCGAGAAGTTTTATAATGAAGATATTAGCAATACCAATATTGATAGCCAGTTTGTCGAATGGATGCTTGACCACTGGTTGACCTCCACGACCAAGAATAACGAAGGGTTTTCTGCTGGTTTAGACGAAGTGCTTCAGTTTTTCTTTAGGAAGAATACGACTTTCCAAGCTGGAAATAAAGTTTATTCCCGTAATCAACTCCAAGAACTTATTCGAGAGGGTTTAAAGATTATGAAGAACAAAAATCTAACGATTAGTTCGTTAGAGGTTACACCACAAGATGTAGAACTTGCGAAGACCAGCCAAGAAGCCCAATCGTTGCTCGCTTTAAAATCAGCACTCCTCTATCTTTATACAAAAGTCCCTAAGGATAAACCGCTCCTTGATCTGTGCCCGCGAACAAGAGAAGGTGTTGTTTCATCATGGGTAGATGATCAAATACAAATTATTCAAGAAAATACAGGGATTAAGAAGCTTTCGGATATTCCTTCGGTGTTGGGGCTAGTTCCTCCTGAAGAGTCGCTCCGTGACACCATTCTTTCTCCATTAACGACACAAACAATGCAGGGGGCGATGGCCCCTTGGATTCCAACTCTACTTGCTTTACCGCAGGATCATATTAACGATGAATTGGTTCAAATGATGATTGATAAGATAAATTCACTGTACATGAGATCTTCGATGTCGACAGAACAAAAAGAATCAATTCGATCCTATTTGGCGTTCTGGTCAAAATTTAAAAAGGAGACTAAGTCGTATAAGATAACCACCGAAAGCATAAATACCGATCCCAAACATCTCTATATTTTCAAGCTTGGAAGGTTACTTGCCGTTTGCATGAAGCCATCTGTTGATTTTAAAACGATTTCGATCACAGATGATTCAAATTCAGGAAATAAACGATTACCAGATGGGAACCCAGACGATTTTAATTTGGGGAACCTTGCTTCTTGGGCGGGGAATATTGGAGCTGAATCCTTGGATTATTTGTGTAATGTGGCGGCGAAATGGGTCAATATGGATCAGCTGTCAAAAATGGGGACAGGCCATGTCGAGTCGGAAAGTTTTTCTCGAACCTTCCTCGAATCGACCTTAGGCGTGGACATTAACTTCCTGAAGATGGGCTATGGTTTACAAATTGTTTCTCCTGTGAATAAATTCTTGGAATTATTCAAAAATAATCCGGCAGTGGAAGGCGATTTCTTTGCCCAACTCGACATCATTAGTAGAAGTGACGGAAAATCGATTCCAAATCTTGAGGATAATCCGTTCTCGTCAAAAGTTGTGCAGATATTGGGTAGTTCCGCAGATGTCTATATCAGTATTTGGATGTTTAAAAATAACCCACTGATGATGGCGGGGGGATTAGGGCTCTATAACAGTTATGTCAATGGAGACTGGCCAACATTGCTCTTTCAAGCGGCCATGCTTGCTCGTCTTATTGGGCCAAAACCAGGGCAGGAGTTCCATGAATCATGGATAGGAAAAGGTCTCGGTCTTGAACGATATGTATGGAAGGCCCTAGATGTTGTTATATTTCAGCACGTAATTAAGGATGACAAAGAAGGATTAAAAGCCCTCATCGAAGAGGCCAAACTTAAGGGCGCAATTGTCTATGCAGGGCAGACCATAAAAGTTAAGGTCAATGACTTGTCTTGGATGAAAAGTGTTTCGCAAGGATTGGAGAAAATTGATAAAGAGAAATTTTTTAAATCATGGATAACGAAGCTTGAAGAAAAGAGAGAAAATAAGGGAGTATGGGATTTTAAACAAAATGCGATGTTGGCACTTCGAGATGTTTTGGAAGTGGCTGATAATTTTGTTTTCAAACTTGAAGTGACGAATCCTGTTCAAAGCCTAGAACAATTCCACAAAAGTCGTATGGAGGTTTTGGGACAAAAAGATCATCGTTATATTTATGAAGAATATGTGATGATGAAAGCCTTAAAAATTCCATTAAAGTCCTTGCCTGAGTTAATTGCAAAGTTAAACCCAAACAGTGTTCGAGATAAGATCGTATTAGATAAGCTGCCTCAGTTGATGGAGCATGTACGTCGAGATATTCTTGAGTTTAGGATTTGGGTAGATAAAAATGCATCAAAGCTTAACCCTAAGCGAAAACAAGAAATCAATGAAGGACTTACGCAAATCGAGAAGTTGTCAGCCTTTTATCGTGATAAGGTGGAATCCAGACGAATAAATTTGAGTAGTAAATATAAAATGGGCGAATCGGTTGTCGAATTTGATCCCAGCATTAAACAATATAAAGTAACCCGTACAAATAAGTTCGCTCTTGAGAAATTAGGTGACTTTAAGACAAGCATGCCCGAGTGGCTGAAATCGCTTGGTATCGAACAGCATCAAGATGGGTATTATGAGATATCGGTTGCGGTCAAAAATGATCTTGGAGACGTCATTCCAACAAAAATACGACTACAATCTGTTCGAATTGACGATCACAAAACCGGTTCAGAGCGTAGCTCGATGATCGAAATTAAGCAACCACATAAATCGGCGCCGTATACAAGTGCAGAACTTATTCTTTCATCTGCATTTATGCAAGCCCCTCAAAATGAAGTATTTATGCAAACACTACACGAACAACTCGAAGAGGCCGCTACAGTGCCTCATGATTACGAAATGTTACAAAACAAAGCCATTCGTTGTGCGCCGGATGAATGGGCCAAGAAGTTAGCAAGAGTTGAGAAAAAGATCGCAACAGAATCGCCAAATTCTAACTATGAGATAACAGAGGCTGACAAAGTCGTTCTCATGAAGCTAAATGGAGTTTGTTCACTCGAAGAAGTTAGGAAATATATTATTTGGAGCCATCAGAATCAAAAAGTGATCTCTGATGAAAGCTATCGAGAATATTTCAGAAGGAATCTTGAACATATCGAAATTAATGCTAATCGTAAGGCTACGTTGGCTATGCATGAAATTGCCGAGCAATTGGATAAGGCATGGAGTCAAAGTGACCGCAAAACGCAAACGCTTGGGCTTAATCATTTAATTTCTGAACATCAAGATCAGATTCCAGGCGTTATTAATCGGTTTCTCTCTGATGAGTCACCCCAAGTCATTGAGTCAGCGAAAGAATTTGTTCGCAAGAAATTGCCCATTTATTTGGACGCTAAACTTAACACAAGTGGTCTCCAAGATGAATTAATAGAGCGAATTAATGAGACGGGAGAAGTAACTTTAACTGTAATTGATAAAACGAAAGGTGAGACGCTAAAAGATAAGCTAAAGCCTTATCGAAAATCAAGTGATCAAGACAAACAAAAAGCAGAGAATGTTAAGAAAATGGATGCAGCCAATAAGGTATTGGCCGAAAAGTTAATGGGAAATATATTTTTTGAAAAATATAGAATGGCCACGCCTGAAGAACAAGCGAAACTGCGACAAACGCCAGAATTTAAGGCTAATATTAAAGAAGCCCTTGAGGTATGGCAATTATCGGTTTTTTTAGACAAGGGGTTTGTTCCTCATGAGGGCCAGATATTGGCTGCTTGTCTGGCAGGGAATACGGATAAACTGTTGCTGAACATGGATGCCGGTGGGGGTAAAACCGAAACCATTACCGGTATCGCACTTATTCATCATTTGCTTGGGAAAACGGTGGTGGTAGGTGTTTCTAATGAAAAAGATTTAGCCGCGGCTAAGGAAGAGACAAGCGGGATTTGTTCTCGGTTAAAACTGAATATGGCGATCTATCGTCGGTCTCAGTCCACTATCGATGCTCGAAACGCATTCGAAAAACAGGTTGTGTATGTGGTATGGGATGAATTTAAGTCTCGTATTCTTGATGATAAGCTAAACCCGAATACAAGGGTGTTGTCAGGATATCATGGGTGTAAGGATGCTCGACCATGGCATGAAAAATTTGCGGTAACTCTCGACGAATT
>CAIUCY010000236.1 GCA_903897765.1 uncultured Candidatus Marinamargulisbacteria bacterium | reverse complement strand
GATGAGCTCCTTGGTGGGGTGGTTGAAGTTGATGATCGTGTATACAACACAAAGGACTATGACCGAACCCTCATTATTGATGAACGTACATTGGCTGTCGCCAAGCGTGTTGCAGAATTCTTAAGGAAGACATGCGTATATGATAAAACAATCATCTTTTGTGTGGACATCGATCACGCAGAAAGAATGAGGCGTGCTATCGCCAACGAGTTTCCTGAGGAAATGAAAAAATCTCTTAAGTATGTTATGCGAATCACGGGTGACGATGACATCGGAAAGCGAGAGCTTGATAATTTTATAAACCCTGAGGAAAGATACCCCGTAATTGCGACTACTTCAAAGTTAATGACAACTGGGGTGGATGCTCAAACATGTAAGTTGATAGTTTTAGATTCTGTTATTAATTCACCAACCGAGTTTAAACAAATTATCGGACGTGGTACTCGCATCAATGAAGAATATGGAAAACACTTCTTTACGATTATGGACTTTCGAAATGTCACAGACCTTTTCGCCGATCCAGACTTTGACGGTCCTCCGATTATGGTAAAGACAATTTATGGAGATGAAGAGATTTCAGCGGAAGACATCTATGTGGAAGATGATTCATCTGAAGATGTCATCGTTGATGTCTGGCCAGGTCAAGATTCTCCTCAAACACCTAAAATTATCGAGGGTGGTGAGATAGAACGTGAGCCAAGAGAAAAAGTTTATGTGGCTGGTGTCGATGTCTCAATTCTAAACGAACGTATTCAGCACTTAGATTCCGATGGAAAACTCATGACAGAGAGCCTTATTGATTATACAAAGCGCAGTATTCTCAGTGAGTTCAGGAGTTTAGATGATTTTTTAATGAAATGGGACAAAGCAGACAAGAAAACAGCCCTTATAGAGGCTTTAGAATCTCAAGGAATATTGTGGAGTGACCTCAGAGAGAGTGTGAAAAATGATCTAGATGTATTCGATCTTATTTGTCATGTTGCATGGGATATGCCTGCGTTGACGCGTAGGGAGCGTGCGGAAAACGTCAAAAAACGTAATTACTTTACGAAGTACGGGGAAAAAGCTCGGATTGTTATTGTCGCACTACTGGATAAGTATGCAGATGAAGGAATCGAGGATATTGAAGAAATGACGGTACTTCGAGTTGACCCGTTCAAAGACTTTGGAACTCCTGCAGAGATTGTTAGTCTATTCGGCGGTAAAGATGGATACTGGAAGGCACTTAAAGAACTTGAGCATCAACTATATGAGGTGGCGGCATAATGAAAAACATAGGAAATATTATAAAAACTTTACAGAACATTATGCGCAAAGATCAGGGCGTTTCTGGGGATGCCCAGCGCATCGAACAACTTGGTTGGATGATAACTCTGAAAATCATTGATGATAAAGACCTTGAACTTGAATTAATGAACGATAACTACTCATCACCAATTCCTGAAAACCTAAAATGGAGAAATTGGGCTGCCAATGCTGAAGGTATGACAGGAGATGCTCTCAAAAACTTCATCGACCAAGAACTTTTTCCCGGTCTTAATCATCTTGATGTGTCCGAAAACAACAAGCGCGCGCTCATTATCAAAGAGATATTTGAAGGCACCAATAACTACATGAAGAACGGTACGATTATTCGGCAGGTTCTCAATCAGCTTAACGAAATCGACTTTAACAATTCCGAGGATCGCCACGTCTTTGGGGATATATACGAAACGATTCTTCGAGACCTCCAAAGCGCAGGCAATTACGGTGAGTTTTATACCCCAAGAGCTATTACAGAGCTTATGACCGATATCATTAATCCACGATTAGGGGAAAAAGTTCTCGACCCTGCTTGTGGAACAGGAGGCTTCTTAACAAGTGCTATCGAGAATATTCGAAAACAGGATGTTAAAAGCGTTGAAGACCTCAAAATATTAGAGGAAACCATTCATGGCATGGAGTTTAAGCCGCTTCCATTTATGCTTTCCGTCACAAATCTGATTCTGCATGATATCGAAGTGCCAAATGTGGATTATACAGACAGCCTTAACCGAGAGTACACGGCCTAGAAATAGGAAATAGTTTTCTTTTTTATCGTTAAACACAAAGT
>CAIUCY010000235.1 GCA_903897765.1 uncultured Candidatus Marinamargulisbacteria bacterium | reverse complement strand
GACGTAGGCCACTCAGCAAATCTCATCTCACCTGACCCACCCGTATCGCTCTTTCCTCTCCCTCAAGACACTCCCTGCTGCGCACTCACTGGCTCAGTTTTCATTAGCAAAAGTGGCTCAATTCCTGTTAGCGCCGAAGAAATATGAATCAAAAACAACACCATCTATCGATTACTTTATTGGTTCTTGCTATGCATATGTTGGAGATAAAGCTAGAGCTTTGAAATATTTTGAGAGGGTTGTTACTAATAAGAATTCGAGCCAGGAAGGCGAAAAATCTCAGTTGTGGATTCAAAAATTAAATAGAAAACTAAACGTCGGCGTTGTTTTCATAAGCCCTAGTAACAAAGGAATTACAGAGGCTAATTTCCAAAATAGCATAATGAGTGCTCTGAGTAAAAACAACCTATACAATTTCGTTTTGATGCCAGAAACTTCGTCATCGTTGGGTGCTGACAAGAGCTCTACTTTTCAAAAATTTCTCGAAGAACAAAATAAAAATAATATAAGTGTAATAATCTATCTTTCTCAAGATTATTCAACTAGGAAATTTGCTGTAGGAGAATTGGGCAAAGGTGATGTTGCTGATCAGATTCGTTTACAAATCTCATCAAAAATATATTCTACAAAAAAGAAGTCCTTAATCAATTCATTCGAGAAGGTATTTGAAAATAGTTCAATAATAAATGCAAATATCAATTCAATATCCAATCAAAATATCTCACGATATTCACGTATGCTCATACCCGAACTTATCTCTTTAGGAATTTTATAAAGTAGGTATGGACTGAGAGGTACTGTTCACCGGTTTATTTTGATAGGAAGTACCTTACAACTTCGAACATGGCTGAGAGGTTAGCCACTATTGACGACCGACCACAAAATATATAAGAATTCTAAAATGGGGACAGCTCAAGATTGTCTACAACATTAATAGGAGAATGTTATGTCGGATTTTAATTTCAAAAAACAATTCAAATTAATTCTGTGGAGAGAAACTCTCATTCTTAATGCAATGCGGAGTGCATTTGCCGGTCTTGTTCTCGGTGTCATCTTATTCTTGGCGGGCGACAAATCTACCGGGCTCAAGTTTGTTTTTATGGGGGTTCCGGTGTATTTTATAGCTGCATTGCCAATGGGTTTGTGTGCATCGTTTTTATCAGGAATTGGTGTTCCTTTTGCAGGGCTGTTTAGTATATTCATGTCACTTTTCGTGATACCGGGTGATCCTTTAGTATGGTTGTTAAAAAGAATGAAACCTGAATTTGTGCCAGTCCAGAGTTTTGCTCCAATCAATTTCTCATTAATAGTCTTTGTACTAAAAAACGAAGAAGCCCTTAATGAACGTCACATTGAGGCGAGCCCAGCAGAAACGACTCAAAAAAACAGTAATGAGGTCATTTCTGATGATTCTTTCGCTGCTGTTTCTTCAATTGTATCTAAAGTAAGCGGATTTGAAGCTTTTATAATGGCCCTCGGTGTATTAGAAGGTGAGCTATTAGAAGCGGATAGCAAAATCAACAAATATGAACTTGCTAACGCTCTGTTGCTTAAAGCCTTAGAATCAGAATTGTTATCTAAAAAACAAGAATATGGTGCTTATATTGCCTTGTCCGATGTATATCTTTCTGATGAGGACACTATAGATTTAGAAAAAGCTGCAATGTACTTAAAGAAGGGTATAGCAATCGCCAATGAACTTGAATTAGATTACGAAGAAGACTGGAAGCTAATATCAAGGAAGGAAGGTCTCTGGTATTTGTTAAATATTTTTAGTGACAAATGCATAGAAAATAACGATTTGGACGGTGCTTTTAATTATTGTAATGATGCTATCACATATACTGACCATCCGGCAGCTCATTTGAAAATTGCAGATATAAATATTAATAGAAAGAACGATACTATTTCAGCTCGAAAGCACTTGCACTATATTGCGGACACCAACCCCACCACTGAATATTTTCAGAAAGTGTTT
>CAIUCY010000234.1 GCA_903897765.1 uncultured Candidatus Marinamargulisbacteria bacterium | reverse complement strand
CTATCATAACCGGTCATATCATAGGTAACATCACTAGCTGTAAAGGGAGTAGGAAGGTTGCACAATTTCCAACGAGCATCACCTGCTAAAGGACGGTCAGACGAGTTAGAATCGATCAAATAAAACATATCACTTGAGATCACAAGAAGGATCTCAAGAGGAGATTTGTTCGTATTCGCTAAGGGGACAGGATTAGTACCCGATCCAGCGGGATCAACGATCATCATAACCGGCTTGGGCGGATATTGCAGTTTAACATAGATAGTCTGAACCCCAAGATTAAGGGTCGATCTGTTGCCAGCCCTATCCTCCATAAGAAGATTCAGCGTAGCATTTCCTTCACCCATATCCTCATTAAAATTAAATGCCGCGATAAATCGACGAGGGCCACCCGAGATAGACATTTGAATCGACTGCGTCACTTGCGAAGGGAATTGAATGCTTAAAGATGGAGGAATATTTAGATCTTCATTAGTTGTAATACTAAACATTTTCTGCCCAAAACGATTTAAATCTGATAATTGTTGTACTTTACCAACAGGGAAAGTTGTATCCACAAATATATCTGCCTTTGAGACTCTCAGACTTATTCCTAAGTTATTCTTAACCCAAGCATAAACGGAATGAGTCCCCTCTGACATGGTTGGAAGTGAATATTGTCCCGACCACGTTACCCAAGCGGGATCACTCAACAATGGTTTTGTTTCGTTATCCGAAATACACCATGACCATGTACTATGCTGTGCAGCATAATTGCTTGAAAGAACGAGGTTTGACGTCCCTGTATACAACGTTGACCCGTTTACCGGATTGATCAAGATCAAATCTGGAGGTTGAGGGAGATATCGATAAGCGAGGATCTCTTTATCGCCCTGAATAGGAGCAGAAGCGACAATACCGCTCTTCCCAATTACTTTATAAAGTAATTGCCCTATACCGTCGAAAAATAACGACGTGTCTAACGTAGCGATATATTGGTAGTCTCCAGAAGAAGCAACGCCGAAAGAATGAGGAGAATAAGGATCAACTCCCGAGTTAATCGAAAGGTTTAGGGCTGGTATCCCCCATAAAGATTGATCAGCAGAAATAATGACCATGAGAACAGTGTCTTTATTGATTTCATTCGGCGTTATCAAGACAGTGAATATGGGTGCGTTCGTAATGACGGAGACGGTTACGCTTGTCTGCGTATAATTTCCAGCTCGATCAACGGAGAATAGGGTTATCCAATGCACCGCATCCGTCATAAAATTTGACGTAATGACCATCAGACTTGAGGTCATAACCAATGATTGACTATTAAGTGACGGTTGATCGAGGGTAAAGTAATAAGGAAAATCCTTCAAACTAAAACTATCCGAAGCTGCATTATACGTAACCATAACCAAGCCACCGTCATTAAATCCGACTAACGGATCATATCCATCAGGAATGTTCGTATGATCTTGTTGAAGGAATAAAACCCCCGAAGTGGGTGGGGTCATATCTACCGTAACGAGGGTAGAAAAAGTTGCCACGTTCCCAGCATGATCAATGGCTCTAACGATGAGAGACTGCCCCCCTTCTGAAACGGGAAATGCATTAAAGAACGTTTCACTCTGACTGGGGCTCCATCTATCAGACAAGCTACTCTTTAACTCATATGGTTTTATTCGAAGTCCACCACCAATCGGCTCTACCCACTCAAGATCAAGGGTTGTCCTCGAATAGAATCCTGTTTCTTCTTTAAAGTAGGTATCCTTTGGAGCCATGGGTTTCACATTAATATAACTATTAACAGGTGTATCCGTCTTAACATAAACTTTCCCCACCGTCATCGCAACATTTCCGGCTTTATCAACTATGTAGGCATTAATATTTATCGGGTGTATCCCCGCTGGCGAGAGTTCAATGCTGAACGTAGGCGAACCAAATATACTAAATTGGGTGCTTAGATTTCCCTGTAGATATAAATAGGCATCCCGTGTGTTGATCTCAGAAAGTGAATTCCAAGAAATTTGTCCATAAACGATCGGACTATCATACCAACCTATTTCAGGATCAACACCATCACCATGACTATCCAGATCGGGCGAGATGATCACTTGGAAACCATTGGCTAATGGGAGCGTTGTATCCACATTCACCGTTACTCGAGTCGTTGAACAATTTCCAGCACGATCAGTAGCCTCTATCTCATACACATAGGAACCATCTGGTGAAGCGACACAGGATATATCTGTTGAACTGAACACAGTAGACCAATCACTCACAAAAGGTCTTACGGTTCGGTACCGATAGGGGGCATTCCTTAACCCACCTTGATCATCAGGTACTGAAATTTTTATATCGATCGAATTAATATCCGACCAACCCGATTCAGGGGGAATACCATCGCCACCATGGTCGATCAGAGTTCCTAATTGCGCCGCCAACAATGTCGGCGGGGTTAGATCAATATAGATCTGGCGTCTATTCTCGATCAAGGTTCCATTTTTTAGTCTGATCCCATAAATCAGAGTCAATCCTTGTTGATCGCTACTATTTAAAGAAAGGCTAATGGCATTATTCGAACTGGTAAAAATGGCACCAGCGTAACGAGCGTCATAGACATAATAGAGTAAGTCTTGGGTCAAATACTGCGCGGCAAGTAGGGGCAGATAGTTCGTCGTAATGATCAATGTGAGCGTCGGCACGTTAAAATATCCCAGTTCGGGAGCTTTGCCTCCTGTAGTAGAACGGGTCACACCTTCCTCAGGAATAATACCGTTTAACCAATAGTTATCATTCGTAACGATCAAACTTGACACATTCACCGTCCCGATCAGATTCGCTGTATTCCCTGCATGATCTCGAACTTCAAGCTCAAAATATTCTGGAATTCCCCAAGTAGTTATTATTTGAACCCCTGTTTGACGATTCCAGTCACTCCAATTTAAATTCGGTGTACTTAGATTATGGAAACGATAAGGGGTTGCAGAAAGCCCCTGTGCATCATTCGCTTGCCATTGCCAATTTACAAGCTGACTGTCATACCATCCATCAGCAAGACGCGCCCCCATATCTGTGTAGTCAGGAAGCAGTGTTAATTTTGAAACCGTTGGAGGAACCGTATCTATTTGGAACCCATTAGACTCTATTTTTAAGCTATTCCCCGCTCGATCCACAACTTTCATAATGAGTGTCTCAGCTAATGAGTCTTCTGTAACATTTAGGCTAGTCAATGACAGATCATCGAGTGCTTGATCGATCGTTACCCACTTATCATTATTGTAATGACTAAGCTGAACATATCGACTAGCGGATACACTTAGCCCACCAATATCACTGAGCAATGACCATTCTATCTGTAGGGTAGGATCATTATACCAACCCGCTTCTGGGGGCGAAGACGGATCATTCCCTTCTGTATCCGGTAATACCGTTATAGAAAATGCATCAGGGGGGGTTGTATCAATATTGACAGAGGCAAGTTGCTCTCGGATGTTTCCCGCTTTGTCCACTGCTCTAACCCAAAGGACTGAAGGTTCGCGATCGTTTTGATCATGATATTTTTTTTGAAGTTCAATTTGGACCTTATTATCTACTGAAATAAAATCACCATAGGGTACAATCTCCGACTTGATTTGCAACGGATAGACTCGCAACCCGCTCGAAGTATCAACCACACCTGAAACATTGACCGTTACAAAGGGAATGTTTGTCCAGACAGGATCATTAAATAACTGACCATCTGCGTCCACCAGATGTTGGATCGACAAGGTCACATTAAACGTACTGGGCGGAACAATATCCATCCAAACTTGAGAACTTGCGGTCGAAATATTTCCGGCTAGATCTGCTGCCATGATCTCAACATTGATCGTTTGTTCGGTTGAATTTACCTTGAAATCATCTAAGAATGTTGCATTTGTTGACGGCCCCCAAGGAAGTCCATTCACTCGAACTTGAAAGGGTTGAGCCTTTAACATGAGGTTGTCTGTCGGCGAATCCCAAGCCAGATCGATCGTATCATCATTATACCAACCCGCGTCTGGCGACATCTGATCAGCTCGATTTTTTGTGTCAGGTTTTATGATAAACCTTGGAAATAGCGATGGGGGCGTAAGATCAATATGGATCTTCTGTGATGTCGAGAAAACGTTCCCCGCATTATCCGCAACCGCTATATAAATGGACGCATTCCGTGTAATGGAGAGATCTTCCGGAACCCAAATATTTCTGAACGCATTACTAGAGGAAGCATATTGCCAGCTCACCCCAGTGGTTCCTTCCGTTACGACCCTAGCTCTGTAGTAATTGTCTCGTAACCCATATGAATCCGTTAAAGCAATGGGGTTTACATGAAAGTTAATGGTCGATGTGTTATACCATCCGTAATCGGATCCGACCCCTTGAAATTGATTCATTAGGTTAGGATCAAAGGATAGAAGCAAATCTCCTGAAGGGGGGTCGGTATCAATCGTTACATTAAGAGAAGATTCTTTTATATTCCCAGCTAGATCGGCCACGGCAACCCACACAGTATAAACGCCTTGACTATTGAAGGAGACACCAAAAAAATCTGTTAATTTTGAACCCGCTTTCACGATCATTGCGGGGTCCTCGCTTTCAAAAAAATAGCCCTGATAATTAAATGAAATATACGAAGGAAGGCTGCCCGTTGGATCGGTTTTAATAAAATACCGATTGGTCCTTAGTCCAATATTATCCACCATATTATTTGCTGAAACGTGGACATTAACCGTTGGGTTGTCATAGTACCCAAGAAGCGGATCAACTCCATCCCCTCGACTATCTACATCAGGAATAAGCGAAAAATCGATTTTCCCTGAGGGGGGGGTCGTATCGATAGAAAGGGTAACACTCGCCCATCGCACATTGCCTGCCTTATCTGCAACCGCCCCATAAATAACAATTGGGCTAAAGTCATTGGTTGTCGGGACAAAATTCACTATATTTTGAGTCGACTGGCCAAAAGGTTGAGCCCCAAACGTATTGTCGCTAATATTAAGGCTTGCACCATTGGCATCCTTATACTTGAAGTCAGAATAGTGATCCGTCCCCTTCAGACTTGAACGAACAAAATATTTATTAAGGATAAAGCCACTTTCATCTGTTAAATTTTCAGAAATGGCTAAACTAACATTCGCTGTATCGAGATACCCTTTTACGGGACCAATACCATCCCCTTGAGTATCCTTGGCCTCGGCAAGAACAATCTCGATATCGCCGATCGGAGCGATAGTATCTACAGTGACACGAATACTTTGTGTCACGACATTTCCAGCCCTATCCGACACATAAACTGTTAAATTGTGCCCCCCTTCAAGAACATTAACACTACTAAAAAGAAATGCGGTCTGGCCATTTGGACTCGTAACTGGCGCATTATCCACTTCAACAAAAAGATCATTTGTTCGTCGATATTCATCCATATAATTTAACGAGATCACATGAAGACTAACGGTGGGATTATCATAGTAACCATAGTAGGGCGGAACGCCATCCCCTTGGCTATCCTCGTCAAGGAGCAGATCAATAGAAAACGTATTGACCGAGGGTGGATCGACATCTATAACGATCGATCGTGAGGCGATCCTGACATTTCCTGCATTATCGGCCACTCCAACCCAAACGATGATATTTCCGGTCGGGAAAATAATCCCATTAAACAAAGGATCTTTATTGCCCCATCCTGAAAAGGCGGTATTGACTTCTTCATTGACTGGAAAATGGCTATCGTAAGTTGTGATCACCGAATTCCACTTTAACGAGGCGCTACTCGC
Source organism: uncultured Candidatus Marinamargulisbacteria bacterium (assembly GCA_903897765.1). Classification (GTDB taxonomy): domain Bacteria; phylum Margulisbacteria; class Riflemargulisbacteria; order GWF2-35-9; family GWF2-35-9; genus CAIWAN01. Next base: position 1,952 of record CAIUCY010000234.1, on the reverse strand, counting down.
ATTCATCGACGTGATAGCTAACAAGTATTGATTAAGACGTAACCCTGAAGATCCATTATCTCGGGTAGGAACTTGCGTTAGGTTAAACGTAATATCTCGATGATTAAAGTACCCTAGTTCTGGAAGTATCCCCACTCCACTCACATCCCGAGTATCGATCAACGAAAATGAAAGGGGTGATTGAGGGATCTGCGTATCCACCGTTATGCTCAACGAATTGTCTATGGTGGTGACATTTCCTGCCCGATCAACCAACACAACAATGATCTTCCCTGAACCCTCCTGTAAAGGAATAGAAATATTGTTAACCGCATCCTGAATCTGAGCACCCTGTTGGTTCCCTGGGTAGTGTGCATTCAGGAATACGTCATGTGTAGAAATGAGATTAAAGCCGCTATAACGAACAAATAGTGGAAGTATTCTAGGTCCGGAGCCATGCTTTGGTGTAGATTCTCCATCAGAGTATTCAACATTAATGGATGATGAAAATGACGTCCCATAATGTAGCGTCCAATAGTTTGATTGAAACCCAAGATTAATAGAGGCTGTCAAACTATCAAAATATCCAGGATACGGATCTAACCCATCCATACCATTGTCTGTGCCTGGTTGGGCTTTAACAGAAAATAAAAAGCTGAAATTATTTAAAACGATGGGGTCATGGTCATACGTTAAACTCACCCTTCGTCGGAGAAGATGCCCTGCTCGATCGCGAAGAGAATACTCGTAGGTGTATTGATCTTGCGCCGACATTGTTGCAACACCAGAATCTAAAAGCATGGTTTTAAATATTTTACCCGAGCCCATATTTACACTGATAAGATTAGACACATTTAGGCTATCCAAAAGCGCTATGGTTTGAGCACTTGCTATGATCTCATTGTTCCCGTTATACATACGAATAAATAGCTCAGGATCTAAGGGTGCATAACCATTTGACGTAACATTGCTATTAAATAAAACATTGATCGACGGGAAGGGACTATCATAATATCCCAGTTCAGGATCAAACCCATCTCCAAAACTATCTGAGTCATTTACAAGCGTTACATTAAAGGTTCCGCCTTCCAATACGGTAGGTGGTGACATATCGACAACAACATTAAACGAAAAGGGTGTTTCTCCTTGTGGCAAATTGCCGGCGCGATCAAGAAGGGAAGCATGCAGAGTAAATATCCCACCTCCATTCATCATATAGGGCGTAAAATCAATATCAATCGTTATTATATAAGATTTTTCGACCATACCTGAACCAATAACATAATGATAGGAGCTAGTAACCATTTGAATCGAAGGGCCATTTGATGTCGCGATCATAATCTTCATGTTTTTGGTCGATAGATCAGTCAACTCAGAAACGTTTTGTAAGCTAAGCACAATAGAAACCGTCGGTTGATCTGTATACCCTAGATCAGGAACAATTCCATCAGTACTAGGTGAATTATCCGAAAGATCGGGAAGTAAATTGCTGTTTGAATTCCCCGCAACATTATTGGACCAATCAAAAATAACAAATAAATTTGTGGTTGTAACATTCCCCGCATAATCAATCGCCCCGAATGTAAAGGTCGTATTGCCCTCTTTTATGCGATTAGTAATGTCTTCAGTTGTGATGGTATACAAATTTCCATTAAACGTATCTGTCTTTGACAAAAGGTCTCCCGAGGTTGTAAAACCTCCTGTCACTCCCTTAGATGTCCATGATAACGTGTAATACCATATGCCATTATCGGTAACGATATTCAAGTGATCCTTATCCAAATTATCCCAACAATTCCATGACAGGGTTAAAGATTGTTTGTTATACATGTAGTTTTCTTCGGGTGGAAAACCATCAAGGTCAACGTCCCGATTCGCTTGGCGATTAAAGGTAGCGATGACAGGGGGGGTGAAATCTATAACGAGTCGATCAATATTGGAGGTCATGATGCCTGCTTGATTTCTAACAAAGT
>CAIUCY010000233.1 GCA_903897765.1 uncultured Candidatus Marinamargulisbacteria bacterium | reverse complement strand
CGGACAGGCAGATCCAGCATGTTCGCCTTGGGCGAAATTCTGCGGTGCTACCATTACACTATGGGGCAATCACTCTTTTCGTTCGCTAAGTATACCATCTAACTCAGCTCGTCCTCTACCCATTTTATTGGGGGCAATTAGCCGAAGAATATCCCGATCTCACGCTGGGCACTCTCGACACTGTCCGATGAATGGATGACATTTCGATTATTATAAATAGACAGATCCCCTCGGATCGTCCCCGGTGCAGCAGATCCCGCGTCTGTTGTACCACACATAGAACGAACAATGCTGATCGCTCTATCGCCAGTGATGACCATAGCTACCAACGGCCCAGAGGTAATAAAATCAATTAACGGAGAATAGAACGGCTTCCCGACATGTTCCCCATAATGGACTTCAGCCTTTTCACGACTGAGTGTCATCATTTCCAACTGAATTATCGTCAATCCTCGTTTTTCAAAGCGACCGATAATGTCTCCTATATATCTGCGAGCGACGCCGTCTGGCTTAATGAGTACTAATGATTGCTCCATGTTCCTACCCTTCCCTCTGAACTTCTTTTAAGCGTTTTTTAGCCAATTTTATTTGTTCTTTTACTGTTTTCTTGGCGGTGCCACCATAACTATCTCGTGCATTAATACTATGTTCTTCATTCAGGAACGCCATGACATCCTTTTTAAATACATCAGAATATGTCTGCAATTCATCATAAGTTAGGTCCTTAAGCGATTTATGATATTTTTCAGTATCCTTTACGATCGACCCCACAATATGATGTGCTTCGCGAAATGGAATACCCTTTTTAACAAGATAATCTGCAAGATCGGTCGACAATAGATAGCCAGAGGCAAGACTCTGCTCGATCTTGTCTTTATTCACTTTGAGTGTTTTAAGCTGTCCAATATTGACTTTAAGGACTTGCTCGACCGTTTGACAAGCATCGAACACGCCATGCTTGTCCTCTTGAAGATCACGATTGTAGGCCATAGGAAGCCCTTTCATGATCATAAACAAACCCAAAAGATCGCCGATAACACGTCCCGTTTTCCCCCGGGTTAGCTCACTGACATCAGGATTTTTTTTCTGAGGCATAATCGACGATCCCGTGGTAAACGCATCGGATAACGTAATAAACCCGAACTCCTCCGTCGACCAGAGAATAAAATCTTCACTAAGTCGAGAGAAATGGGTCATGATCAGACTGGTCGCATATAGCATATCCAACGCATAATCACGGTCTGCGACTGAATCCAATGAATTATGTGTCGGTTTAGCGAACCCCAACTCTTCGGCTGCCGCAAAACGATCGAGTTGAAAGGGATTCCCAGCAAGGGCACCTGCCCCCAAAGGCAACTCAAGTAAATAATTTCTAAAATATAATAATTTTTCTAGATCGCGATAGAACATTTCAAAATAACTCTGGAAATAATGAGCCAGTAAAATAGGCTGCGCCTTTTGCAAATGGGTATACCCAGGAATAATGACATCAATGTGTTCTTCAGCAAGACTGATCAAGGTCTCTTCAAGCTCAATAAGCTGTTGGACCAACCGTTCATTTTTGGCTAGTAGCGCAAGTTTAAAGGCCGTCACTACTTGGTCATTACGACTACGACCTGTATGGATCTTCTTGCCAACATCCCCTAATCTCTCAATGAGATAGGTTTCGATATTCATGTGGACATCTTCAAGTTCGGGACGTAGGACAAATGCTCCGGTTCGATATTCTTCTAATAATTGGTCTAACGTCTCATCAAGCAGTTTTTCTTCTTTGGTTGTCACTAGATCCGCTTTTTTTAGAAGATGGAGATGGGCTTTTGAAGCATAAACATCCGCTTGAAGAAGTCGATAGTCTTCCTTTAGGGAAACGGTAAAGTTTTCGACATCTTTATTGGTCTTATCGTCGAAACGACCGCCCCAAAGTTTGTCGCTCATAAAAAAGGTTGGACCTTCCCGATCGTTTTTAATGGTAAACCCAACAGTCTAAGAAAACCTTTTGCATCTTTTTGATCGTAAGTCGCATCCTCACCAAAGGTTGCCAGATTTTCTGAGTATAGGGAATAAGGAGATTCGACACCCGCTAAAATAACATTACCTTTGTAACACTTTAGCCGAACGGACCCTGTCATATATTTTTGAGTTGATGAGACAAACCCATCTAGGGCTCGCTTTAGGGGACTAAACCAAAATCCATAATATACCAACTCGGCATATTTTAGCGCGATCAATTCTTTATAATGAAACGTTTCTCGATCCAAAACCAAGGTTTCCATGGCATGTTGAGCAGCATAAAGAAGGGTTCCACCGGGAGTCTCATAGACCCCACGTGACTTCATTCCGACTAAACGATTCTCGACCATGTCCACTTGGCCGACACCATGTCGTCCACCAATACCATTTAATGTTGTAATGATCTGATAAAATGGCATTGCCTTCCCATTTACAGCGACAGGCACACCGGTCTTATAGTCAATGTCCACATATTCTGCTTTGTCAGGAGTGTTTTCAATCGGACTCGATATCATAAATAAGTCAGACTTGGGTTCATTTTTGGGATCTTCAAGATCGGCACCTTCGTGGCTAATATGCCAAAGGTTACGGTCTCGACTGTAGATCTTTTCTTTACTCACGGTAAGAGGGATATTCCGTTCAAGGGCATAATCGATGGCATCTTCACGACTCTTGATCGTCCAACGGTCATCCTTCCAGGGTGCAATGATGGTTAGATCGGGTGCTAACGCAGCGAACGTTAATTCGAAGCGAACTTGGTCATTCCCTTTGCCGGTTGCACCATGTGCGACAGCATCGGCACCTTCTTTTCGGGCGATCTCCACTTGCTTCTGTGCAATAAGGGGACGTCCAAACGATGTCCCTAGTAAATATTTACCTTCATACATCGCTCGAGCTTGTAAACAAGGGAGAATATAATCATTAGCAAATTCCTCACGGAGGTCTTCAACGTATAGTTTACTGGCACCCGTAGCGATCGCTCGAGCTTCTAGCCCGTCTAGTTCATCGCCCTGACCTAAATCGGCCGCAAAGGCAATAACTTCACATTGATAATTTTCTTTTAACCAAGGAATAATAACCGAGGTATCTAGTCCACCAGAGTAGGCTAGGACAACTTTCTTAACCATGACGATAAATCGTCCTTTCGCGAGAATTGCCAACACTAACTAACGATACAGGCACACCGACAAATTTCTCTATCGCTTTGATATACAGTTGAGCCGTTTTGGGAAGTTTATAAAAATCAGTAATGTCCTCGATGTTCTCCTCCCAACCAGGAAATGACTCATAAATAGGTTTTACTTTACTGAGGTCACGAATATTATCTGGCCATTTATCACTACGCTTTCCATCGATCTCATAAGCAACGGCCATCTTCACCTCGGACAAACCCGACAATATGTCAAGTTTTGTAATGGCCAAATGAGTCATACCATTAACTAAAACAGCATACTTAAGAAGTACACCATCTAGCCATCCACAACGACGTGGACGTCCAGTGGTTGTCCCAAATTCTTGCCCCTTTGTCCGCAGATCTTCACCAAACTTATCACAAAGTTCGGTAGGGAATGGCCCCTCACCTACTCGCGTAATATAGGCTTTTGCCACACCAAGGACTTCTTCTATCTGGGTTGGACCTAACCCAGACCCGGTACAAGCACCACCTGCGGTAGGATTAGAACTTGTCACATAGGGATAAGTCCCAAAATCAACATCAAGCAATGTCCCTTGCGCACCCTCTAAAAGAATGGTTTTGCCTTCTTGAACTCGTTTGTGCAACAAATCAACAACGTCAACCATATAGGGCTTTAAAATGCGGCCATATTCGAGATATTGATCGATAACAGCATCGACTTCTTCTTGTGCGATACCAAGTAAGGTCGTCCAATCGTGGTGGAGGACACTTGCTCGAAGGCTCTCTTTATCTTTAAGCTCAACCATTCGAACGCCCCTACGACTAATTTTGTCCGTATAACAGGGGCCAATTCCTCTAAAAGTCGTTCCGATCTTGGAATCATCGGTTCTCTCTGATTCCTCTGAACGATCAAGTTGTTCATGAAAAGGGAAAATAACGTGAGCATTATTGCTGATCTTTAAATTTTTAACGGAATAGCCCTTGGCTTCAAGCGCTTCAATTTCTTTGATGAGGACACCAGGGGAGATCACCACGCCATTACTGATAACACATTCAACATGCTCGTAAAGGATTCCTGAAGGAACGATATGGAGTTTAAAAACTTCGCCATCAACAACAATAGTATGTCCGGCATTGTTTCCACCTTGATAGCGGACAACCACGTCAGCTTCTTTGCTGAGCATGTCGGTAATCTTACCTTTACCTTCATCGCCCCACTGGGCTCCAACTAACACTCTAACTACCATAGGTGCCTCCAAAAAAAAGCCCCACCATGCCGTGTGATCACCAATGCTCTGAACCTGAAAGTTTCAGAATGGGTCTCGTCCGAGGACGAGTAGAAGGGGCCTCTGAAGGGCCGCAGCCGACCAGAAGAACTCCTCCCATTTTTTTTATGTTGGCTCATCTCTCAGTGAACATCACGAACACGGTCGGGCATATTTCTTATGACCAAATTACCATCGCAATATAGCATTATTTATTGCTTAACGCAACGAGAAAACGGTCTAAAATTCGGCTATTGAAGCTGCCTTAGAACAATTTGTTTTTGCTGTTTCAAGAGCATCAAATACTTTAAATAGAAATCAAGAAAAAAAGAGGGGATCTCTTTTTTAAACGGCTCAAGTTGTTTGATGCTGGCGTCAACAATATAGACCTGAAAATATTCGAGCATCCCATTCGTTTTAACCGATATCATATTCCGAAGACTATGCCCGGACAGAGACGCTGCACTTAAATTATCCATGATTAGTCGACGGATCGCTTGATCTTGACTTTGGGCTAAGGCTTCATCCGGAATTTCTTTTTTAACCGATTCAAAAAAAGTATACAAATCAGTCGCTAATTTATTAAAGTTCTTAAATATTTCGATACTATACTTTTTAATGAGGATATCCATTAATCGAAGAAAATTGTCATCATCAAGTTTCAAAAACACCTCTTCGTTGATCTTAATTCCAACAGGTCTGAGGGACTCGTCCATCTTAATAATGACGATTTTATACGGATCAAAGATGTAAATGAATTCATCCGAAGTCTGACTAACCCATTTAGCGACTACGGATCGAAACTTGTCTGCTACTTTATTAACGAGGGAATTATCAGTGTCCATGGCTATTATTCGGATCAGTCCCTTTTGAGAGACCGTCAATAAGCTCATCGGAGGCGATGATCCCACTCAGAATTTGCTCTTCCCGAGTAAATGTCCGTTCTTTGTCCTTATCTTTGTCTTTTTCTCGATCTTTTTTTCGAAATAAGCCAAATATAAACGACATTGTCAAACTGCTGGGTGAAAGAGAAGCCCCTTTAACGCCTCCATCAGAAGAGACTTTAGATGTATTTTGGGTTCGCCGAATTTCCATTGATTCTATTGTATGGAATAACCGATAAAAATCAAGCTATGTATTAGAATTAATTGCTACCAATTATCTTCGTCTTGCTTTGCTTTATTACGACGAGCAGCTTGTTTATTCGTACGTGCTTTAACTTCAGATGGTTTTTCATAAAACTCACGTGCACGAACTTCTAAAAGGATACCCTCGTCTTTAACCTTCTTTTTAAAACGACGCAAGACTTTATCAAAGGCCTCATTTGGCTTTTTAACCGTTTCTGCCACTATTAATCTCCTCCTCAGTCACGGTATTCCTCTCTGGAACACATCGAATACAGTATCTCAAAAGTAATCTAAGCTGTCAATTTTCAATTTAGCGACAACCTTAAATGCAACGCTTCCTCGGTTGATTAATAATGATATCTACACTGAAGTATAATTAAACCGTCTTCGTCGATGCGGTACACCAATCTATCGCGCTGATTAACGCGACGCGACCAATAGCCACTTAGATCATATTTTAGCGGTTCAGGTTTACCGATTCCCTGAAAGGGTGTTTCAAGGATCGAGGCGATAAGTTCTTTTACCCGAGACAGGTTCTTGGCTGAGTGTCGTTTATAGAATTCAATATCTTCCCTCGCTTGAGGGCGAAGATCGATCCTCATTAAATACTGAGATCCTTTTGAAGCTCATCAAAGTTGGCATAAAGTTGCCCTTTGCTATTTATTGCCACCGAAAGTCGATCTCTGTTTTTTAAAGAACCCAGCAAATAGGCTGTTTCATACAATGACAGATAATCAGATTCAGGCAGCAAAACAACATTCTCACCATGGGCTCGAGTAGCTAACAAGACTTCATGGTTGTCACAAAGATCATCAAATTCTTGTTTCATATTTTGGCGCAAGGCCGTTACTGCAATCGTTCTATCCATCGCAAGCCTCCCATTCTTTTTCAAGTACACATCATTGTACCACTATTCGTACCATTAAGCAGAGGATTACCCTGGAGGCCAAGTTAGCTTGCGTCCTGCAAGCAGATGCCAGTGAACATGCTGTACAACTTGTCCCCCATCAGAACCACAATTATTGACGAGTCGAAATCCTCTTGTGGCGAGTCCTTCTTGATGAACGATGTCGCGGGTTGCTTGATGAACGAGCCCTATCAGTTCAACCGGAACATCCATGATAGAGACAAAATGTTGTTTGGGAATGATCAGAAAGTGCACAGGAGCAACAGGCGAAATATCGGGAAAGGCGACAACCGTATCGTCTTCATAAATGAAGTTCGAAGGAATGATCCCCTTAACTATTTTACAAAAGAGGCAATCAGGACTTGATGAATCGTCCATCTTGATAGTTTTCCCGCTCGTAAGCCAAGCAACAAATAAGACGACCGCAGCACCCTGAGAGTTTGGGTATATTGATGGCCAAACCTTGCTCTTTAGCCATTTTAACCGTTACAGAGGAACCTTTTTTGTTCCACCCTGAACAGCATAAGGTTTTTCCGCAGCCTCCAACTCCGCCGAATAATTTGGCTTCGCCACGATTACCCACTTCGCGCATCTCGATTTTGGAATGGAACTCTTGGCCCAATTCGTGAATAAGAGGCTGAAGATTGATCTTTCGAGGTTGTTTTTTGTCATCATCATCCTTTTTGTAATAAATAATATAACGAGAGCTATCGAACAGTTTCTCGACTTTAAAGAACTTAACCGGAATTTTGTATTCTAAATTCTTTTTCACACATTCAATAAAAAAGTTCTGCTCGTCCATCTCAAGGTTTTGATATTTGGTAATATCCTCGTCTGTCGCAATGCGGATCACTCGATTAACCTTAAGGTCTCGATGAGGCTTTCGGGCATCATGAACATCTTTTCGAAGGGCAACGCCCCCCAGTTCAACGCCCCTATCCGTTTCAACGACCACTTTATCATTGAGTTTTACCGGTATCGTCAGTTGGTAAATGGGATAAACGGCATCAAACGTTCTAAACTTAACCCCAAAATACAGTGTTCCTTCAGATTCAACGTGTGCTGGCTTATCGTGATTCATGGTAACTCCCGGAGATTCATGACTAATAACATAAGTAACGAATGAACGTTAACTGGTCTATTCAAGTATCCCACGTTTTGCATAACGACTTCAAGTGCTTTTATATGGCCACCCTCTCGAAGAATCCCCGCCCAATACTGAAGCATCTCTTGAAGAACCAATCGATCTATTTTTAAAGCCTCAAAGCGAACTAACCACTCCTGAAGTGACCCCGATTGAATCTTAGACAAAAGCTGCTCATAGGCAATATCAAAAAAAAGAGGCATGTCAACATGTCCCCCTCCCGAAAAACCTAAAGAAATATTTTGACATCTGGATCGAATAGTCGGAATTAGTGATTGGAACATGGGGGCATCCAAGAAAAAAATGACTCGCTGCGGTGGTTCCTCAAGTACTTTCAAAAGACTATTAGCCGCTTGTACCGTTAGTTTGTGTGCCTTTTCAATAAAAAAGACCATCCATGCATCACCACTTTGTGTGACGACTTGGCGGCGCAAATTTCTCATGTCCTCGATCTTATGACTTCCTTCTTCCGTCAAAATATGTACAAATCCGAAATAACGCCCCTCATCAATAAGGACATGATCGGAGGGTCTAACCCCTAGTCCTTTTAGAATAATACGAGCAACCTGTAATTTGGCTTGCAGATCATCGCCACTCAAACAATAGGCATTTGCCAAACGACCGGACGTCAATATGGATTTCAAATGCGTTTGGACTTGAGGTGACAGGATCGACATTAGGATAGCAACCCAGTGCGGATCAATGCATCTCGGATGCGCGATTGGATAACATCAATAGAATCGACACCCGTCTCAATTTTTATCATTCGATCAGGTTCTTTCGCATGGATAGCCAGATATTGTCCCCTAATTCGCTCATGAAAAGTCTGCTTCTCTAATTCGAACCGATCCTGATAAACACGTGTTGCTCGTTGTATCCCTGTCTTATAATCAACATCAAGTAAAAAAGTCAAAATGGGCTTTAATTGATGAGCCGAAAAATCATTTAGTATGGCGATAAGGCTGGGATCGAAGCCTCGTCCCGCTACTTGATACGCAACCGTCGAATCGATAAATCGGTCACACAAGACGACTTTCCCCGCTTCCAGTCCAGGCAGAATGACCTCATGGACATGTTGCGCTCTATCCGCCAGAAAAAGCAAAAGCTCTGTTCGCCGATCGATCTCTTCAAAAGAGGGATCCAGTAATATATTGCGTATAGAAATACCGATCCCCGTCCCACCGGGTTCTCTTGTTACAACAACCTGACGCCCCTGCTGCTGAATGAATTGGGACAAGTGTTGAATTTGAGTGGTCTTTCCCCCTCCTTCAGGCCCCTCAAAGGTTATAAAGATCCCTTTATCCGTTGACATGTTTTTTCTCCCTCCCGACTTTATCACGAGGTTTAATGTTGAGAATAGCCGACTCGTCTTCATCCGCAATCCTAAAAATAAATCGGACAAATTTATTAAGTTGATGTGGAGTCGCAGATTTAACAATATACAAAGGGATCTGATGATCTTGGCTTAGCCGTTCCAACCGAACATCCTTGCGAAAATTAGCCTTTGTAGTCACGATCAAGTCCGCCTCTTCTATATGACTGACCACTTTACCTTCAACTCCGACCGACTTGATCTCCAACTCCAAATTGGCACGATTGATCGCAAAAGGAAACAACCGGATATGTTTAGGAAAGTCAGGTTCTATCAATATTTTATCGGCTTCCGGTTCTTCAGGAGCACGGAACTCTTCTAATACGACAGCGCCATCGTCTTGAATTCGTCGAACCTCTGGTCTAGCCAACTGTCCCTTAAGGATAAGGTCTACCGAACGGGCAACGTCTTTATAGCAGTGAAGCGTCAATCGATCTTTCAACTCGATCAATATTTCAAAGGTTGGATTGGCTGCACGCTCAAGCACGGTCTTTTGTGTGCCGCGACGTTTGGCTTCATCATCACCTAATGTAACAGATTCGATCCCACCGATCAAATCCGACAAGGTTGGGTTTTTTATTAAATTATGAATGGTTTGACCATGAGCGGTTGCGACTAACATGACACCCCGCTCTGCAATGGTCCGAGCTGCTCTGGCTTCGGCCTCTGTACCGATCTCATCTACAATGATCACCTCGGGCATATGGTTCTCAACCGCTTCGATCATTACCGAATGTTGTAGATCAGGACGAGACACTTGCATACGGCGAGCGGCACCAATACCCGGATGGGGAATATCACCTTCCCCAGCGATCTCATTGGACGTATCCACAACCACCACACGCTTTCCTCGATCTGCCAAAACCCGACTGATCTCTCGAAGACGTGTTGTTTTCCCGATGCCGGGTGGCCCCATCAGTAAAATGGATTGTTCGCGATCGAGTAGATCCTTGATCACTTCCGCAGAACCCACAACCGTGCGTCCGACACGTAAGGTTAAACCAATGATGCGTCCCTTACGATTTCGGATAGCCGAGATCCGATGAAGCGTTTGATCGAGACCTGAACGATTATCCTCCGTAAAGGGTGCGATCCGACCCACGATATGATCAAGATCGTCATAGGTTACAGAAGGTGCAGTTAAGGCATAGGATCGGTTCTTTTCTCTGATCTCAATGGAACGCCCTACATCCATGATGATCTCGTCTATGTTAGGGGTTCCTAGTGCATTGACTTCATTCAGTATGGAGACCGGAAGTAGCGCAAGGAGGGACTGATATTCGTTGTCCATATTACTGTCGAATACGCTTTTTCAATTGATCACCCATTTTAAACCCGACATGGGTACTCGGGGCGATTTGTATGACCTCATGGGTAACAGGATCTCGGCCTTCACGTGAGTGTTTTTTGCGAGGCTCAAATGATCCGAACCCAACCAGATTGACCTTTTCACCTTTGACCAAATTCTTCATGATCACTTCAAGTGTATGTTCGATCACCTCGCGGACATGTTGCTTTTGAATATCCACTCCTTCAGTGACTTCATCTATAAGTTCTTTTTTATTCATAATGCCCTTCTTCCATCAAAAGCACGTCCTAACGTCATTTCGTCCACCCATTCTAACTCGCCACCCATAGGGATTCCATAGGCGATTTGATATAATTTTAGATCAAGCGGTTTTAAGAGTCGGGTTAAATACATGGTCGTTGTTTCCCCTTCTACAGAGGGACTCAATGCAAAAATGATCTCTGAAATGGGTTCCGTTTTGAGTCGTTCGAGCAATTCACGAATGTGGAGTTTATCAGGTCCTACACCATCTAACGGCGCAATAACCCCTCCTAAGACGTGGTACAAGCCCCGAAATCGCCCCATTTTTTCAAGCGCAATAACATCCCGAGAATCACTGACAACACATAGGGTTGAACCATTACGTCGAGTATCCTGACACAGGACACATTCATCCTCATCATAGGTCAGGTGAAAACAACGCTGGCATAACTTCACATGGTCACGGACATCTTCGATAGAACGCACCAATTCGGTCAGACTTTCTTGGGTCTGGGCAAGCATGTGGAACGCAAGACGCTGAGCGCTTTTCAGGCCGATCCCAGGCAGTTTTGATAATTCAGAAACGATCCCCTTTAAGGGGTCGTGACGCGTCATGGCTTACATCCCCGGCAATTTAAGCCCTTCAAGGTTCAAGGATCCCGCACTTTTCATCTTGACCTCATGGAGGGCTTGATTAACGGTATCTCTTAAGAGTCCGGGTAAATTTTTCATATTCAAATTCTCGCCCAATTTAATTTCAAGAATACGCATTTCACCGTTCACCTTAACAAAAACCTCACCATTTTTTGATGTGGATTCAGCCGTTGTTTTTTTTAATTCTTTCATCTGCTTCTTCAAGTCACCAATTTGCTTCATCATATCGCCCATATTACCGAACATATTTGCCTCCTTATAAATTAACGATGTTTGTCCCGTATTATATACTAATGTTATAATGCTTGCCATCCGAGAGGACTTTGAAGAATCCGACCTTCCCTTTCGTGTCGATATTCTTGATTGGCACACAATTTCAGCCGAATTTAAAGCCAATATCGAAGCGAAGTTTGAGGTGCCGTGAACGAGAGTATAAGAAGCCCATTCATAACCTAATTCAATACAATATCAAGTTTTTCAAATAATTTGGGTAAATTTTTGCGGACGTCTAACTCACTTAACAAATAAGCAATGGGGTTATCCTCTTCACCATAATCATCTTCAATTATCTTTGGAGTTCCCAGCTCATGAATAATCCGAGACATATGGGGTTGTGCTTTAGAAAAAGGGCGAAAACCTACTTCAGCCCACTTTCCAAGATTAGCTTGGAGAAGAAATCCCACAAACAAACGAGAAAGATTTCGATTTTGATACTCTGGATGAACAATCAAGAACATTGGCTGAAATTTACCAGCCCTTGAAACCGTATAAAATATTTGTCCAATGGGTTTTTCCCCATCATAAAAAATAAATCCGTTGAAATTACGTTCCTTATTGAAAATTTCTTGAAGGGATCGTTCGTTTTGAGTTTCTACTATTTGCTTAATATCATTGTAACGGGTAGCTCTATTTAAACGTGTAATGCTAACTGCTTTTAGCTTTAGACCATTAAAATTGATACGGTTGAAATTATCTTGTTGCTCCATAATAATCTCATTCTTTGCAATCCCAAGAACTCGTTTCAGATCATTCCAGTAGGCATATAAAGCAAGCAACCACCGAATGGGGTTCTGCTCTGTTGGGGTCAATATTTTAGTCATCCAGTGGGAAGGGTATTTAACTTCAACGAACATCTATCGAGTCGCTTTTTGAAAAATTTCATTCATTATCGGTGGAACAGGCATGGTTAAGGAGTGAAAATCGCTGTATACCTTATTCTTGGTGCGATGTGGGATTTATGGGTCAAAATAGATTAATAAAACCTCAACAAATCTCACCTGCGATTGGTAAATTTTTGTTTAAGAGCATATTCAACCATCGATTGATAGGATTGTGGAATAATCTCAATAAGAGCAATCGTCATTTCTGTTCTGTTTTTGTCATCCATCACTTCAACTAAACTTACAACAAGCTGAGACTGATATTGTGGGGAGGTTTTATACCTATCAACCATAAACTTCATGAATGCTTCGGCCAATAATAATTGATTGTCTTTATTCGTTTCATTATTTATCGCTTTAACAGCAGCTTTGACCTGAAACGCAACCTGACCGTCAGTACTTCGAATACCCGTCATATTCAACTCTTTCATGATCCTAGCAACCTGAGCAGTCGCTTGCTCTTCTGTTTTTAATACAAAGGCAATAATCTTGTTTAACATCATTGGCTCCTTAATAAATAATCAAAACCTAATGAATTTATCGAAGGATATAGTTAATAATTTCAGCTAATATTCATAAATAACGTATTACGAGGGAAAACGTTCTAGAAAAAGTACCCGTTACGCGCTTTCTTTGGATCGAATATTTTCGAGTAACATTGAAAAGCGGTTCAGAATGGCGGTCGGTTCGGCCGTTTTGCGGGGATCAAGGCCATAGATGCGATGAATTACTGCCTTTAAGGTCGCGCCGACTTTGGTTCGGGGATACTGTATCGCAATAGGCTTTCGGGTCTGTATCGACTCTTTCACCGTCAGGGCATCTTCGTAAATAAATCCATAATCTCGGACAGAAAAACCAAGGAATTTAGTGGCCGCCATGGATATCTTTTTATAGATCGCTTCGCCTTCATTAACAGAGCGAACACGATTAACCACTACACCCACATCGTTATTGGTTTTCTTCGTAAAAATAACTTTGATGATCGCATAAGCATCCGATAAAGCGGTTAGGTCAGGGGTTGTAACGATCACGACCCGATCAGCCATACCTAAAAATTTAAAAACGTTATGTCCCATACCCGCTTCCGAGTCGATAATAATGACATCATATTGCTGATCAAGTTCATTCAATCGATCAACCAGATTCTGTCGTTTTACATGAGAAAGATTAGACAATTGGAACATCCCCGAAGCACCAGGAATAATATGGATCCCGCCGGGCCCCTCGATGATAACTTCTGAAATAGTCTTCTTTCCTGATACAACATCCATCAGATCAAATTCAGGGTAAATACCGGTCATGATATGAACATTAGCCAGACCCAGATCGCCATCAAGGATAAGTGTCTTTTTGCCTAGCATTGCACTTTCGATCGCCAAGTTAATAGAAAATAGAGTCTTTCCTACTCCACCCTTTCCACTGGCAACGCAAATCACTTCGGCATGTTTAGAGATCATGCTCGGAGTTTACCTCTTGGGTGTGCGGTTTTCAATAGAAACTCTAAATATTTGATCAATTTTATTTCTAAAATTATCCCCGAACAACAGGTCATCATAAATCTGATATAATGTAGGTATGAACACGTCAATTCGAAAAGCCTTGCTATCCGATAGTGAAGGCATTCAATCGCTCATTCATACCTTCGCTAAAGAAGGAAAAATGCTCGCTCGTTCGCTTCAATACATTGTCGAGCATATCCGTGATTTTTATATTGCTCTCGATAACGAAACCATTGTGGGTTGCTGTGCCTTTATGGTTTCCCAAAAAGATTTAGCCGAGATCAAATCCCTTGCGGTTCACCCTAATTACCATCGGAAAGGGCTTGCCGGAGCCCTTATCCGATCTGGCATTAGTGACTTGGTGAGCCTAGGGGTTGAGCGTGTTTTTTGCCTCACCTATGTCCCCGATTTTTTTAATAAACTCGGATTTACTCCTATCGAAAAAGAACAACTCCCCCATAAAATATGGACTGAATGTATAAATTGCCAGATCGGAGAGCGTCGTGTAGG
>CAIUCY010000232.1 GCA_903897765.1 uncultured Candidatus Marinamargulisbacteria bacterium | reverse complement strand
GCTGCCGTTTTGAACGTCCCAAAATCGTGGCTTTACCAGCGAACTCGCCTTGGTCAAAAAGGTATCCCCCATTACAAGATGGGTAAGTACGTAAGGTTTGACCTGGATGTCGTCCTTGCTTTCCTTTCCCCTCTTAATTCTGATGATGAAAGGCGGGCCTAACCCATGTATATTATGGCCTATGAATCGACCTCTCATCCTGACGACTTACGAAGCATCGAAGCAATTCAACTTATCGACAAGCCATCTTCGCCTGTTGCTAAGCCGAAAGACTATCAAAGGCCGTCAGGCCCCCATCAGTTCAACCCGCAATATCTGGCTAATCGAAGAGCCTTCCCTGCGGGCCTATGCCTCCCAAGAAAGAAAGCCAGGCCCCAAGCCCACCAAAAAAGGCGGTTGAAATGTAGCTGTATTACGCATATAATTAAATGTATGCGTAATACACACATTACTTCCATTCTCGCAGGTGCCTTATGAGAGGAGGCATTATTAGGCGTTGCCTTGTCTGCCGTCGTAACGGCAAGGAAGGCGGGACTAAATGTGACCATAAGGAAATTGTCTACGCAATTGCCTATTATTTTGAAGGAAAACAGAAATGGGAAACCATTGGTCCAAATAAGAAAGACGCCGAGCGTCGATTAGCGGAAGTGATTTCAAAAATAAATAATAAAACATATCATCGCCACGTAGAGATTTTATTCAAGGACTATGCCCAGCTTTGGGAAAATACGCACGCCAAAGCAACTGTCAAAGAATCAACGCTTCGCTCTTACAGAAGTATTGTGAGGATTCATCTCCTGCCAGCTTTTGGGAATCTCTCTCTTTCTAAAATTAGCATACAGAGATTACTCAAGTTTAAAGCGGATGTTCTTGAGAAGCTTGGTCCCAAGACCTTTAACAACATTATTGTGTTGTTGAAAACCATGCTGAAGCACGCTAGGAAGTGGAAATATATCGACGAGAATCCAGCGGAAGAAATACAAAAAGCACGCATAGAACCTGCTGAGATGGATTTTCTGAAGCCTGAAGAGGTGCCACTGTTTCTTAAACACGCTGATGAGCCATATAGGACACTTTTCCTGACGGCCATTCTCACGGGCCTGCGACGTGCCGAACTCCTGGGTCTTCAATGGGGTGATATTAATTGGGATAGCAGCCAGATTTTTGTTCGACGTAGCCTGTATTGGAGAAATGAGCAGCAGGAGAGCGGAGAAAAAGTTTCAAATTGGAAGTTTGTTACACCAAAGTCAAAGCGTTCAATTCGGGCAATCGTAATGTCACCCACCTTAAAAAAGGCACTAGAGATTCACAAAATCAACTCACCAGTCAGTGAACAAGATGTTGTGTTTTGTAACTCAAAGGGAAATCCCATGGACCCTGACAACATGGTGAGGAGAGAATTTCACCCTGCTTTTGTTAATGCGGGGCTACGGAAGATGCGTTTCCATGATTTGCGCCACACGTATTGTGCTTTGTTGATTTCGACAAACGAAAGCCCGAAATTTATTCAGAGCCAACTAGGACACGCATCTATTCAGACAACTCTGGACCGCTATGGGCATTTATTCCCAATAGACTCCGAAAAAGTCGGCAAAAGAATTGATGCTAAATTGTTTGGAAAGAGGAAAGCAAATCAGACATCAATGTACAATTTGGGCTAACCTACGGCTAATGGAGAACGCCCAAAAGCCATCAAAAACGGATAAACAGCAGACAAAGTGAATCCTCTTAATTTACAATGGCAACAGCGGTTAGAGAAAATAAGACAACAACAGCAAAAACCTTGAAGGAACTCATAACCCAAAGGTCGCAGGTTCAAAT
>CAIUCY010000231.1 GCA_903897765.1 uncultured Candidatus Marinamargulisbacteria bacterium | reverse complement strand
CCCTGTCCTCGGATTGAATTATCCCCCATTGAGTACTCAGAATATTGGAGCCAGAATGATAGAAATAACAGCATCTGCCTCAGAGTGGGTATCTATTAGTGATGCACAAATAAAATCATATCCTCTTTCTTTAGGCCAAGTGAGCACTCAATCCATATCGTTTACCACCACATCTTCAATGGTCTTTTCCGCAAATGTTAATGTAAATGCGTCACAAGATCCGTACCTAGCTCTAAAATTAACAGATCGAGCAGGCAACATTCTTGATGTCTTACAAGAACTTCAACCGCGATTGATGGTGATCTCTTTCAATATTTTGACAGCGAATGTGTCCCGTGGGCAAAAACAGATCAATATTGCTGAAATCTTTGTTTCATCGTCTTCACAAGCGCAGATTATGGGGATAAAGCTTAATAAACTCGGCGATACGATGGCAAATAGTTTAAAAAGCGTTCGATTGCTTGTTTCTGGGGATATTGTCAGTGAAGCGAGTTTTGATAGCTCACGTACAGAAACGCAGTTCGAGTTTAGAACACCCAACATCGTTTCTGGATTAACCCGGATTCTTCTCCAAGTGGATATTGAGTCATCAGCGATGGAGCCATTCCGGTTAAGTATTCCATCTGAAGGGGTTAAAGTCGGATCTTATAACCTCATGGTTTCGTCAGTGATCCCTGTTACAACTCCAACATTTGATATTATGGGAGGAGCCAATCAACTGAGCATTTATGTAAAAGATTCAAGTTGGTCTCAACGCTGGGTTGATGTGTTCCAGGCTGATCAATCTGTGGTTATTGCAAAGGTCATGATGGATAGTTACCCCTATTCAACGATGGTACAGGAAATAACCTTCAATGTTTCAGGGAGTCCCACTATTCTTGATAGTCTCAGCAATTTGAGACTCTATAGAGAGTCAAACTATGATGACAAATTTGTTCCAAGTGAAGATACGCTGTTAACCTCGATCCCTGCTTACAGAATAAACGGGAAAATCGTCTTTAAACCTCTTCGATGGGTTGTGGTAAACTCACCTCAAACTATTTATCTTGTTGGAGATGTCGCTTTATCGGCACCCTTAGGATATAAGCTTCAGCCCTATATTGGTTCGCCCAGCGATATCCTATTAGACACCAATCAAAATGTTAACACAGACACGCTTCCACTGTTCCTTCAGCCATCCATTATTCGGGCATATTTGCCTCGGATCACCCTTTCTGCTTGGGCAGTCGTAACAACCGATGTTTATCAGGGTGATGCAATAAATCCCTAT
Organism: uncultured Candidatus Marinamargulisbacteria bacterium; assembly: GCA_903897765.1. Lineage (GTDB taxonomy): Bacteria > Margulisbacteria > Riflemargulisbacteria > GWF2-35-9 > GWF2-35-9 > CAIWAN01. Next base: position 1,257 of record CAIUCY010000231.1, on the reverse strand, counting down.
GAGATCTTTAATTTTAAAGTGGATCAAAGCGAGGTGTCCCTCAATCACCTAGATTTCAATATTTCCGCTAATGTTCCCTATGAAACCGTGTTTTCTCTGACCCTTAACACGTCGGATCAACCGTTTATCAATACCGTCATGGATCGACAAGACAACCAGATACGGTTGAACTTTTCGCCGATCATGCTGACCCCTAGTCCTCTTGATTTTTATTTAAATATGAAACTCAAAGACAACTCTGTCACGGGTGATCTGCAACTCATTCTTGCACCGGATAGATTGTCTTTAAATGCAAAAATTATCGATAGCAGCAATGTGGCGTTGAATATGCTGAAAATTGTTGATTATCATCAACCGATTATTGAAGATGTTTCCATGAAGTCGTTCATAAACAGATCCGATGCCATTAGCCTTACCTTTGATGTTAAACTCAACAACGAAAAGGCCCCCGATGCAAGAATCGTAAAGGTTGAGTACGCGATAGACAATGATCTTAATTCCAGTAATATTCGGCCTTGGACAACGATTACGATTGATCCAAGTCAATTGTTAATAGATGATCAGCAATATTTTAACGGGCTCACGCTCAAACATAATACGAATTATACCGTGAAGTTGAGGGCCTATAGCAACGTGAATTCTAACGTCTCTTATGTTTCGAGTCAGAAAAATATTACGTTTAAAGTTGACCTGACACCGCCCATTCTACCTGGAGGAAGCAAGATCTTTGTCAATCAACCTCAAATTATTCAAAATCAATCAGTTGGTGCCCAAGCCCTAGTGAATCAGTTCTTATCTTGGCCGGTAGCTCGCGATGATGAGTCAGGACTTAGTCATTATGAGTTGCAGTGGCAAAAGGGAAATAATCAGAACTGGGAAGATCTCGATAAGGCACTCACTCAAAATTATTATAAATCGTCGAATATTGATCAAACAATGCGCTATCGATACCGAATTAAAGCCGTTAATATGGCGGGAAGTGAAACGTCATGGGTGATGTCAGACTATACCGATGTTCTAAAACCGAAAGAGGTTATTTATAATACATCGTTCTACCCAAATCCATTTAGAGCTGATATTGATGACGGGGTGATATATTATGAGCTGAATCAAGATACAAATGTAAGCATAAAGATCTATGATGCATTAGGTCATTTTGTTAAAGAAATGGGATTTGGTGCTGGCCAATTAGGTGGGGATAGCACACAACCCAATCTTATTAAATGGAATGGAACCAATCAATTAAATGAAAAAGTT
>CAIUCY010000230.1 GCA_903897765.1 uncultured Candidatus Marinamargulisbacteria bacterium | reverse complement strand
TAGCTGTCTTTTTGTTTAACTAATTGATCTGAACGTTGTTCGGGCTTGGGTTCCGCTATCCCTTGTTTGGTGCCCGTACCATTTTCGGTGGAAGCTGGGTTGTTTTGAGCTTCGTCTCTAGGTGCAGAAGAGATGGATGACTCAATACTTGATAGAGTTAACGTTAGGTTAGAGAAATCAACCACATGTCTGTTACGTGGGCCTTCAAGAACAGCTCCATCGCTTTTCTTTTCTGAATTGCCTTCATTATTAAGAGGAATTTTAATGCGCCATCCCTCAACGGAAGGCTTAATGTTTATGCCAGCATTTTTTGGTACTTCGGCTGATTCTTGTCCAAATATTCTTGCAATAATCGAGCCGTTTTCTAAAGAAACATTCGCCCTGCGAAGATTTAATCCCTCCGTGTTAATCTTTGAAAACAAGCTTTTTATGAAAAACAGTTTTTCTTCTGGATTAGAATATTTTTTATCAATAATTTGAATAGCTTTTAGAACTTCATTTATTGGAACCTTAGCATATACACCAGGCTGATTGAGTGTTTGAAGAACAGTACTTGATGATAAGACTAGCATGTCACTCTCCCCCCGACTGTTTCCCCTTTTTAAATTTTGCCCCCATCTGGTGGCACGAAACATGCCTTATTATTGGTGAATTGATTGAGTGTGTTAAAACAGCTTATCCGTATGGGTTAATCTAACTAGTCCCTCGATATTTACCCCTAACGAAAAATATTAAAGTTTGCCTACGGCCGAGGTTGACCGCTTATACAACTTCACCTAAATAACGATTGTATTGTATTTTTTCAGTACTATACTGAGAACTATGACACCATTCATTAATATTTTGAAAGATCCGACTCATCGAAAATGGATCATTGGCGCAGGAGTTTTACTTATTTGCCTCTTGTTTTATGTTAGCCGCTCTACCCCAATCCCCTATTATAAATTAGCCCAAACGAACATCCAATACACGATTCTCGCTACCGGACGTATCGCTTATCCTCGTCCTTATCAAGTTATTGCGCCGATCAGCGGTACGATCACGCATATTCAGGGTGTTGAAGGCGAGACCGTTTCCGCGGGGGAATTACTCGTACAATTTGACGATTATAACGAGCAACAACAACTGAATATCAATCAACAGCAAAAGCAGATCAATACCCTAAAACTTAAAGATACCAAAGAAGTTCAGCTTCCTAACCTTCAGTCTAAAATGTCTCAGGCTAAAGTCCAACTGAACGAATCCCAAAAAGATTTCAATCGGCAACAAATCCTCTTCTCAAAGAATATGATCAGCAAACTCGATTATGAAAAAAGTTTGGCTCAGTATCAACAAGCCCTCGAGGCCTTTAATATGACGAAGCGAAGTCTGGGTTCAGTGAACAACCGTGCAGGCGTAAGAGAACTTGAAAGCCAACTCGCGATCGATCGTTCTCAGTTAGCTGTTGCTCAAAAAAATATCCAAAACAAGCAGATCAATGCTCCCTTTGATGGCATTATTAGTTCACTCTATTACACTGTGGGTCAAATTGCTCAGCCGGGCAGCCTAATCATGACCCTTATTGAACAAAAGAATTGGCTTATTGAAGCCCAAGTTGATCAAAAAGAATTGCCGTATCTCAAAATGGGTCTCCCCGCCATGGTCGCCGTGGATTCTTATCCCGACACCAAGCTCAATGCCCATGTCGTTTATATTAGTCCTCAAGTGGATCTTCAAAATGGAACCGTGACGATCCGGTTGGAGATCACGGATACAAAACCCTTTGTTCGTTATGGGATGATGACGAATATCGAGATATTTTCAACACGTTTCGAAAACGTCCTTGCCCTCCCCGTAAACCTGCTCAATCGTACTCCCGAAGGTGATCATGTTTGGGTCTGGAAAGGGGGAAATGCTGTTCCCACTACCGTTAACTATGACACCCTTGGCGAAAGTTGGATCATTATCAAAAATCTAGAAATAGGCACTCCCATTCTGGAACTTACTGAAAAACCTAAAAAGCGCATCAAGCTCGGCAAAGAGATCGTTCGTGGCACTTGATCCCTTCGTTTGGCTCGTCGCACTTCGGTTCTTGCTGAAGAGTAAAACCCAAACCACCTTGATCGTTCTAGGCATTGCCTTGGGTGTTTCGGTGCAATTCTTCCTTTTGGCACTTCTAGGGGGTTTAGCCGATAGTCTTATCGATAAAACGGTTGGGTCCGCTCCTCATATCTATGTTTCACCCATGGATACCCAAGCCAAACCTGTTCTGCAAGACCCCAAACGTATTCGCGATCATCGCGCTCCGTTATATCGTGAAAATCAAGAAATATTTTCATGGAGTCCCTATGTTAATAAATTAAGAGCAAACCCCCTGATCATGGCGATCACACCGGTTGTAAACGGGGGGGGATTTATCCAAAAAGGAGGCGCGAACTATTCGGTTCTCGTAAAAGGGATCGATCCTCAAAATGGATTCCCCATTTATCGTATTAAAGAAAAAATGATCGCAGGGAAACCCTCTATAAGTGGAAGTACCGTTCTCATCGGGAAAAGTATTGCAACAAAACTTGGGCTACAAGTCGGTGATTCTTTCTATTTACTGACGAGTAAAGGCTCTGGGGACTTTCTTATCGTATCCGGCATATTTGATCTGGGTGCGGAGATCGCTAACGACCTCATCCTCATGCGACTAGAACGGGCACAAGCTTTATTTGGTCTTAGCGGGGTCACCGGCATAGAGGCTCGGGTATCGATCCCCTTTCAGGCCCAAAGCATTGCAGCCGACGCTCAGCGTTTCTTTACGCGGGTTAAGATAGAATCATGGCAAGATCGTAATCGAGAATTGTTAACTGCGCTAAAATCCCAAAGCGGTTCCTCTAGTCTTATTCAATTTATGGTCATGGTCAGTATTACCTTGGGTATTGCCAGTGTTCTTGGGATCGTTGCGTTGCAGAAATCCAAGCAACTCGGTATATTAAAAGCCATGGGGGCGACCAACGCCCAAACAGCCGGAATATTTGTCGTTCAAGGTTTTTTATTGGGTCTGATCGGTGGGGTACTCGGCATATTACTCGGATTTTGGATGGGCGTCGGGTTTACCCAAGCTACAGCCAAAAGTGGCGTTAGTTATGGACTGGCTATAACCCCCTACAACATATTATTTCCCTTCATACTCGCAACGGTATGCTCGACATTAGCAGCCGGCTTCCCTGCACGAAAAGCCGCCAAGCTCTCTCCCGTGGAGGTCATTCGCAATGGTTAAGCCGATCCTTTCCACCCAAAACCTGAACAAGGTCTACCCAGGAGCCCTCGAATTCCATGCTTTATATGATATGAATATCGACATTCCTGTCGGACAATTTGTAGCTGTGATCGGTCCATCGGGTTCGGGTAAAAGCACCCTCATCAATATACTCAGTCTTCTTGACCGCCTAAGCACAGGCGAACTTATCATCGATGGCGAATCGACCTCCAAATGGGACGAGGATCAATTGGCTCATTTTCGAAATAATAAAATGGGGTTCGTGTTCCAATTCCATCATTTACTCCCTGAGTTTACCTGTCTAGAGAATATCCTCATTCCCTACTGGATATCCCAAGGAAAGCCACCTCCAGATATCATCGATAGGGCGAAACAGCTACTAAAAACGCTGAATGTCGACGTCGTCGCCAACAATTACCCCTCTCAGATATCAGGAGGACAACAGCAGCGCGTTTCTATCGCCCGTTCGCTCATTAATCAACCTGCGATCGTCTTCGCGGATGAGCCTACCGGCAACCTCGATCAGGCCTCCGGGGCTGCGGTCGTTGAGCTACTACGGAGCATGAACGCGCAATTTAAAACAACCTTGGTCATGGTTACGCATGACCGTGAAATTGCGCTGAAAGCAGACCGTATCATTGAAGTGGTGGATGGACATATTTGCCATGATTTCTTAATAAAAGAGATCGGCGAAACAAAAGCACGAGAGCAACTCGGCGACCCGAGCTGCTCTAACGTTGCAAAAAAGGAACCCAAAAAGAAAACCAAAAATAAAGTCAAAACAAAAACAAAAAGGTCGTAACCACCTTCAACTATTCCGGTGTCTTATCCGCCTGTCTTTTAAACAACTGCTTGATATCTATGATGATATGATAAAAACATGGAACGATCACCAAGGTCAGAATGGTCGCAAAGAGCAACCCATATCCAAAGGCCATGGCAAGCGGAACAACAAATTCATCCTTCCCACCAATACCATAAATCGTTGGAATAAGCCCTAAAACGACCACCCCACTCGTGAGGAATATCGGACGAAGACGAACAGCGCTTCCTTCAACAACGGCATCCGTAACACTCATACCCTGAGCTCTGGCGTTATTAATAAACTGAACCAGCACGAGGGTGTTGCTAACGATAATACTGGCCAAGCTAAAAAAGCCCAGCACCCCCATAAACGTAAGCGGGAGATTCCCATGAGCGAAAAGGGCGAGGAATATACCCACCAGAGAAAAGGGGATCGCGCCCATGACGACGATCGGAAGCGTAAAGGAATTAAAAAACGTTGCGATAATTAAAAAAATGGCAAAAATAGCAATGAGAAATAATACCCCTAAGTTCTTCATGCTTTTTTCAGTATCTTCTTGCTCGCCCCCGTAGCTAACAACATATTCTGGATATCGTTTTTCAATATCGTTAAAGTGTTTTTTCAATAACGAGTTGGCCTTCATGGACGTGATCACTTGGCCATCTACATTAGCCTTGACCTGAACAATACGCATATAATTTTTTCGACTGATCATCGCAAATCCCGTTTGTTTTTTATACGACGTCACTTCGCTCAAAGGGATAACGCTGCCATACGCATTCGCCACAACGACATCGTTAAGCGAATCCATGTGCCGTCGAGCCCAATCCGGAAAGCGAACTAGCAGGTCGATCTTCTCATCACCCTTCTTAACCGTTGTAGCGACCGCACCTTTAAATGAAACATAGAGCGCTTGGGATGCATCTTGCATGGATAACCCTGCCCTGCTCGCTTTTTCGTCGTTGATCATATACTGATACTCCTCTTTACCGGGTTCTAGGTCAGAGTAGACATCATCGACACCCTTGATCGATTTTAGGTATGTTCTATATTCTGTGGCGATCTTTTCCAACATACCAAAATCAGCTCCACGGATCTCCACATTAATTGCCGAGCCCACAGGCATGCCAACTTTCGACATCTGAAACTTCACTTGTATTCGAGGATCGATCACCCCATTTTTTTGATTCTGTGCTATTTTCTCTCTAACTACCTTGAGTATCGCAGGCCCCTTGATGCTACGTGTTTCCTCGGGTGACAGATTAAGTTGCACCGTGCCTTTGTAGGTTCCGTCAGTTGGAGCGAACTCGAGCTTTCCACTCGTTTGCGTCCCAATATAAGTATGAATACCCTCCACGATCGATTTAGGATAAAGCCCTGTCACCACTTTCTCGATGGTAATAATGGCTTTTTTATTCGCTTCTAGATTCGTGCTGTGAGGCATTTGTGTCTGTATATCAATTCCCTCCGCCGCTCCGTTCATGAAAACAAAACTTCCGAATTTTCCAAACGCGCTAAAGGTAAGGAACGTAACGAGGATCAACACTAATACAGCCAAGTAACGATGGGTTACCACTCGATGGATCAATCGGCGATAAATATTCGGTCGCTGATCTTTCGATGCCGTCTCTCTTTTAGGGGCTTTTGCAAAGGTATCGAGCATCATCGGCATGACAAGAACGGCTACGAGAAAAGACGCCATAAGGCAAATAATAATAACGGCAGGGATCGCATAAATAAACTTTCCGACCAACCCCGTAACAAATAATAGTGGCGCAAAGGCAACAATGATACAAATGAGCGTCGTGAACATAACAGGGAGAACTTCACTGAGCCCCTTCTCCACCGCTTCTCGGCGAGAGAGACCTTTTTCAAGATATCGATACGTGTTTTCACAAACGACAACCGAGAAGTCGACGACCATACCCAACACCATGACCAAAGCGAACATACTGATAATGTTAATGGTGATGCCAATGGCCTTCATGCAGATAAAGGCGATCATAAAGGTCACAGGAATACTGACACTAACGATACCCGACAGTCGGTATCCCAGTAAAAACAAGAGAATCGCCAAAAGAAGCGCAAATCCAATCAACGAATTGATAATAAGGGCCGATAAGCGTAACGTGACAAAACGGCTATAGTCATTAAAATAGTCCATCGAAATCCCCTTGGGCAGACTTAACTTCTCGGTTTTCAACAAAGCTTTAATACGCTTAACCGTCTTGATCGTATCGGCAATTTGCTTTTTGTTGACCTTGAGAATAATGGCATTCTGCCCATTTATACGATGAAGGATGTCCGGTTCAACAAAGGTATCCGTGACCTTGGCAATATCCTTCAAGCGGGTAACATATCCGGCATCATTCGAAAATATAACCGTGTTCTGAATATCGGCAATATCCTTGTATTGCCCTGTCGTTCTTAGAACAAATTCGTTATCACCTACACGCAGAACGCCACCTGGAAGATTAATATTTCTTGTTTGTAATCGATATAGCAGAATGTTTAGGCCGATCCGGTACTTTTGTAAGGCAGCAGGGTTCACTTCGATCAGATATTGCCGATCAAAGTATCCTTTCTTAACAACTTCGGCGACTCCATCGACAAACAACAGTTTATCTTTGAGTTCTTTGGCTGTTTCGCGCAAAATGGCATAACCGGCATCCCCCTTCTGCTTTGTCATTAAGGCAATAGAAATGGCTTCTGTCTTTTCGGTAGAGATCTCAGTCACTTCAGGGTCTTTTACATTTGAGGGGAAATCATTAATGCTTCTGACGGCATTTTTTATATCATCAATAAGCTTTACTCGTTTGCTTTTTGATAATTTTTCCTCGAGGTTAACAGCCACGAACGAAACGTTCTCTAAACTATAATCGGTGACTTTATCAATACCGCTAATTTCCCTCAGTTTTTTTTCAATGGGGATCGTAACGAGGTTCTCAACCTCATCCGATGCAGCTCCGGGGTATATCGTTTGAATGGTAACCATATCCAACGCTATCTCGGGAAAGGCTTCCTGATTGAGACCTTTGATCGAAAAGAACCCACCTACAAGGATGGCGAACATAAACAAGGAAATGGCCATCTTTTCTGATATTAAGAGGTCGATCAACTTTTTCATAATTTAGGCTCCTTCACTAATGTGTTGATATCAATGTGATATTTTTCAAGCAGTGTATTCGTCACAAGGTCGAGGTTCAATAAAGCAATATTATAGTAAGTAATGGCTTCAGCATGAGCATTATTTGCCGCGACCATCATGTCCACTGCATTTTTGAGTTCGATCGTACTAATTTTCCCTTGGCGTAAACGTGTTAGTAGGGCATCCATGTAAAGCAGAGTGTTGTCCACCATGATCTTTGTTTTTTCGTAACCTGTATAGGCCGCCTGAATCGAGTCTACCCCTTCATATACATCGTCTTGTATCTGATTTTTCAGCGTTTGTAATTGTAGATTGGCTTGAGCCATTTTATATTCCAGATCCCGTCGTTGAGTGCGGGTGTCCTTATCATCCAAAATCTTCATGGCCGTGAACCGTGTTTCCCAATTCGGATGTGAAAAGTTAAGGGCTTGCTGGGTGGCTTTCAGATAATCTTGATCATATCCCAATCCTGTGGCTTGCAACTGAAACTGTAAACTAGGCAGATCCTGATTGTTTAGGATCTGTAGCTGCTTCTGTGCTGATTCAATGGAAATACGGATATTTTGAATGTCAGCTCTTTTCTCAAGCGCCACGTTTAATAGCGACGTTTTATCATACTTGTGTGGAGAGGTATCTAGACTGACCAAGGATAAGGTGTTCTCGCTGACATCTTGCATATTGAGATTGCGAAGCATTTTATGAATGGCCATATTGTTTCTAAGTTGAACCATCGATAGCTTGGCCTCAGATCCAGCAATAAGGGCATTAAATTGGTATAAATTATAGGTATCGTAAAGTCCCATAGAAACATTGGCCTCAACGGCTTTATAAATTTTTTTGTAAGTCGTTAATTCACGTTCTGTGCTCGCCAACTTTTTCTGGTTCTCAGCAACGGTCCAATAATCGATCATACAGCCTACGATCAGCCCTGATAATTGGTACTCTGCTGCGATCTGCTTACTTTTGGAGACATTTTTCAGTATTTCATTTTGGAGTTGATCCGTATACCCAAAGCTATTCTTGAGCAGATCTTGTTTTACCTGAACATAAAAGGCAGGGCTATGCCACGAGGTAGAATGTCCTGCCAAATAGGGCCCGGGAACGGTATAGTTCGTATAGGATTCCTGATAGCCACCTATCACCGTTGTTCCAGTCTTAAAGGACTGTCCTAAATTGATTGAGGCATCTGCTTTATTGAATTGTGAGCCATATACAGCATTAAGGTCAGCAGGATCAAGATTGGTGTTTTGGATCCCACTAGACAGACTCATGAAGGGGGAGAATTTTGTTTGATAACGCTCATAGGCTGAGTCAGACTGTTTGATCTCATACCCCAAGGAAGCAGCAGAGAGATTATTCGCGATAATTTTATGTAAGGCCTGCTCAAGGGATAGCTCTGTATTTTTTGTACCCGATACTACCGATGCTTGAACGAAACATAAACAGAATAAAGACACCATGATCACTTTTCTAGACATTCTCATAACGCACCCTTTCTTTTCGACGATTTAGACAAATGTCGTTTTATAGTCGAACCCATGACAAAAAAAAGCTATAAACCGTTTGCAATAAAACTAGCCATGATCTCAACCTTTTTACTAGGATCAACATTGTCTTGATCGTCTAGCAACAGGTACATATCTAACGCCTTTATGATCCCTAAACACGTCGTTGCAACATCATTCAAGTCTTTCTCCGGAAAGCCAATCTCCTTTGACTTCATACCAGACAGTATAATTTCTTTTAAAAAAACCATTTCGGTCTCTTTGATCTTTTTGGCTATTTTCTCAATGAACTCCTTATTTCCCCTCATTTCATCACGAGCGATACATTGGATCATAGAAAACTTATGAATTTCTTGAAGCGAAACAATAATATATTGGCGCATCTTTTCTTTTGCTGAGCTGATCTTGCTGACACTTTCTTTGGCTACAGCAAGGATCTGTTCGAGCTGAATGGTAATGACTGATTCGAAGATCTCTTCTTTACTTTTATAGTAATAATAAAGTGTGCTTTTCCCTTTGTTAGCTTCGTGTGCAATATCTTCCATCGTGGTTTTGTTTAATCCCCATTTTTGGAATACAATTTCGGCGGAACGAAGAATGTCCTCTTTAACCGTTTGATCTTTATCTGGAGCTTTGTTTATTTCGACCATAATCGTATTTTAGTCGAAAATAGAAGTATGTCAATAAAAATATTTTATTCATAAGACAAAGCCGTTCGAGTCGAAACCATGATCGCTTTTCTGGCCGGAATAAGGCTGGCGAAATAACCAAATATCGTGGTTGCGATAAGGGTCACCCAAAATCCCTCCAAACTAAATGCATAGCGAAGCACCGCTTGATCTCCCAACATAAGGTTTCCAAAAAAATAGGAGGCAACGATCGAGAGAGGCCATGCGAGAACGATCCCCAGAAAAACACTAACCGTACTAAGGATCATCCCCTCAAGGATAAATATTCGGTATATCATTTTGGGGGTAGCCCCGATCGCACGCATGATGCCGATCTCTCGGGTTCTTTCCATAATGTTAATACTGGTCGCCGAGGTCATGCCCAACGCACTGACGATCAAGACAAGCATAGCTAGAAAGAGTATCGTTGCAAGGACGATCTGCAAATGATCATAGATCACCTTGACCCGCTCGGCTTGTGACATGACATAGATCACATTTAAATCCGACGCTTCAACCGCCCGTTCTATGGACTTCTTTAATTCAATGACTTTGTCATAACGATCATCTTTGGCAACAAACATGAGGCTATTTACGAGGTGTTTTGGATTAACGAGGGCATCATACTGGGCCTCATCGATATAAATTTTGGATTTTTCAAATTCTTCCGTGATCCCAACCAGCTTCGTTTTTATCGCTTTATCTTTTAGGTTCAAAACAAGGGTATCCCCTACTTTGGGATTGTGCATTAGCTCGCGAGCTTGCTGATTGATAAGTATTTCTGTCTCAGGAGATTTGCGAAGCATTCGACCTTCGATGATATTAAGCTTAAGCAGCTTGGTCTCAGCGGGAAGCGAGATGATGCCGATGCCATCTGTTGTTTTGCTGATCTGGGACTGAAGCTCTCCGCGGCCTCCATTCCACGCCTCGATCGTTTTGATATTGTCTATATTTTTGAAAGGAAGCAAAAATGCTTCTCGATCTATTCCCTCATTGATGACAACCTGAACGTCATATCTAAGCCCATCCCTGAAATTAGATAAAAGATCGTAAATGGACTGTCTGACATTAAACCCTGTACTAAAAATAGCCACACCCAGAGCCATGGAGATAACCGTAATGGCCAATCGCGTTTTTTTCCTCATCGTATTTCTTAGCGCAAGAGTAAAAATACCAGTTGATCTCGTTTTACTCACTGTGTCTGTTTTTTTCTTTAGGGAAGATCGGCCGACCCCATAATCATTAAGGGCTTCAAGAACCGAGCCATTCAAACCTTTTAGAATGATCGGAAGCGATAATAAGATCGGCAAGAATATACTTGCAGCGGTTAAATAAACATAAATTCGAAGCGGTAATGTCGTGGTTAGAATATCAAAGTTAATAATTTGCGCAACGAACCGAGAAAACGCATACCCCGTTGATAGGGCCAACGGAATGGCGATCATCCCCGATACGACACCAAACACTAACAACATGAATAAATAGATATGAAAGATCTTTCGCTTCGAGCCACCGATAGCCTTCAAAATACCGATCTGTCGAACCTGACTCGCTAAAATAGCCGACATAAGCTGAGAAACAAGAACTGCACCCATAATGAACGCCAGCAAACCAATAACGCCGACAATAAATAGAAGGGTATTTAACTGCCATTGATGAGGATGTTCATTGAACTTGGGTATATTGATCGAATTGACCGATATCTTCTTCGATTTTAGGCCTAAGATCAATTTATCCGTTGCATACTCTACCTCTTTTTTTGATCTTACCTCTTTAAAACGAACGATCAAGCGTTGATCATGGGATTTCCCACTTATGGCCGAATACGTTTTTTTATCCGTATACGCATAAATAAAGTGGTCTTGTGTAGCTGGAGCCTGTGCGGGATCAAAATTAATGCCACTAATAAGTACTTTGAACTTATTCTTTCCGGCTCGGATCCGAGCCCTTGAACCAATAATGAGATGGGAGATCAACAATCCATCCCGTTCGATAAGAAGGGTTCCGGGGCTTGGCGTTTGCAAGCCTTTTTGAGGGTAAACCTTGGCCATATTAAATTGGTTGAAGTTCTCCACCCCAAACAACCAGAGAGGGATCCATTCATCTGGATTGACCTCGATCCGAAGTAGGGATAGATCTCTATATTCAGCACATTCAATATTGGGCATTTTTCTTATTTCGTTAATATCCACTTTATAAAAATCTTTAGAGCTAAGAATAGCCTGAGGAGGGACCGTATCAAGAAAGTTTTTACGTAGATCATGGGTCAGGATACTATTCGACACAATAATAGACCCTACCCCCCACAAACCAATGGATAGCGCGAAAATAACCAACATCGTTCGTCCGAGATTAACCTTTAAGTCACCCCATGCTTTCTTAACAACCATGTTCATTTACTTGTCCTCCACGACCCGACCGTCTTTTAACGTTATGATACGTCCGAACTCTGTACGAGAAACTTGCTCATGAGTAACAACGATCACCGTTTTACCCGCCTTCACGAGGCCTGAAAATAATGATTTGATAACCTCCGTCGTTTTACTATCCAAGTTGCCTGTGGGTTCATCTGCCACAATAATAGGGGGATCGTTAGCCAAAGCACGTGCAATGGCCGCTCGCTGTTGCTCTCCCCCCGATAGCGTTGAGGGGAACTTATTCGCTTGAGAAAGAATGCCCGTTTGCGTAAGCAATGCTTCTGCGCGTTTTTTTCTGTCTTTTTGAGGAATGACACCAACAAAATCCATCGCCATTAAAATATTCTCGATAATGGTAAGTGTAGGGATCAGCTGAAAAAATTGAAAAACAATCCCAATGTTCTTTCCGCGCCACGTTGCCAAACTGCTTTCATTTAAGGTGTGAACGACGGTTCCATTAATGGTCACGGACCCCGAACTTGGATGATCGATCCCCGTGAGCATATTCAGTAATGTCGATTTCCCGCTTCCCGATTTTCCCACAATGGCAATATATTCACCTTGTTTAATAATAAGATCAATTTCTTTCAAGGCATCAAATCGACTAGAGGCCGGACCAAATGAGCGCGAAACTTTCTCTAAATTGATCAAGTTAGAGAAGATCATCATTCTCTCCTTTTTTATGACGACTTTGAATGATCAAGATCGCAAAATAAGTGGCCAGTAAACTCGCAACAAAAGTTAATCCCCAGATCATTTCAGTGCCAGCACTTCCAATGAGGGGGTTACTAAATAATGGGGCCAACATGGGAGGCAACATCCCATTATGCAATTTAAAGAGGAAGAACTTAAATACATGGTTCCAAAATCCATCGATAAAACCAAAGCGGACAATTATAAAAGCATTGATTAGACCGTAAAGTGAAAGGACGATCCTACTCTGTGTTCGAAGAACAACCATCATCAGAATAAATAATATAACAATCCCGATCATGGCAGCGCGAATAATATGATCCCCAAGAAAAGCACAATACCCTATCGATCCTAAAATTACAGTAATGATAATGCTTATCAACGACAGCCATTCTAACGTTTTGATTTGAATTGTATTCATATATATCTTCTCCCTATATTTGTTCATATTCTGTGATCACTTCTTCGATCCAAACATTAAGGGCAACAATGATCATCCGGTATTGTTTAACGATAGCTCGGTTCGAAAAGGGAAGTGAGGTTATCTCGGCTTCATGGCTAATGATCCAATGTTTGAGAGTGACCAGCCCTGTCTCAAGATTTCGCAACATCTCGAGCCCTTGTTGCTTGTCTAGCTTGCCTAAATTAAATATAAAAACACTCCAATCTAAAAAGAAGGGACTTAAGCTTGTAGAAAAGTGATCCATTAGAGAATAGAACTGACCACTTCCCCGTGAATTGATGATATATATCGTTTTTTCAGGTTGGGCGCCCTCTTTTTTGACCAAACAATCTACATATCCATCGGAAGCAAGAACCTTGCAGCGCTTATAAACAGCTGGAGCACTTACTTTGAGAAACCGATTTACGTGCCGTTCCTCAATATACTTAACGAGCTCGTAGGCGCTCATTTCCTTATCTATCAATAAGCCCAGAATGATCAGATCGATCGCTGACATAGCCACTCCCTTCATATGGTTTACCGTATAGCGCTATACTGTATAGCGTTTGCTTCGTTTTGTAAATAATCAATATTTTCCCAAAATCCGCTCATTATATGGGATAATCACTCTGCTACGCGCTTGTAGCTCAGTGGATAGAGCACTGGCCTCCGGAGCCAGGGGCCGGGGGTTCGAATCCCTTCAGGCGCACCAAAAAATTTCAACTCTATTCCCAACCAACCGTCCATTAGACAATATACGGGATTCGAACCCAAACTCGTTGTCCCGATAGATATCTAAAATTTTGGCAACTTAGAATACACGTGGTTCAGCTAGCTGCTTATCGAACCGCCTCTGGTGGTGAGATTGCAAGTCACCCCAAAGGGGTAAAGGAAAAAATCAGACCTCATGCTATAATTCAACTGAACCCAAATCTTTAGGAGGAAAAAACATGGCAGATATAGGATTAAATAAACCGGTTAAGTTAAAAGCAGATTTAGCAGCATTTTGTGGGACAGCAGAATTACCAAGAACAGCTATCACTCAAAAGTTCTGGGATTATATTAAAGCGAATAAACTGCAAGCTAAAACTGAAAATGGTAAAGCTGAAGGAGCCGGAAAGTTTATCGTAGCGGATGATACACTTTTGAAATTGTTTAAGGCTACAAAAGTTACAAGCAAGTCGAGTGGCAAAGTAACGGATTTTACAGATCTTAAAGCTGGGCAAACGATCAATATGCTACAACTTGCGTCAGTTGTTGGGGCTAACATAGAGTAGAACCATTTTTATAGATCGCCATTGTGTCACGCAATGGCGATCTATAATTCAGACACACTAGGAATTTCAAGTTTCGGCAAATACATCTTATCCAGTTAATAATTGTCTTTTCTTTGTCTTGATACAAAGCAAACAAAGATCAAATCACCGCAAAGTCTCGACTCCCTTCGCAAAAAGAATTTCAGGATTTGCATTTCCTGTCACTCAAGAATGATCGAGACGAGATTTCCCTGTAGAAAAAGCAAAAAGGGACCCTGTTATAAGGCCTTTTTTGATTTTTACCAAGGGAAACGAAGTTAGCCTTCTTGAGTGACTAGCGGGAGGAGATCCTAAGAGTAGGGGTGGCGATGAACCCCAACTCTTTGATTTAAGTGACGGGGAAAATATTATCGCAAGTACATTGAGAACAATTTATCTAGATTCACGCCTTAACACCCTCCCCATTTCACGGTATAATATCGCCCGAAGCGTGCGCTGTTAGCTCAGTTGGTAGAGCAATTGACTCTTAATCAATGGGTCGAAGGTTCGAATCCTTCACAGCGCACCAAACTATTTATCACCGGTGGAAACCACTGCCCTGCGAGGACTCTTAATGAACATCGATCGCCTCAAAAATGTCATCCTTCTTATCCATGAAAATCTCTTTTTTTTACTAAGACGCACCACATGGTTCATCATTGCCTTGATGGCGGTCTTTAGTGTCCTCCTTGAAGGATTATTTTTACTTAAGGGAACGCATCTCGGACTGGATGGATTTCTTTCCCTTTGGCTTGGCACGACATTGACTCTTTTAAACCTTAATGTTGCCTATCCGATCATTTTTCGCTTTTTGGGCAACAAAGAGATCGACTATTTACAACAACCCGAACGTTTATTCGACAAATATTACGCAGCAAGCCTTATTTTAGCGCTTATTATGATCGTCCTCCCCATGGGTGGCCTTATTTTTACTTTGGCTGTTTTTGGCGGTTCGAGTGCTATCTATTATTTGTTAGGGATAGGGATCGTCTCGTTTATCACCCGACTCGGTGGCGGCATCTTCGCTAAGGGGGCCGACCTCGCCAGTTCTATGGTCAAAGAGAACGACTCCCGCAGCCCTGCCGCCATCGCTGACAAAATTGGGGACTATCTCAATAATGGTCTTGCACTTTCATTCGATCTCATCGAATCGCTTATTGGCGTCCTTGTGGCCATGATCCTTTTTATTCAAGGCCATCTTGTGGACAAATCCCTTCGCGACACCCTTTACTACGCCGTATTGTCATACCCCTTCTTTATTATCTTAGGGAGTATCGTCATTAGTTTTATTTCAGGATTTCTCTTGCTTGGTCTTAAACGAAAAACCCTCTTAGGTAATGCTTTAAAACCCATCCATAGCATTTATGTCAGTCTTTTCATGATCGGCATTTTCTCTTTTATTTTCTCTATCTATTACATTCTTCCTTCGTTTTCCTTTTTGTCCTCTCTTGGGTTCTCGACAGGAATTTCACCCTATATTTGTATCGTTCTCGGTTTAATTTTAGCTGTTTTCATTGGCATTGCGACCGACTACTATACGTCTGATGCCCATCAACCTGTCCGCGAATTAGCTAGTTTTGCAGAACACTCTGCGCCGCTCGCTATGTTGAATGGTCTTGCTGTCGGAATGAAAAGTCTCTATTGGCCTTTATTTTTTGAAATGGTGTTCTTTTTGATCGCCTATCATCTCTCTGGGTTCTATGGCATCATGATGATGGCTACCGGCTTTATGGCTATGGCACCGACCATACTTGCAGCATCCCTTTATGCCCCCTTTGCAGATAACATCACCGGACTAGCTAAAATGGAATCCCAAGATCCTGACATCCTCAAAGGAGTGCAGCAGTTAGACATCATGGGAAACACTCTTTCGGCACTGGCCAAGAATTATGCCTCGAATGCCACGCTCATTGTCGTCTTTTCCCTTTTCCTTGCCTATATCAAGGTATCGGGTGTCCACTATGACTCCGTCTCCATTTTCCACCCCCTTATCGTTTCGGCCTTATTCTTTGGGGGATTACTTCCCTATGTTTTGTCATCCACCTTGATTCGCGCTGTATCTTATACGGCGATACAAATGGCTGACGCCTCGATCGAACAGATCAAAACAATCCCCTATTTATTCGAGCAAAAAGCGTTTCCCGATATGCGGGTCTTTATCCTTGATAGTGGGGTCAAGATCATCCGTGATCTATTCTTACCCACACTCTTTGTCCTGATCATTCCTATTTTTATTGGAAAGCTCTTCGGAGCGGATATGCTTGCGACCATTTTCATGGGCATCATGATCAGTGGTATTTTTCTATCCATAAGTTTTACGAATGCGGGCGCCGTTTTGGATAACAGTAAAAAAATGATGGAAAAGGGACATTTTGGCGGCATGGGAACACAAACCTATGAGAACGCCATGATGGGCGATCTTTTTGGCGATGCCTTAAAAGACCTAGCGGGCCCATCTCTTAATAACTTTGTCAAAGTCATGATCACGGTGGCCATTATTATTTTGCCACTGATAATATAAGGGTTCAATAAAACAAGGAGGGGTATGTATGGTAAGGAAAGTCATCATAGCAGGTAATTGGAAGATGTTCACAGATTTGGACGAGGCAACCCAGCTCGTCAAAGGTTT
>CAIUCY010000229.1 GCA_903897765.1 uncultured Candidatus Marinamargulisbacteria bacterium | reverse complement strand
TGATAGCTTAATTATATATCCTTTTTGCTTGATCCAAAAGGATCAAAAAAGCAAGTCAGAAAACAACGCTTACTTCGTTTCCCGCCCTAAGCTGAATACAGGAAATACGGAGGATACAGAACAACTACCCCCAATTGTGGGCACCCAACCCAGATTGTACAGACTCCTGTACAATCTATCCCTTACCCTGACTGTGTTTTGCCTCGTCGAAATGGATATTATTGATTCCAATATCGGGGTTGGTTTGCACAGGGATACGCCCTCTCCTATTTATTGAAGATAAGTTTAATCAAATTGTCTGTGTATTTCGCTCTCCCTATTTTGTTTAAATGATAAGCATCAAAAAAATAATTAGTATCAGCAAGGTAGTGCTTGTGATTATAAAACTTTACCTGTTCATCTGACATGATTATATTTAGAGCATCGATAACCTCTCGCTCATTATTAATCAATTTTAATTCAGGTGAATATACGACCGTAACTTGACTATTTCTCTTCGCAAGCATTATTAACTCTTTTGATAAATTAATACTTTCTTTATCAGGGTAAACGGTAAAAGATCTCGTGGTTAAACCTTCATTATCTTGATACTTCCTATCAAACGTTCGACTTCCATTACTCGTATCTTTAGGAATAAAGAGAAAAAAATCATTCGCTTCAAAGGGAAATATCATTAAATAAATCAATCTTGAAAGCCGTTGTTTTGAATATAGCTTAAAGATATCCTTCTCGACTAGAAATAGTTCGTACATATTTATGTCAAACTTGTTTGCGAATAGGTTTTCCTGAAGATTTTGGTATTCAACATTAATAATGATGTGTTTGGGCACTTTATTATGCTTTAAATACTGCTCCAAAATAAACAGTTGATGAGATGATCCCCCACCGCTAATGCCAATATTATAGGATTTCAATCCTGTCCTTGCCTCAATTAATACGGGGTCGATATGATATTGCGCTCGTGAACTTCCTACAATGAGTACATCGGCATTAATTGCCCCATGAAAGATTTTATATATTTGATGCTCTTTAAGTCGGATATTATACGTAAAATATGAGGCTATTGAACCTAATATGAGTAATAAACACACAAACACAGCTGCCTTAGGAACGTTTTTAGAATTGAAAATAAATAAATTGTTGAACATGATTATTTATTCCTTTCCCAATAAAGAACAGGATCAACAAATATACAAAGCCCCTAAGCTGCCATGATCGAATGTTGAATACCCCGTTTAAATCTTTTTTAAAATATTGAAAGAGTTGAATAATAAACAGTAGCCAAATAACATTGACTAGGTTAGCTGGGTATAAAAACTCCGTGCCTATCTTTCCTAATCCAAGCCATACGGTTCTTGTCATGTCGACGAGCTGTGTTACCGAGTTGGCCCTGAAAATCAGCCAACCATAACACGTAAGAAAAAAAGTAGCTGAAATAGCAATAAATCCATACAGTTTTGTTTTTGCAATCTTATTATAGAGCTCAAATTTCGACATTGTCTCATGCCATAATTTATGAATGCAGAGCAGGAATCCTTGATAGGCACCCCACAGCAAGAAGTGATTGCTCGCTCCGTGCCAAAGACCACCTATTAACATGGTCAAAAATAAATTTCTATAGGTTAAAAGTTTCCCTTTTCTATTCCCTCCAAGGGGGATATAAAGAAAGTCTTTTAACCACGTTGATAACGAAATATGCCAACGTTTCCAAAACTCGCTAGGAGACTTAGCAAAATAGGGCAAATTAAAGTTTAACGTAAAATCAAAACCCATGAGCTTTGCCAATCCTCGGGCAATATCTGTATAACCAGAAAAATCACAATATATTTGAAACGCAAATATCCATACACCCAGCACAACATCAACCCAAGTGTACCCGCCAAGTGGCTGTGCAAATAACCTGTTAGCATAAACAGCTAAACTGTCGGCGACATACATTTTTTTAAACAACCCCCAAAAGATCAAATAACAACCTTCGTAAAACTTATCCAAAGTAAGGACTCTGGGATTAATAATTTGAGGAATTAATATTTTCCCCTTTTGAATGGGGCCAGCGATCATGTGGGGAAAAAACGCAACAAAAAGCCAATAGTCAAATATGCTATGGATCGGCTTGTTTTCACCCCGATATATTTCCCAAGCATAGGAAATACTTTGAAAGGTGTAAAAACTGATTCCTAGCGGCAGAATAATACTTAAGGTGACAGGATGAAAGGTTAGTCCGAAGAGCTGAGTGAATGAATTGAATTCATGAACAAAGAAATTAAAGTATTTAAAGAATCCCAGAATGATCAGGTTGGTAGCAACGGATATCGTTAAGATCAATTTTTTATATTTTCCGTTGGTACTATGATAGATTTTAAATCCAGCCCAATAGTCTACAGATGATGTAAACAGCAATAAAACGATGAATTTCCATGACCAAAAACCATAGAAAACAATACTGGCTCCAAGTAGTATTAAATTTTGGATCTTATAGTTGTTCCTATAAAATATATAGACGGTGTAAGTGATGATGAAAAAAATTAAGAACGGAAGTGAGTTAAATAACATTATCGCTTCGTTCTATTCTACAAGACCTCGAGGAAATGAGAAAGATATAACGACCTAACCATTATATTCCTAAAACATAACCTTCCTTTTCGATAAAGGGTCTCCAAAATTCGAGATCACGATATGACGTCCCTTGCCGGGGTGTTGCTTAGCCGCAACCTAGCTTTCTTTTTAGGGGGCTCTTAGCCGCCCCCTTACCCCGCCAAGTCA
>CAIUCY010000228.1 GCA_903897765.1 uncultured Candidatus Marinamargulisbacteria bacterium | reverse complement strand
GATTCTCCATATCTGGAATATACGAAAAGTTTTTATCTTCACTTGAGGCGATAACAGAGACCTCTCCGTAGCGTTTGGCTTCTTTGATAGCCTTTTGAGACCAGACACCGGTATTGATATAAAGACCTTTTTTGTACTGACTCATCAAATTAAGTGGGACCATACTGAACTGAGCGCTTGCCCCACCCTGCATAAATAGAACAGCATAAGTCTCAGGAATATTCATTAGCTTACGAAGGTCTGCTTCAGCACCTTCGATAACAGCCATATACGTGCTTGATCGATGAGAAAGTTCCATGACTGACATACCAGAATTATTGAAATTTAACATTTCAGCTTGAGCGATTTTGAGAACTTCTAAAGGCAAAGCAGCAGGACCAGCACTAAAATTATATACACGTTCCATGAATGGGGACCCCTTTCGTCGATTAAATCTGAAAGGTATTATCCCGCATTTAAAGGGGGCTTGCAACAAGCTTGCGACATACAGATACCACTACTCCACCAATACTGAGATGTTCTTCAGGGTAGATAGGAGCATACGATGGATTAGCGGCTTCTAAGAAGACTTTATTTCCGTCTTTTCTATAATATTTCAAAGTCCACTCACCATCAACATTGGCAACCACGATATCCCCTGGCTTTGGGATACGTCCCCTTTCAACAAGGACTCGGTCTTTTGGTAATATGCCTGCGTTGATCATAGAATCACCCTTAACTTCTAGCATAAATGTTTCATCTGGCTTATTGACGAGAAACTCGTCGAGGGAAAGGGCTTCACCTTGTTCTTCCTCTTCAGGAGAGGGAAAGCCTGCCGCAATAGAACCGAGTATGCGTATTCTGGGTTGGAAGAAAGTCCCCGTCATCAAATGACCCCGTTGTCCTTTTCGAACAAAGTTTCGTTTGATCAGCTTATTAATGACATGAACAGCAGAACTACGGGATGAATAGCCAAAAAGATCTGCGATCTCACCCACGCTGGGAAGCCGATCATTCGCCTTATAGAATTGGCGAATAATGGTCATGATGTAATCTATATTTAAAGTAGTCGGATGAACCATAGTACAATTGTACTATGGTTCATCCTTCACGTCAAGTCGACGTTTTTACAGATACCTGGATATGGTAAAGGCTAAATGCATTCCATAGTCGTCAGGAACACCCCATGCATTTTGACGCGTACCAATAGCGGTTGTATTCGTAACAAAGAGAGAAAACACATGCCCATCAGTCTCTTGCTTGATACCAAATGAATAGGCGTTATTGTTGAAGGGATTCCCATTATAGATCTCACCCACTTGTGAATTATCAGCCGGATTCAGGCCTCTGGTGAAAAATTCTGTGACGAACGAGGTTTGATCAAAAAGAGGAAAGGTAAGCCCCAACCCTGCCCCATAGTGTTGATCGTAACCATCATAACTGAGGTTAACTAAAGGAATAAAAGAAACAGCCCCCACCGTGACCGCATCAGATTCTGCCGATAATAGAATAGACCCTGCTACGTTTTTCTGAGCACTTGATAGATCAATAAATGAATTACGTTGAATGTCAATTTGAGATTTAAGCCATCCGTCGGTTATCAAATAACTAAAACCAAAATCATATTCTTTTTGATCGGTCATGTATTGAGATTTCAAAACAAATTGCTTGTTCAGTATATAGTTTAACCCAACAGCGATATGAGCCCCATCTTCTAATCCGAACATTCTATCCACCAGATTCTCAACACTCCCTTGAGTAAATGACCCAGCAAATCGATGCTGAGCAATAAACTCTAGACCACTACTCAAACTATTTGGACGAACCAAGTTAAACAACACACTGTTGTTATATCCCATGGTCGGCATAACGGACATTGCAACGAGCATAAAAACGGCAACTAAACTTACTTTTCTCATCTTTTCCTCCTTAAATTTTCTAAAATATTTATAAACTGCATCTGCCATATAGTCAACCTCATGAAAAAATATTCGCAATTCGAATAACCATAGGTCGAGTTTTATCAAGCCATTTTATAGGCCAGCTATAAAGAACATAATAACCTAAAAATTTTGACTGTTCACTTTTAAACAAAGCATATCGAGCTGAGTCGACCTTAACCATCTGTCCCCAATATGATCGGTCATAAGGCACGGCTATAGACATTATTTGGACATGAGGAAGCATCTGATTAAATATCCATTGTGCACGGTAGGTATGATAAGGTGATGTAACAAGGATAATGCTTTTGATATGATGATTTTGGGCGAACTTAGCGGTATTGAGCGCCTCACCATAGGTTCCCTTTGGGACGAGGTCCGACATCACGAGCGAACCCTCTTTTAATCGAGAGGTGCTCTGGACTATATATTGGATCATCCATGGCGACTCTCCACCGGGGCTATAGAGAATCGGTGCATAGCCCTTACGAAAGAGTTCCCTTGCATAATCAAATCGATTACGCTCCCCAGCCAAAAAGACGATCGCGTCCGCTTGGTTTAGAGGGGTTTCCTTTATTAAGGCATCAGGGGTTTTTGGATATGCCAAATAGAGAAGAACACCATAGAGAAAAACGATCAGAATGAGCACGCCTGAAAAAACGGATAATATACGAAACATTATACGGATCAGCCACATATCCAATTACTTTAGCATAAATAATCTTGCTTCTTAATCATTCAATAATCATTCTTTGGTTATATTATTCAAAAATTATTGTTATACTCTTTTATTAAGGGGATAAATTGTTTCAAAAAAATAAAACACTCATTGGGTTGGACTCCATTATTAAATATATAAATAGTCATTCCCATTGGCTATACATAGGAAGTATCGCTGTTTCGCTTGTCACGATCGAGCTAATGGCGACCTACACAAAATCACCCCCTATAATTAAAGAGATTGTTTCTTTATTCGTTTTATTAGCCCCTCTTGTTTGGCTTCACCTAAGAGATCAGTTTTTTATCGATAAACAACTCAGGCTCCTTGCTGGGACACTTAGCTCGATCAGCAAAGGTGAGAATATTACGTCACCCTTTCTACCCATAGACGTTCGATGGTCTGAGATAAATCAAGCGACCCTCGCCCTATCGAATTACCTAAGACTGACGAATGATCAACTTCGCACGATAACAAGCAAACTAAATGCGTTTGGAGAGAACCTTTCACTAACCACAAAGAATGCAGAACGCGGCGTACAACTCATTAGTCGCATTATTCAAGATGTCGCTAGAGGAACGGAGACCCAAGAAGAGAACATCCGAGATGTTAGTGTTGATGCCCAGTCAATGATGAATATGATCCAAAATATGGGGATAGCGGCTGGAACACAAGTTGATGCTCTTGAAAAAACCGAGAATGTTATCAAATTAAATGCAGCAGTGATGAGAGAACTGACGATTCAAGCCGAATATCAAGCCGATGAAATTCAAAAGACTCGGGTTATCACGTCCCAAATTTCAGAAGCTATTCATGAAGTCTCCAAAGAAACCTTTGACATAGCTGAATTCTCAAATGAAACACGACAGGTTGCTACTCACGGTGAAGAAGTCGTTAATGAAACATTAGACACAATGGCCACTATTCAAAAAATGGTCATCGAATCAGCAGAAACGGTTAGAGAATTAGGTGAAAGCTCGCATCAGATCTTTATTATCATCGAATTTATTGATGAATTATCAAAACAAACCCATTTACTCTCTATTAACGCGGCAATTGAGGCTGCTCGAGCAGGCGAACAAGGACTTGGGTTTGCCGTTGTAGCAGATGAAGTTAGAAAGCTTGCCGAACGTTCGACAGAGGCAACAAAAAAAATTGCACGTCTCATCGAAAAAATCCAAGAATATACGGAAAAAGCTGAAAACATAATGCAGAAAAGCTGCACGGTGGTCTTGAAAGGTGAAAAGCATGCGAAGGCAGCACGAACAGCCTTGTCAAATATTATTGAAGGAGTCAAAAATACCGTTTCGCAAATCGAGAATATATCAGCATCCGCTGAACAGGTAACAGCCTCAAGCGATGAAGTCGTTTCAACAACCAATAATATTGCAAATGTTATTAAAAATAACAGTAAGGCTATTCATGATTTTACGATCAGTTTTAAAGAGATCGAAAATTTAATGCAACAGGCTAAAGACATCTCGATAATTAATCAAAAAACAGCGACTGAAATGGTCGATAAATATGAAGTAACCCATGAAAAAGTTCATGCCGTACAAGAGGTTGCTAAACGAAATTCGATCTTGGCAACGGAGGCTAACAACGGTAATCAAAAAATGAGTTTCCTAATAGCCAAATATGCCAAGCATGTTGATGAAATAAATGAGCAGTTTCTTCAAACTGGTGCAAAAAAAGGTCATACCGATTAGGCTAAATATAATTCCCTTGATGCCGTCGTTAAACTCTCCGCTCCCTTTTCAGTAACAAGGAGGGTATCTTCTATTCGACAACCGAACTTACTAGAAAAATAAAGTCCCGGCTCGATCGTCACAACCATCCCCGCTTTTGGAATAAGCTCCGGCTTTGTTTTGGGGGATATGCTTGGATACTCATGGATCTCTTGACCGACACCATGCCCCAAACTATGTAGATAGTTGTAATGTATATCCTTTTTCTTAAATGACTCAACCATCCAGAGGCCAATAACATTAAAGGGATCATGATTTTCTAGACGAGCAACCCCTTCAGATTGAAGACGTTTGACACATTTAAGCATTGCGCGAACCTTTTTGGGGGCATCCTTTTTGCTTCCCATAAAGACAACTCTTGAAAGATCGGAGCAATAGCCATTTATACGTACACCAAAATCGAATTGAACGACATCTCCTGCTTGGATCACTCGATCGGTGGGTTCACTATGAACAAAGCTTGAATTTGGCCCTGAACCGACTATCGTCTCGAACGCTAGTTCTTTGTCCGCTAACATTTCCTGAGAATAGTCATAAATTTTATGGGCGATCTGTTTCTCTGTTTTCCCGACTCGCAAGTCTTCCTTAAGAATTCGATCAAATATTTGACTGGTTATCGCGCAAGCTTTCCGGATATTTTGAATTTCGTAGGGCTTTTTTATTAATACAGAGGCATCATAGTCTTTATTGATCCGACGTTTTCGAGCGAGTTTTGTTTCAAAGAACATGATAGGCTAATCGAGAAGGAAATACTCAATAGCGAGCATATAGCTTTTAACGCCAAGTCCACTGATCTGTCCGATGGCTGCGGGTGCTATAACAGATTTTTGACGAAATTCCTCACGAGCATGAATATTGCTAATGTGAACCTCTATAGCTGGAACAGAGATTGCTTTAATGGCATCATGGATCCCGATCGCATAGTGAGTATAGGCCCCTGGATTAATGATGATCCCTGATAATTGAAGAGCATGAGCCTCGTGAATTTTATTGATGATCTCGCCCTCAACATTGGACTGAAAAAACTCAAGTTCGGCTCGATGTGGATGATAACGACTCGATAGAATGGTCTCGATATCTTCAAGCGTCTGTTGTCCATATATATCGGGTTCTCGCTTACCCAATAAATTGAGATTAGGACCGTTAATGATCAGAAGTTTTGGAACACGACTCACGGCATCACCTCTTGTAGGATTTTACGGATATTATCTTCATCGACATCAGGAACTATTCTAACCTTGCCGATATACTCTGGCAACACCAAGGTCAAACGACCATTCTTAACTTTTTTATCATTTTTTACAATGTCTAATAATGTGTTTAACATGACTCCATCTGACTGGATCGGGAGTCCAGATAATTGAAGCAATGATTGTTGGGTTTGAATAAGGGTATCATCGCAAAGCCCCAACCCGCGGGCAATGAGCGCTGCTAAATTCATCCCGACAGCAATGGCCTCGCCATGCGTATAACGAGTGTAATGAGTCGCGGTTTCGATCGCATGGCCAAAGGTATGCCCATAATTTAGGATCATACGACGCCCTGACTCTTTTTCATCGGCACTCACGACTCTGGCTTTAATTCGAACACATTGTCCAATAACCGACTCCCAAAAAGAATCTGGATAATCGGCATAATACTGAATCGGATGAGCCAGAAGCCATTCTGAAAGTTGACTTAATAAAACGGGGCTGTCGATCATGGCATATTTTATGATCTCACTGAGTCCAGTACGGATCTCACGTTCATCCAACGTCTTAAGAAAATGAGGGGAAATAATGACCTGTTTCGGTTGATAAAAGGTACCGATCAGGTTTTTGCCTTTGGCATGATTAACCCCTGTTTTGCCACCTATTGAGCTATCTACTTGAGCGAGAAGCGTTGTGGGCACATGGATCAAGGGAACCCCGCGCAAACAGAGTGATGCCGCAAAAGCCCCCATGTCGCCTACCACCCCCCCACCGATGACTAAAAAGATGTCATCCCGATTCCAGTGACCAGTTAAAGCCACATCTAAGAGGTTCATCACTTGATCGATCGTTTTATTGTTTTCACCTGATGGGAAAACAAAAGAAAGAGGAGCATGCCCCGCTGAGCGAAGGGACAACAAGAGTTTCGCCCCATAAATCGACTCAACATGATCATCCATGATCAACAAGACTTTTTTTCCTAAATAGGTTTGTAAAAACGTTGAGATCGCAGAATAGGGATCAGACGAAAACTCAATAGAATAAGAATTCGCCCCCAGTTCTACGCGCTCGCTGAGCATTTTTTAAGCCTTTCCAACTCTTCCTGTATCGCATTGGCTACTTCAATAGGGGATAGACTATCCGTATTGATCATCACATCCGTGATCTCTCGATACAACTCAAATCGTTTATGTAACATCATTCGAATATGGATAATAATAGATTCCGCACTTGATCCAGTATTGATCAACGGACGATGTTTCTCTTCTTTGATCCGATCATAAATCGTTTCTGGCGAGGCGACCAACCAAACAACCCAACTGTGACTGTGAATGAATGCACGATTTTCATCACGAAGGATAGCTCCGCCGCCCGTAGCAACGATCTTCTTTGTTTGAGACAATGATTCTTCTATGGCAGCTGTTTCTAGCCCTCGGAAAACATCCTCACCTTCGTCTTGGAAAATATCGGCAATAGACTTACCCGATCTATCCACGACCAAACTATCACAATCAGCAACTTTATAATCTGGATAGAAGCTCTTTAAAGCCTTCGCCACGGACGATTTGCCCGTTCCCATAAATCCAATGAGCGTTATATTGTCTGGACGCATTAGGCCAAAGCTTGACGCTGTCGCTCGAATAATTCTTTCAATCCGTGTTCAGCCACGGACAATAATTCATCTAGTGTTTTTCGATCAAAGGGTTCATGTTCAGCCGTTCCTTGGAGTTCAATGATCTTACCGGATTCGGTCATGACAACATTCATATCGACATCAGCCGACGAATCCTCAATATAATTAAGATCAAGTATCGTTTTACCCTCAACTACACCCACACTAACGGCAGCAATAGCTTCTTTAAGCGGGCTCTTTTTGATCAACCCTCTGTTTAGTAATGATCTGACCGCTAACTCAAGTGCGATATAAGCCCCCGTAATGGACGTTGTTCGCGTTCCGCCATCGGCTTGAATAACATCACAGTCTATTAGCAAAGAACGTTCACCTAATAGCTTTAAGTCGACGGCCATACGCATGGCTCGACCGATCAAACGTTGAATTTCATAGGTGCGTCCAGAAACTTTAAAGCGTTCACGTTTGATCCGTTCTGGAGAGCTAGCCGGAAGCATATTGTATTCGGCTGTGACCCACCCTTCACCTGAGTTTTTCTTAAATGAGGGGACGGTTTCTTCGATCATGACCGAAACAAGAACCTTGGTCTTCCCACAGGTTATCATGACAGAACCTCCCGGATAGTCGAGCACCTGTGTTTCTATCGTGATGGGGCGTAATTCGTTGTACTTTCTTTTGTCTTCTCTCATATGTCTTGATCCTCCTCTGTTGGGAAAAATACGCTTTTTTCAAGACGATCGCGACTCATATCGAGGACGTTATCGAGTTTGACCAATTTGCGTTTAAATTTAGTGACCGTCAGTTTCAAGTTAAGTAAAACTTGGTCGGCATATTCATCGATCTCATTTTTTATAAGCTGAGCCTCCCGCTTGGCTTCTTTGATAATATCAAAGGCTTCAGGATCTTTGGCGAACTTTTCTTCAGCGGCCTTTCGAGTGGCGACTGCGGTAGAGGGTTCATTAGCTTGGGGTGAGTCTGAGTCTTCGTCTAAGCGGAACATTTGATATTTCTCGTCAATGACCTTACGAATAGCTTCAAGCAGATCAAGCATTTCGTGCTTATCAACGATGGCTTCTGTTTTCTTCATGAGCACCGTTTGGCGTCCATTGAGTATCCGTCGTTCAAGTTCATCGAGAAGATCAAGAATATCCATTTATTTAAATCGCTCCTGTAATGCTATTTTGACATGCTCCGGTACCAGTCCGTCAATACTACCCGAGAAGCGAGCCATATCTTTTATCATGGACGAACTTAGGAATGAGTATTTGTAATCGGTCATTAAAAAAATGGTTTCGACATCACGATTCATCCGTCGATTCGCAAGCGCCAACTGTAATTCATACTCAAAGTCGGACACAGCTCGAAGGCCTCGGATCATGACCGAAACATCTTTCTCAACACATAGATCGACGAGAAGTCCTTTGAACGGAATAACATCAACTCGATCAAGACCGAGTTGATTTATCATCGCAACCCGCTCATCTAGGGAGAATAAAGGACCTTTGGCATCATTCTCAGATACCGCCACAATGACTTTGTCAAATATACGTAAAGCCCGCTTAATAATGGACACATGGCCATTGGTGATAGGGTCGAAACTTCCAGGATAGATGGCTGTTGATTGCACAGACAATATTGTATCAGAAATTTAGACTCGATACACCGTGATCTTTGATTGACCATAATCATAACGGCGATAAAAGGAAAGTCGATTTAGCGTTTGGGGAAGATGTGTTTTATTGTCATGCTCTATGGCAAAAACCCCATCCGCGGCAAGAACAGATGATCGACTAATATTTTCAACAACATCCTCGATCCCCTCATAGGCATAGGGAGGGTCGAAAAAGATAATATTGAAGGACTCGCCTTTTCGTTCGAGGATCTCTAGCGCTCTTAATACATCATTTTTAAAGAGGGTTAACCCTTCAACCTTTAACTTAGCTGCGTTCTGTTTAGCTAGCTCAAGGCGAGCATCGATCCCAACACTGACGCTAGCCCCTCGACTAAGCGCTTCGATCGCCATCGCTCCCGTTCCCGTGCAAAGATCAAGAAATCGAGCATCAACGATATCGTCACCTATTGAAGAAAAAAACCCTGCCCTCGCCATAGAGGTGGTGGGACGGATCCAAGGTTTATCATACGCAAGTGATAACCCTTTATATTTTCCGGCGACGATATGCATGTGGATATACTAACATAAAAAAAGGGAGACCTTATGGCCTCCCTTTTTTAATTAACGATCCGAGATCGACTATTTTTTCTCGACTATCGGTACCTCAGGTGCGGGTTGATTCATCGGACATGTTTGAGACATCCTCTTTGCCCTATGACAAATGGGGCAATCTTTCTTAAGTGCACAACTGAATGCGGCTAATAGTATAACCACAACGAGCCCCCAACCTATGACTTGCCCAACTAATTTCAGTGTCCCCGATTCTTTATTGGCAACCGTCAAAATCAAGTAAGCAAACCCCAACAGAAGCAATCCTAGAACAAGATGAGCCAATACAATTCCTACCATACACATCACACTCCCTATCTGACTGGATAGCCTTATTATACTGATAATTCAGACCAAATCAAATGTATCGTTGCCCACCATCCCTACAAAAGCCGATAATCGTGTATAATATAGATAATATAGATATGCTTAATACGTCCATTCCCCCTGATGATGCTCCTTCCATTCCTACCAACTTTGCGGAATTGGGTTTAAACGATACGCTCATTCACGTCCTTACAAAAAACAATATTACGATCCCTTCTGCTGTTCAGGCTACGTCGATCCCTCTTGCGTTGCAAGGCAAGAATGTATTCTGTTCATCGGAAACTGGATCAGGCAAAACATTGTCGTTTATTTTACCCATGCTTCAAAAATTAACCACCAAAACGATCGATCAAGCACTTGTGATCTGCCCTACACGTGAGATCGCCATCCAGACCCAAAATGTTCTTCAGCTATTCTGTGACTTTAACATAACCTCAGCCCTTGTCATCGGCGGCACCAATATGGCCGAACAAAAAAAAGCTCTTCAAAAATATCCAAATGTCTTGGTCGCGACACCCGGACGCTTGCTTGATATGCTTAACTCGGGTTTGATCTGGCTTCAATATACCGAGTATGTCGTTTTAGACGAAGCCGATCGTATGCTGGATATGGGTTTTGAGGAAGAACTTCTCAAAATTCATCAAGAACTCACCGGCCCCCATCAAACCCTTCTATTTTCGGCAACGCTATTCCCTGAAATAAAAAAAATGGCCAAACGATATGCCGCTGATTTTATTGAAGTGATCGTCGGAAGCCCGCGGAGTATTGCCGGTAGCGTAGAACATGTCATGCTCGATGTTAGTGAGTCTGACAAAATAGAAGCTCTCCGCGAATTGATCAACGAAAATAACGGGAAAATGATCGTTTTCTTTAACACCATCAAGAAAACCGACCAGATCACCGAGCGGCTAAAACGCATGCGTGTGCGAGGGGTTGACTGTCTCCATTCCAAACGGGATCAAGAAACACGCGAACGGTTGATCGGAAACTTTCGAGGCACCCAGTTAAATGTTCTCCTCGCAAGTGATGTTGTAGCTAGAGGGCTTGATATCCCTGATGTAGAGCTCGTTGTTAATTTTGATGTACCTAGCCACAGCGAGGACTTTATCCATCGACTTGGCCGCACAGGACGTGCTGGCAAGTCGGGACGCGCAATGAGTTTTTATACCCCCCTCGACAAGCTCAAAGTGGCAGCCATAGAAAAGCTGATTAACAGCACCATCCCCATTTTTAAATATCAAGGCAGAGGCCGAACAAAGAGATAAAGGCTAGGGGAGATTTTGGGAACTGTCGGCAAATTGGATATCTCAAACATGAACCATACCTATTTCATGTTTACCATCTATTCATTGTGGTATACTAATATATAGAAGTATTACCATCAAGGGAGGCGTCACATGGCATATCTCACCAAAGTTACGATCAAAGGACAAATAACAATCCCCAAAGTAATGAGGGATATATTGAATTCAAGAGTCGTCCAACTTGAGTTAAACGACCATAATCAGGTTTTAGTCAGTCCTGCAAAGAATGTTGCTGGCGCTCTTAGAAAATACGCTAAAAAATACACGTCGCTTGAAGATATTCGGGATACTGTTTGGGAGAAGATCGCTAAAGACAGAGTTGACGGCCATGCTCATTGACACCAATTACATCCTTCGATACATCCTCGAGGATAATGAAGAACAATACAATAAGGTTGAGATGATATTTAATGAAATTGAGGTAAACTCAAAAAAAGCGACTATTCTTGAAAGCGTTCTTGCTGAGTGCGTCTATGTATTATCATCATTTTATAAGGTTAATAAAAATGAAATTTGCGAAACCCTCATTGAGTTGTTAAATTATAAAGGTATTAATAATCGAGACAAAAAAGAGTTGATCTTTGCTTTAGAGCTGTTCGATCAAAACTCTATCGCTTTCGTTGACTGTATCCTCATATCAAAGGCAAAAAACGAAGGTGCAATTATCGGATCCTTTGACAAAAGATTAATCAAGTTAGCTGCTAAAGGGTGAGACCAAACATAGAGGGGCTAGAGGAGATTTTGTTTGCAGGTCAAATCCCGAGAATCTGTTTTGCCTGCTCGGGTGTCATGCCGCTCTTGATCAGCTTATCGTAGGTTTTCTGAAGGCCAATTTGTTCACCTTCTTGTCGACCTTTTTGGATACCGAGTTGTTCGCCTTCGTGTAAGCCTTCCGCGAAACCTTCGCTGCGCCCCGTATCGATGACATTTTTTAGGTCTCGGTAATACTTC
>CAIUCY010000227.1 GCA_903897765.1 uncultured Candidatus Marinamargulisbacteria bacterium | reverse complement strand
GATAATAAGTCCCATCATGAAAAAAGATATACACCCCGATTCCAAAGAGATCATCGCGACTTGCGTCTGCGGTGCCACCTATAAAATTGACTCCGTCAAAGCCGATGTCCGTGTTGACATCTGTGCGGCCTGTCATCCTTTCTACACCGGTACCGAGAAGATCGTCGACACCGAAGGTCGCGTCGAACGCTTCAACCGCCAGTACAAGCTCAAGAAGTAACGGTTTTTGCCGCCATGAAGGTTACCCTCCTGCAATCATCGCCGGAGCCCATTAAGGCCATATACCTTGCATGCCGTACGTGTTATAGCCAAAAGCCGCCAACCGAACTCGAACCAAACGACGAAGCCAAAATGCTAACGTTGATCCGTCGGACTTTGTCCTCCGGCCATCATTCTGTTCTCGAACATGCCACCTTTAGTTTTTCCATCGAGGGCGTTAGTCGAGCGCTGACCCATCAATTGGTCCGTCATCGTATCGCTTCGTATGCCCAGCAATCTCAGCGCTATGTCGATTTTTCGACTACGGAAACCCCAGCCATTACCATCCCGCCCAAAATTAAGGGTAAGAATCTTGAAAAATTTAATGCGGTTATTGCAGATATCTATTCACTATATAAAGACCTTGTTTCTGAAGGCATCGAGCCGGAAGATGCCCGATACATTCTGCCCAATGCCGCGCATACCAATATCATCGTGACGATGAACTACCGAGAATTGATGAGCTTTTCTAAATTAAGACTTTGCTTTAAATCGCAATGGGAGATCCAACACATGACCCGTGAGATGCGAAAAGCCGTTGCCACCGTCCATGTTGAACTGGCCGGTTTCCTCGAACCCAAATGTCAGCACTTAGGCTATTGTGACGAAAAAGTCCCGTGTGGTCATTATGTTTTTAATGATGAAAGCGATGCAGTAAGAAGAAAGGTACGTGAAAAATGGCTCCAGTAATTGGTGGACAAGCCTTGATGGAAGGCGTTCTCATGAAGGGAAAAGATTTTATCGCTACAGCGGTATATACCCCAAATCGTACTCTTATCGTGGAAAAGAAGCCCTATGAAGGGTGGGCTACAAAGGTGCCTATCCTTAAATGGCCTCTGATCCGAGGGTCAGTGACATTGATCGAAATGATGATCATTGGCATGAAAGCCTTGCTTTACTCGGCTCAGATCTCAAGTCCCGAAGAGGAGAAACCCAGTGAGAATGAATTAGGGATTTCTTTAGTGATCAGCCTATTGATCTCCATTCTTGTTTTTGTCGTCATACCCGCAACTTTTTTTACATGGGTTCGTACCCATTCGACTCTACCCCTCATTTCGTTAAACCTTTTAGAGGGACTTTTTCGGCTAACACTCGTCATCGGGTTCATTTCCTCAACGTTGCTGTCTAAAGATATGCGACGTGTTTATCAATTTCATGGGGCAGAGCACAAAGCGGTTAATGCATACGAACACAATGATAAGCTGACGCTAGAGTCGGTAAAAAAATATTCAACGATACATACTCGATGTGGGACAAGCTATATCATGGTGGTGTTGATCGTATCGATACTGATCTTTTCGCTGATCGGACGCCAAGGACTTTTAATGAGAATTCTTTTAAAGCTAATTTTGTTCCCTGTTGTGTCAGGGATCGCTTATGAGTTTATTCGTTTTGCGGCGGATCATCCCAAGAATCGCCTTTTAAAGTTATTTTTACTTCCAGGTTTAGGTATGCAGCTCATTACAACCAAAGAACCGGACGATGAGCAACTCATGGCGGCGATCACCGCCTTAAAGGAAGTTGTATAGCGCATGGAATCCGGTCAAATAGTTGAAAAGTTCCAAGACCTAGAGCATAAGTTCATGGAGATCGAGGCTGAAATGTCAGCCCCGGGTGTTACCGACAATGCGACTCGCTATAACGACCTTAACAAAAAAAGGATCGAGCTTGTCGAGCCGGTCACACAGTTCAGAGCCTATAAACAAGTTCTTAAAGAACTGGCCGAAACCCGTGATCTGATCGACTCATCCGGAGACAAAGAACTCGAGGCGTTAGCCCGAGAGGAATTTGATGATCTGAACAACAAAGAAGAGGCAATACGCCAAGTATTAACGATCCAATTATTGCCCACCGATCCCAATGACAAGAAAAATGCCTTCCTCGAAATTCGAAGTGGAACTGGAGGGGAAGAAGCAGCTCTGTTTGCTAGAGACCTTTACAATATGTATGTTCGATATTGCGCCTCTCAAGGGTGGTCAATCGAAGTGGTTGAAGCGGCGGAGGCCGATGCGGGTGGTTTTGCTAAGGTTGTCATCGAGGTAACGGGCAATAGTGTCTTTAGTAAGCTTAAGTATGAAAGTGGCACCCATCGGGTTCAACGTGTCCCCGCAACCGAGGCTAGTGGCCGAATCCACACCTCTGCGGCGACGGTAGCCATTATTCCCGAAGCGGATGAGGTCGATATCAAGATTCGTACCGAGGATTTAAAGGTTGACACCTATCGGGCGAGTGGAGCAGGCGGACAGCACATCAACAAAACCGATTCTGCTATCCGGATCACCCATTTACCGACAGGGATCATTGTTAGTTGCCAAGAAGATCGCTCACAACATAAGAATCGGGCTACTGCGATGAAGCATTTAGCCGCTAAGCTTTATGAAAAACAGGAAGAAGAGCGCTTTGCCAAGGAACATGCCGACCGAAAGTCACAAGTGGGTTCAGGGGATAGAAGCGAGAAGATCCGTACCTACAATTATCCGCAAGGACGTGTGACAGATCACCGCATCGGCCTGACGCTATACAAACTCGAGTCGATCATGCAGGGGGACCTTGACGAGATCATTCAGGCGCTTATTACCGCCGAACATCTTGAAAAATTAAAGGAGCTATAACCTGATATGTACACGGGGAATCTACAACTTACCCCTTCCCTCCCTTGGAGGACTCCCGCTTGGTAAGGGGGAGATTAAATCCTTCCCTTGCTAAGGGAAGGTGCCCCGAAAAGGGGCGGAAGGGTGCATTTGATAACGTTATCTCCGAACTTTCTTCTCTCGCAAACCCCGAAAAAGTAATTATTTTCCACCAATTCTTTCAGGCCTTTCCTGGGGGATATGGTGAAGGGGATCAATTCGCGGGGATTAAGGTGCCTCATCTTCGCCATGTGGCTAAGCAATTCTATTCAACCCTTTCGTTTGATGAGACCGAGCAACTTTTGCGACATCCTATCCATGAATATCGGCTGACCGCATTGTTCATCCTGACGTATCAATATGAAAAGGGCTCCCCATCAGACAAAGAGAAGGTTGTTGAGATATATCTTCGCAATACCGCGATCATTAATAATTGGGATCTGGTGGATGCGTCGGCCCACAAGATATTAGGCCATTATTATTTTGACAAAGACCGTGCCCTTTTTTACCAATTGGCCGCTTCAAAAGACTTATGGGAGCAACGGATAAGCATTATTTCGACCTTTTGTTTTATCCGCCAACATCAATACGAAGATTCTCTTAATATCGCGAAGATCTTGCTCGTTCACCCGCATGACCTTATCCATAAAGCCGTTGGATGGATGTTGCGTGAGGTAGGGAATCGTGACTATGATACCGAATATCAGTTTTTAGAAGAGCACTATCATAATATGCCACGAACCATGCTTCGCTATGCCATAGAAAAGTTTTCTGAACCGGTTCGACAACAATTCTTGAAGGGAAAGATATGATCGATGTCTGAATCGTGGACGATCAAAAAACTTTTAGATTGGTCTGAGACCTATTTCGAGTCTCATCACATTATGGAGGGGCGTTTGAATGCCCAGTGGTTGCTTAGTCATGTTCTTCAGGTAGAGCGCATGGAATTATTCCTTCAATTTGATAGGGAATTGATCGATAAAGAACTACAAGCCTATAAAGCCCTTATTCTCCGCCGGATCAAACACGAACCCCTTCAATATATTTTAGGTGAGGCCGACTTTATGGGTCGGTTGTTCACGGTTTCACCGTCTGTGTTAATTCCCCGATTAGATACGGAAGTCCTAGCCGAGCAGGCATTAACATGGTTAAAAACTCATCCGGTCGATGCGGTGCTTGATATAGGAACTGGGTCGGGGATCTTGGCGATCACCGTGGCGCTTGCTTATCAAGATCTTTCGATCTTTGCTGTTGATATTTCCGAAAAGGCCCTTGCGGTTGCTCGTAATAATTCGACGAAACATAATACTAACATTCACTTTGAGAAAGGAAGTTGGCCTTCAAAGCTTTCTGACATCCAATCGCTCCTTGTCATATCTAATCCCCCCTATATTGCTGAACCGGTTATCGCAACCCTACCATCCGAAGTGAAAGACCATGAGCCAACGTTAGCCCTTTCGGGAGGGGGTGATGGACTGGATGTTATTCGTCAGATCATCCATAACATTCGATCCTTTGGACGAGAGGTTCAGCTCCTGATGGAGATTGGATACGATCAAGGCCGCTCCGTATCGTCGTTGTTGGCTGAATCAAAATTTTCAAATATCAATATCATTCCAGATTATGAAGGGCGCGACCGTGTTGTTATCGGTGCTTACTCGCCTACTTGATCCATTCTTCCCGCGCCGATGTATCGGCTGTGGTAAAAAGGTAAGCCTTGGACTTATCTGTGATCGTTGTAGCCCTGTCAAGCGAGAACCGATCCCTTTTGAAGCGGGTTTCTTTGGCTATCCCTACGAGGGTATCTATCGTAAACTGCTGCATGAATTAAAGTTCCATCATCGCCGTGATGTGTTGCCCTTGATCCGATCTTTAGTGAACACGGATATCTATGCACGCTATGATTGGGTCATTCCCGTTCCTTCTCACTGGATTCGACGTCTAGAACATGGCTGTGACCCTGTCCATCTTATCTTTCAACAACAGCGGGGGAGGGTGAAACGTCGCCGGTATACCCCTGCATTCCATTCCTTAGGCAAAGACGAGCGAGCCAAGATCATTCGTCAGGTGTTTGTACTCAAAGCACCAGAAAGG
>CAIUCY010000226.1 GCA_903897765.1 uncultured Candidatus Marinamargulisbacteria bacterium | reverse complement strand
CTTACGATCTTCTTATTCATGCTAAACCTCCAAATTGATGGGTCAATTTCGTTACCACCAATTCTTCGTTAGCATTTGAAGATAATTTCAGCGAAATCCATTCTTTTTTTCAATTGTTTATACTGGGAGGACGGAAAGCTTGTGAAGAGACGACGCTTAAAGCGCGTCGATGAGTGCTTTGAGTTGATCCAAATCTACCGCTTTGGTTGATTTGGGTTTAAGCGGTTCTTCAACTTTTGCCGGCGTTGTGTTGACGATGGGGTGAACCGGAGGGGTTATCGAAATATTGGGTGTAGGTGACACCTTCCCCGCTAATTGTTGATCCTCGAGAATGGTCGCAAGGAACAAACGATTATTTTGAGAGGTCAATACAAGTTGAACGCTGTAGCCATCGACAAGCCATTCTTTAAAAAAACGGGTATCTTTAGCTGGTTTGCCGTAGCGTTTCTGATAAATAGAGTCAAAATGATCAAACGCTTTGGTGTAATCCTCGTCTTTGGGTTTATCAAGTTTAAAGATAGCTTCCCCGTGGAAAAGAACATCATTTTTAAAATAGAAGAACAATGTCGCGGGGTATCCACCATAGACATCATCGAAATAGGTTACCCCTTCATTGGGGGATTCCTTCATCTTTGACTTTTTTGATTCATAATTTGTTGAGAATTGAGCTTTCGTCATACCAAAATTTGCGTCATGAAAAAAAAGTTTGATCCGAGGAACGGGGGGAGCATAATAAACCCATGAATGATCGGCATTAAGCAATACGGTTTTCCCTGCTTTGAGATTAACCGTTATGGGCCATGAATCGGCAAGGGCAAGATTTAATGAAATTAAAATAAAAAGCAAAAGAAACTTTTTCATCATGGTTATAAATCATTTTATTGAAAAAACGGTACAAAGTCCAACCTATTCACATATAATTTATTTTGAGGGAAGAATAAATGGGGAAAAAGACAGAAATTCTCAGTCCAGAGGCAGCCGAAGCGTTACGCGCCGACGTCATGCGCTTGGCTACGATCAAGAAGAAGATCAAGGACGATATTCAAGCCCTTGTCCTCGAACGAGAAGCGATCCGGGACGGGATACCCGTTAGTCACCCTTCGAAAAATAGCGACTCTTTGTGGGCCGTCATTAAGAAGGAAGCCATGCCCCGTATCCAGAAAAGATGGGGCCAACTACAACACGTTATCGCCTATATGACTTATACCTTTTTAACCGCGCTTCGGTCTTTTCTTGAAACTTATGATGACGGTTCTTCACCTAACTTGACGTCCCTTTTACAAAAAATAGACCCGATCATAAGATCTTTAGGGATTATGATACGCTATGCCTACCGACAAACAGAAAAAATACAGGCTCGACTTGTCAAATGGTCCAAAGCAAAGATTGAACAAGTAGCGGCGAAGATCCATGCTTGGCAAGTCGAATTAGAGTCCAAGCCATCGCCAGAGCCTGTCGTTTTACAAGAACCTGCTACCGCTCTCCACAAGCAACCGGCAACGATGTCTTTTACGTTGAAGACTCCATCCTTTTTAGTGTCCACCGCTAAAAGCCCTGCGATACAAGAATTATCGTCTCGGGAGCGACTCGACCGGCTTCTGAACACAGCCTTTGAAGACCTTATGAATCAAAATCTGAACGCAACAACTGCTCAGCGATCATAAAATCCATTTTTGAGTCGATATCAACCGATCGCTCTTTATCCATGACCAACGCGTAAGTTCCATCGCCGATAAAGGTTTTTTCCTGACGAAAATAATGAGCCGTGGCGATATATATCGCGCCATTTAGCTTATAATATAGCGGCAATTCTTGACGATTCTTATCAAAGATCTCGGGGCGAATAAACTCCCCCATCCACCCATTCTCAGGCAGGGTATTGGTCCATAAGGGGTGATGCGCCGGCGTTGTAACACTTACAACCGCTTGAACAAAATCTCCTTGATCGAAGACGGCAAATCCCCTTCGGATATCATCTTGGGTTCGTAGGGGGGAGGTGGGTTGGAGCAAAATAATATAGCCAATGGACTCACCCTGCGCCTCTAGCTGATCTAAGGTATGCAGCACCACATCGATTGAATTCGCCCTGTCCGTCGCCAATGCTGCAGGGCGCAGAAACGGCACGTCCGCGCCATATTTTCGAGCGATATCAGCGATTTCTTCTGAATCCGTAGAAACCACGACGTGATCGATCTCCGGCGCCTTATTGGCAGCCTCTATAGTCCAAGCGATAAGCGGCTTCCCGCCCAAGGGAAGCAAGTTCTTTCGGGGAAGGCCTTTGCTTCCACCTCGAGCAGGAATAAGGGCTACAACGTGTTTTCCTTGATACATTTATCGAAGCATCTGGAGCTTATCCATCGCCTTTTTATATTCTTCCCACTGGCCGATATCAACATATTCGTTCTCATTAACAGGATACGTCACGACTGTTTTGCCTGCTTTGATGAGACGATCCATTAAATCCGTCATATGGAACATTTCTCCTTCGGGGATCCAATCCAAGGCTTCGTGTTCGAGCACATAAATACCGGTATTGATCGTGAACGAGTATTCGGGTTTTTCTTGGATATCCGTCACAAGACCGCCTTCTTTGAAATGGACGATCCCATACGGGATCTTATAATGCTGAATGGAGGATAAAACGGTTAAAATGGCGTTTTGTTCTCGATGATGGCAGATGACATCATGGTAATTAGCTTTAACGATCACATCACAATTGGAGACAATAAAGGTTCCGTTGATCCGATCTTTAAGAAGCGTTAAACATCCCGCCGTTCCTAAAAAATCTTTTTCCCGAATATACTCAATATGGTAATCCTTCGGGGTATGGTTGAAATACGCCTCGATCATTTCCCCCCTGAAATTGATGGTCAAGTAGTGCTCCGTAGACCCTTGTGCAGCAAAAGCATCCAAGATCACCTCGACGATGGGTGTATCACCAATAGGAATAAGGGGTTTAGGTAAAATTTTGGTAAAAGGCTCCATGCGGGTACCTTTACCCCCAGCCATGATCACGACAGGAACATCGATCTTGCCCTCTTGTTTTTTGATCATATTGGATTCGTTGAACAGATCTCCACGATTCAAAAAATCAACAATTTTATTATCATCATCCAGAATAGGAAGCAGGTCTATTTTGTTTTCGATCGTAAGAATACGCGCGATATCCATTGTAAAATGCTTAGCCTTCAGCGTAATGGGGGTACGATTAAACACATCGTGTATATTGTTCTCGATCGAGGAACCCTTCAACAAATGGCGTCGAACATCACCATCCGTGAGCGTTCCCTTCAAATGCTCTTGGTCATCGATGACGAGAAGGACTTTCGTTATCCCCAGATCCAACTTTTTCATGGACTCTTTGATGGTCGCAAATTCCTGAATTAAATAAGGCGAAAGATCTTTCATGTTCGACCCATTATGACTGTCTAAACCCTCTAAAGCTAGCATCTTGTTCGATGTATAATTTTCGAGCTTGTTCGATGGTGCTTTTTTCTTTATTCCTAAAATAATTCTTTAAGAGCTGCTTGTTGGCATCAAATAAAGCTTCATGGAACTCTCGATCAGTCATATCCGTAAAATTGATCGCTAATAGGTCTGAATTGGTATGCTTGTTCTCATAGAAATCTTCGCAATCCTTCATATAACCCTTTTCAATGGCATAATAATACAGGGGTGATCCTGGATAAGGAGTAACCGGCCGAATGGTCCGCATCTGTGACCCATCATCATATTTGAGAAGGAAATCAACCCCCTGTTGTAACGTTCGTTTATTCTCACCGATATTACCAAAGATAATGTTGTATCCGGGACTGATACCAGCCGCTAAAGTGGCCTCGATCCCAGCAACGATCATCTTCGTGGTCAGCGCTTTGTTCATATTCTTCAAGATCTGGTCATCAAACGCCTCTATGCCATAGTTGATAAAGACGCAACCGGCTTCTTTCATAAGTTTAAGAACGTCGGGCTTTGCATAATTCAATCGCCCATTACAATCCCATTTAATGTTGAGCCCCGCCTTCAAGAAGGCTTCACAAAGACTGACGGTTCGATCGACGGACGACATCAGGAGTTCATCTGAGAAGGCAATATAGGTGACCCCATAACTTTTCTGAAGAAAGCGGATTTCTTCGATGATATTCTCATTGCTGCGAGGCCGGAACCCTTCGTCGAGTCGATAACAAAAATTGCACGTAAAGGTGCAGCCTCTGCCTGACAAAAGCGGCATCACAAAATCACTATTGGAACAATGGGGCATCCTTAAAAGCCGGTAGGACTCGATCGGGAAGAGGTCGTAGGCCGGAAAGGGGATCGAATCGATGTCTTTGATAAGAGGCCGTCGGTCATTGATAAACACCTTGTCGTCTACCCGATAGGCGACCCCTAATATGGACTCTAAAGAGCGTTTTTTACCGATCGCCTCCATCACCTCAAGGATCGTTAACTCTCCCTCGCCAATAACGGCGATATCGGCCTTGGTTTTCTTTAGAAAATACTCGGCTTCTGGTGAGGGCCCATGGCCACCAATGATGTAAACGGGTCTGTTTTTTGATCGATTGATCGCCTCGGAAATGGCGAGCAATTTTTTATACTGATAATATCCCGCGATAACACTAACCCCAATAACATCGAATTTGTTCCTATCTAAATAGTCGGTTAGATCCGCATCGGGATAATGATAAATATCTTGGCTGTAGATCTCGGTTTCATAGCCATTCGCTCGAAGGGTTGCCGCGATATAAGCTATCCCCTGAGGAAACCAACTGATGTAAGATCCATTATCATAAACCACTAATAAAACGCGCATAACCGGTCTCCTTCTAGGACACTTTGTGTCTTAATTTCCACTCTCCATTTTCTTTTTTCCATAAATGGGGGGATCTAAATTTATCCGCCAATTCAAAAAAACGAGAGGGGGTCATACCAATAGCGTCCATCACTTCGTTAAAATAACGATCGGGGAATTCACCATCGAACTTATGAACCAAGGCGACGCCTTCTTCGCGGAGCAAATGTTTGTTACGGATCTCTTGAGACGCATC
The DNA here is from genome assembly GCA_903897765.1 of uncultured Candidatus Marinamargulisbacteria bacterium. Taxonomy (GTDB): domain Bacteria; phylum Margulisbacteria; class Riflemargulisbacteria; order GWF2-35-9; family GWF2-35-9; genus CAIWAN01. The sequence goes on along the minus strand of CAIUCY010000226.1, from coordinate 1,370 downwards.
GTAGGTCGCCCGACCGATCCCAAACTTTATAAAGGTCGTGTAATAATGGAGATCGTCGATCTTGTCATCGATACTGTTATATTTGCTATACGTTCCCTGAGTTCTGAAGGGCCTAGCCTGAAAGCCTGTATGCTCAACCGCATAATAATACGCTTCTTGCGGAACCCATTTCAAATAGTACCCTAAATAATGAACTTGAATATCTTTGCCTTTTAATTCCTCTTCGGTAGCGGGGAGAAATGACCGAAGATCCGCTAAATTAAACCCATATTGATCGATCAACGCTTTGACCGAGACACCACCGAGGAAAAGCTCATCTAAGTTATTGAAAGAGTAATAGGACTTATCTCTCAAAGAGGTTTGGTTGTCGGCAATGGGGTTACCGTATTCGGCTTCATTTTCTCCATAGAAAACCAGAGGGATATCGAATTTAGCCGCAAATTTGGGCGCTACATTTTTTTGTCCAAAAATAAACGTCTGAAAAGGATGGAAGATGTTCTCGATGGAAAGTCGGGTCAACTCTCTCATGACTTTCCCGTTTTGGTTATAGCTGATGTTATCGAATCCTCCGACATTTAACCAGTTTTTGAAGTTTTTGTAGCCATAATCGGTATAAAGAATGGGGGGCCATGTGAGGGTCAAAGGATGCATGCCATATTTGGCTTTTAAGATATGGGATTGAAAAGCACTGTCTTTTCCTCCGCTCCCCGGAACCAAGCAATCGTAGGAGCCATCGGTTTTTCGGTATTTATCAAGGAGGGTGATCAGTTCCTTTTCTCGTTGATCCCAATCGATGTTTTCTTTGATCTCGGCTGTATTACAGGCGTCACAGACCCCGTTCTCATCAAAATTCATGGTGCGTTTTTTGGTGTCGATAGAATGTTTGAACTCGACTTCGGACATAGGACGTTGATTGGACATCACGCATTTTTTGCAAAACTTAACTTCTTGCGGGAGTCCGAAAAAGGCCTCTAATTCGTTGCTCATAAACACTCCTTTACTCGATAGACGTTAACCAATTGTTTAATAATTTCAATCCTTTTTTTGAGCTTTTCTCCGGATGAAATTGAACCGCCAACACATTGTCTTTCGAAACTGAAGAACAGTACTCGAACCCCTCATAGGTCGTCTTTGAAAATATTATACTTGGATTGGTGGGGTTTGTGTAATACGAATGAACAAAGTACATGAACTCGTTTGGATCAAGGCCATGGCTAAACTTATTATCTTGAAGGATATGGAGTCGATTCCAGCCCATATGGGGAACTTTTAACACTTGCCCTTGGCTAAATGGCGGGAATCGTTCAACCGTTCCTTTAAAAATGGAAAGTCCCTTATGCAGACCAAACTCTGAACTTTCTTCAAACAAT
>CAIUCY010000225.1 GCA_903897765.1 uncultured Candidatus Marinamargulisbacteria bacterium | reverse complement strand
TCAGCAATCAGATGGGAAAATAAAAAGGAGGGGAATGCAGGATTTCAGAAAAAAAGAGATGGCGCAGGTGGCTCAGTTTTCGTTAGCAGAGGTGGTTCAATTTTGATTAGCGTTGAAGTTCGAAATTCAAGCGTCCACTCAAGCAAGCTTAAATAGGCTTCGCCGAAGCGCGCCGCCAAGTGCGCGATTCGAGTCATGTCACCTGGAACGCCAGGAGGACCGACAGCAGGAATGACACCTGTGTTAAATGCGCGATCAAAGTTATCGACAACGACACCCAATTCGCTAATTTTCTTAGAGATCCAGTTAACCGTTGCCTGACGGTCATCGAGGTGAATCGTGGCCCCGAAACTGATGCCGAGTTCAACATCTAGGCGCTTGGACTGGTGGCGCTCTATGTTCTCTCGCAGACAATGTGCAAGCGCAAGGTATTCCCAGTAACTTGGCTTTTCCAGATACGTGCGCAACGAGTCCGGTCCAAGTAGGCCAAGTACTGGGTCCGGCGGATATAGCCTGGATCTAAAGTCTAGGCAGTCAGATAAAAGGTAGCTGAGCTGTCGCCGCAGTGTTGAGCAGATTTCCTGTGCATTCTTGAAAGGAAATACCCAAAGATTCTTTTTGGCCCGAAGTAAGTCGATAAACTCAAAGAGCTTCGGGCTATCTACTGCGCTAGAAAAATTCGCTTGTGGATTAGTTTTCCAGATAGGTAGCAGGGTTAAGACATCTGACTTAACGAAGACGTAGATCGGTATTGCTTTGGCGTTGGCCTCAAGGAACTCCAAAAATTCGTGACCGATAGGCCAGTGTCCGTCAACGATCCGTATCGGCCTCCAACAATCAATACGAATAGGTCTGCGCGGTGACGTAGGGTCTCAAGGCAATTCTGGACTGCGTCAATCGAGGGATTGACCGGAAAGGTGTCGTACTCCGAGAGGACTGGATCGAACCCGAATTGCACAGCGAAATCGTGAAGGTCAAAGCGGACCTGTGATAGGTCGTAGCAGGTGGAGCTTACGAATAGTGTTGTGGCAGTTCCCTTTGGCACAGGTCCTCCTTGCGACGCATAACGATAAACTCACTGGTTGCTGGGCTGTTTAGGCAATCCATGTGAAGTGCTTTGTTTGGCTTGCTTTCTTTTCCAAACCGGTTCGTATTCTGCTTTTAATACCAGGTTATATAAAGCAATTTGAGCTTCATCTATCGCAATGGTTGCTTTTCGGATATCTGCTATAGATATGTTTTCAACTCTGACTTTTAATGAACCCCTGGCAGATCCAAGGGGCATATGCATTTTTCCTGTCTCAGAATTCAGGGAAAATGAATTGTGAGCAAATTTGTTTCTCTCGTTTTGAGCCCTCTTTATTTTTTCAATAACACTTTTATACGGTTCAAGGTTTGGATACTCTGGAAAGAGCTGTTCACACAAAGCACTTAAAATGTTCAATCGTTGCGGGAAACTACCATGAGTAACCAATATATATGCTTTTGGATCGTAAAGGTCATCAAAACCAGCTAATTTTCCTATACACGTATTTAAGAAGTTTTCGAATGAGGCCCATAATGAAGTCACTCGACCTACTTCGATTAAATACTCATCGGGTAATGGCCATCCACTAAAATTTAGCTTTTCTATTTCAGAATTTTTCATCTTTCATTATCAATGAATATCAGCGGTAAGTAATTTTGCATGACTCGTTTTTATAATTTGAATGCCCAACAAGTTATTAACTAAACGAAATCGTCCAATTAACCCTCTCAATTGTGGTGTTAACTATAAAAGCAAATTACGTACCTAAATTGTTATGTTTTTCCACAGGATACCAAATGTTCAACATCTAACGGTGGGAAATTGATTCACAATTTTGCTGTTCGTGTGAAATCTGTTAAAATCACATCCAAACCAGCATTTCTTTCTCAAAATCAATTTTGAATGGATTGTATTTAAGAAAATTCAATCCAAGTAATCCTTTATTTGCAGATCCAGCAACCTCAGAACCTGTAATTTTAATATCTTTTACTCTTTTAGGTCCTACCACCAAAAAGTCAATTATTGTTTCTTTTCCATGTGCAATGCTTCCATCCGCTAATGTGCTCTTTATATTTCCGGAGTAGATAGGATTGACACTATTAAGAATTTTATAAGGAATAGTAGTTTGACTACAGCCAGTGTCCAAGACCATATTAATAACAATTTCTTTTCCTTTATTTATTATAGTTACAGGAACATAAATTTGATTCCCAATAATCTTAATTTTTGTGACCTTTTGATAGGTATTAATTTCGGTTTGAACTTGTAATGTTTCATTTTCTAAAGGGAAATTTGTGTTTGAAAAATTTTGCCTTCCTTCTTTATCTCTCCATGAAAAAACCTTTCCTGCAGTAGAAAAACTTTGATATTTTTGCTTCTCAAAATCAGAAATAGTAGGAAGTGGTTCAGAAAATATGATATTCGTATCAGGCTGTATTTTGCTCGCAATTGTAATTATTTCTTTTTCTTTAGTTGGCTGAGAGGTTTCAGGGCGAGGAATACTTTGAAAATTTGGAAGTGATTTTGCATTTGCAGGTAATGAAGCTACTTCAATATTTGGAGTATTTTTTCTTTCTGGAAATGCTGTCTTAATGGAATTGTAAATATGATGATAGTTGAAAAATGGAAACAAATCCGGCCGTAAAAGAATCATGACAACAGTAATGGAAATAATAAAAGCAGCAGAAAATAAGAATATTTCTTGCTGCCTACTGCTTTTTCTTGAAGAAAGATATCCTTTAGGTTTTTGAATAGGTATGTTAGCAAAAGCACTTTCAGTTAAATCGTTTTCAGAATTCCAGAATTTGCTGTCTTTTTTCCTCCCACCATGAATTTTATGAATGAGGACTCTAATGGCTTTCGGAATGTCTTCGATGTTCCTTTCAGCAGGTGAGATAGATTCATTATTTGCAATGTTTAAAGGTTCTGTCCGATTATTATCTTTATTGCCTGATGCATCCTTTATCTTTGAAGGTTTTTCAGCCAATGATGAGATTAACCCTTTAGGTTTTCGTTTATAATTAATGAAAATATCTAAGCCATAATTAAAAATAAATATAATGATGGCAGCTATCTGGAATAATATTACTATCATCCAGACGTTGAAAAGGTCTGATTGCTGAGGTGTTCTTAAATGTGCTTGAACACCAACAGCGACAAGATAAGCTGGAGATAAAAAAGAAACATTAATGAAATTTAGAATTACTGCAGCCGCACCAAATGGTAACCCTCTTCCAATAGAAAACCATGCTAGAAAGCCTGATAATCCAGCTATTATTACCCCAACACCAGGTATAAATATAGAAATAATCGAGAGTACGAGAGAAGCAATGCCAAATGCAAGAAACATAATAATTATACTCCAATAGCATAGTAAGAGTAAATATATCTCCTCTAGTTATTGACCAACACCAGCCCCAAAATTGTTCATCCAAGATTTCAATACTTCCAGTCCTCATGCCCCAAGGGTATCTTGTTCAGTATCTCCCGACACTGTTTACATTGCAATAGAAACCTGTCCAGTGCTTTGAAACGGTCGTTGATATCTGTTCAAGAAAATGATTGATTCATCTCTCCCAATATCAAGAATGAAAGCAGCCTGATTGATTTTGAGTTTTCATTAGTTTAGTTATACCTAGATTCTGCTTTATACAATATTTCATCTTCAAATATTTCAATTGATCCACCGGCCTTTAAGGGAAATTTATCAGGAAGGACAGTTAGTATATTTGCCATAACGCTTTCAGTATGAACCTCATCTACCTGTAAATCGATCACCCCTCCATCTATGCGCATATTTTTGCCTCTCCCAATACCAAAAAAAATCCTAATGGTAATGACATCACCAATTTCAAGGGTATTGATGCTGACGCCAGGGTAATTGGGCAATTCTGGTGGATAAAAATTTGGTATCTTAGTATTTTTGAGACTGTAGACATGATATCCATCTTTCTTGATATCGTCTAAAAATGCTGGTTCATTCTTTCCTGATGGTGACTTGACGTTTTTCATAAAACACGAAGAGTTGATAAGGAAATTAAAATGAGGAGGTGGAGCTATAATATGATTTTATCATCAAAATCGGTTGATGCATGAATTTGGATGGATTTATGTCTTCTTAGCAAAATTAAAATCACATTGTGGATAAAGTTCAGTAGCACAATCAGGGCAGATACTATGGCTAAATTGAGCCGCTGAATGTTTAGAAATATAATCTTCAATGTGATTCCAAGAACCACCGCTATCTCGAATTTTTTTACAATTAGCGCATATAGGAAGAAAGCCTCTCAGGACATGAATCTCTTTGAAAGCGTTGTCTATAATTTCTTTATCCTTTATAGTTTGTTTTAAGATCTCCTCTTTTAATGTTCGTTCTCTAAAGTATTCTCTAAAAACAAAATGAATAATTGATCCATTAATTACGAGACATAAAATTAGTGATATTCCAATATCAAAATATTCTTGTGTCTTGTTAACATATTTCATGAACAAATTAGGATAGTAATATTCCAAAACCAGTGTAATAGTCACTGATAGAACTATTGAGGGAAGATAGAATCTAAAAGGATTTTTTACAAAGATATTTCCATAGGTAACCAACACAAAGAAGAAAAACGGTAGGCTTCCATGAACTCCATTTGTGAAAAACCACGCCGCAGTTAAAGCTAGATAGAAATAAATGTTTGCTGGTGTAATTAATTTTCGATAATCTCTTTTAACGCGAGAATAAAAATAACAAAATCCGGGGACAATGCCACATAATGTGGAAATTGCTATTTGGTACACATTATCATCAAGTATCAAACCATATATTAATGTTGCTATTCCGGTAAGACTTATAAAAAACATAACCGTGTTAAATATACGATTTTCTATCGTGAATAATTCAGGGTCTCCTAAAATTAAGTTCAAAATTTGAGATACATTTTTCTTCATTAGGTTATGAACGTGGAAGGATTCAGAATTAATCTCTCTG
>CAIUCY010000224.1 GCA_903897765.1 uncultured Candidatus Marinamargulisbacteria bacterium | reverse complement strand
GGTACCAAATATTATCACTCACGCTCCGCGTTAATACAAATTCAGGAGGAACAATGTCCTTATATACTCTAAAGATCGCTCCACTAACGGTACCATTGCCCGCATAGTCGTCGACTTGAACGTAAATGTCATTGGTGCCGTTGTTTAGGTAGTCCCATCGAACCGCCCAAGGAGTGCTATAGGATAGGGATTGATTGCCTTGACCGATCGTATATGGAAGCTCTATTCCGTTATATGAAACTAAATAGAAAAACCCAGCTAAACCTGAACTTCCACTGTCTTTGAAGAAAAGATTGATCGAGTTGATATAAGGGGGGGTATTGTTTAAGCCATACCAAATGTTTTGAGCTGCAGACGATACTGTCCAATTTTTAGATGGAAAAACAATAGGGGGTGTACGATCGATCAAGGGTCGAAGAACAGCATTATAGGTGATCCGATTCCGTGCATTATCCTCAAGAATAACATTCATCGTATTTCGTCCTTCTGTAAACAAGTTAAAAGGAACGCCCCATGTAGCATTCATGGTTAAGGTCTGCAAATTAAGCACGTTCGTTGTTACATGATACGGAATAGAGGACATCCCCTCTCGTTCAATAAGAACATCTATGGAGCACCAACCTGATGTTGAATCAACGATATCAAACGGAATGTTGTTGATCCAATCGGGTGTGACACTGACCCATGCATCAAGGTTATACGAATGATCCCGTGTAACGATATACGGAGGAAGGGTATCTTTCCAAAGGATATCGCTCGATAAATACGATGCAACATTACCCACAACATCTTTAATAGAAATGATGAGGCTGTTCTTGCCTTCGTAAAGCATATCCCAAGGCAGATCGATCTTTAGGGGGAGGTTTCTGATACCAAGAGCAGAGTATATCAGGGTTGATTTATTTTGCATCCCGACTTGAACTGTTTGGGTGACGGTATTTATTCCGCTGCCCAGATCAACCATATTTACATTAACTGAAGCGCTCGATGCATCGGAAGTATTGACCCAATGACCCCACAATAAACCCTGAAAGCCTGTAGCCCAAGATAAGGTGGGTGCTGTTGTGTCCTTTTTTACAGAAAATACGTTTATTGAGGTAAATAGACCCGCATTATTCGTAGCAAACACCCAAATATCGTTGGTGGTTTCATCCTGTAACTCCGACCAATTAACGCCCCATTTATAGCTATAAGAAAATAGATTAAAATTTTGAGTTATCACATGGCGAATAGGGTTTGCCCCACTTTGAGGCCGTATTTCGTAAGCAATATCGCCTAACCCCGATTCATTATCGGAAAAGGTAATATTCAAAGAGCTGAGTATTGCAGGCGCAACCCCAAGCCATCCAGAAAAAACAGAAAGATCCATATTGATCGACACAACGGGCGACGTGAAGTCCCTTTTAATGGTATAACACTTCGTTAATGTTTCATTCTTAGCATTATCTGAAACTTTTACCCATACATCATTGAGGGCTAAATCAAGCATGTTCAAGGAAATTGACCAAAGGTTGATAAAATTTGCATTGTTTATATTCGTGGAGATTAATACCCAATTATGGGTGCCGTTGTCATTGTGTATGGTATACGAAAACCCACTTAATAAGGAGCCATTATCAAAAGCTTTTACAGAGATAGCATTTAAAGAGGCTGAATACTGTCCGATATACCCAGAAAAGGCTGTTGGATCAGAAATGATCACGGTGGGTGGCAACGTATCTTTATTTATTGTAAACAAAGTTGAACACGTTACGGTATTGCCAGCATAGTCCTGAACACCAATACCAACTTGATTGATCCCTTCAACCAATAAATTCCAACTCACTGACCAAGGATTATTATACGTCACAGTTCCGTCTATATCGCGATAGAAAATGCTATCGCTAGTGGTCGGAGAAAGCGAATAAAACGCGTTCTTAAGGCCTGAAAGGGCTTGATCATAGAACGAAATATTAAGCGTAGAAGCCCAATAAGGTAATGTATTGTACCAAGCCGCTTGGTCCGAGGGTAAAATAGGGGTCACAACGAGATAACTTGGAGTTAACACATCTTTCTTGATCTTTAATAAAGCATCTTTTGTCACCATATTTCCAGCTCTATCATCCACTTGGAATATAATATTATTGACCCCATTCCATAAAACATTCCAACTAATCGCGAAATCACTTATCCAATCGCTTAACCCTAAAAGGCTTGAAGAGACGATTTGATAATCATAAGTACCATTGCTGCTTAGCACCCCATATTGAATTTTAGATATCCTCGAACCACCTAGATCACTGAAGTCGATATTAATAAATTTAGACCAATCAGGAGGTGCGTTATACCAAAGATTTTGGCTGACTGAAGAAACAGGGCCCGTGTTATTAATACTTGGCACTTTAATATCTTTTAGGATCTGAAAGAGAATTGGACTTGTCACAACATTTCCTGCACGATCTTCGACTCTAACAATAATATTGTTCGTTCCGTTATCAAGTGAATCCCAACTGATATTTATTCCATCGGTCCAAATATCGATCCCATTAATATTAGAGGAAACGTCTACAAGGTTAAAAGATTCATTCATTGATGAGGCCCCAATAGAAATACGTGCAATTTTTGAGCCTCCCAGATCCGAGAAATCAATATCTACGGATACTGACCAAAAGGGCTGCACATTGTACCAAATGTTCTGGCTCAAACTTGAGATAGGTGTCTTATAATTGAAGCTAGGAGGGATATTATCTTTACGGATCTGAAACACAGCGTCACTTGTCGTAACATTAAGAGCCCGATCTTGCACTCTGACAAAAACAGTATTTATAGTACTGTCTAGTGCATTCCAACTCACATTAAAATACGGCGTCCATGTTGGGATCCCCCCGCTATTTAGAGAAATGATATAAGCCGCTGCTAGATTATCTTTTGTTGAGATAAGGTATTCTATTTTTGAAATATTTGATCCTCCAATATCCGTATAAATGATATTAACGGAAACAGCCCAGGTAGGTTGTGAGTTGTACCATCGAACTTGAGCGGCATCTGGAACCGGATCAATAATGACATAGCTGGGCGCGAGAACATCTTTTCTTAAAACAAACCCACTATCCTTTGTTGATAAATTGCCCGCTCTATCTTGCGCAAACAAAATTATTTGATTGACACCATTAGTCAGAACATCCCAAGAGATCGACCAAGGCTGAGTAAAACTACTTAGCCCCTCTTGATTTTCGCTTACGGAAACGTCAGTTGAACTGCCATTATTAAGGTTTGTATAGCCAAATTTCAGAAGTTGCGAGAAATATAAGTCTTTAAAATCAATATCAAGCCCTGTCGACCAGAGTGGCTGCAGGTTATACCACGTATTTTGGCTCACAAATGGTATCGAAGAATACACGTCAATAATAGGAACGATCGTATCCTTGTTTACCGTTAATATAACGGGGCTTGACGTCACGTTACCCGCTCTATCCTGAATCCCAAGACGGATCGTATTTGTACCATTCGACATGAGACTAAATGTTGGCGATATTCCAGAGAGATAGACTGGCTGATGATAATTAGATACAACGAGATAGGTTGCATAATTAATTACAGGGAAGTTGTTGTTCACGGTAAAGTTGATCGTACTAATTAAAGAATATAATGGGTCAAAGACTTTTATATCTAAATACTGGCTCCAATCGGGCGTAGCATTATACCAACGACTTTGTTTCAAGTCAGAAACATTTATTGAGGCAATATAGGTTGGTACTATGTCATCTTTTAATATCTGAAAAAGGATCGGACTTGTCACTGAATTACCTGCATAGTCTGAAGCTCGAACTCGAACATCATTTGTACCTAGGGAAAAGTTTGCCCAAGGGATAGGCCAATTTGAGGTATAACTGCTTGCCTGATTTAGATTTATAGGTAGCACCACTTGATTCCAAGTTTCGATCCCATTTGCAGAGATCCCATACTCTAAATTGCTTAAATTTGACCCCCCTTGATCAAAAAAATCAACATCAATTTGGGTAAGCCAAGATGGTGTTGTGGAATACCATATTCCAAATCCATAGTTTCCTCTATCGTTATAAGAGGGGGGTATGCTATCCCTTTGATAATGCAGCAAAGGACTAGACTGAAACCGATTATTAGCATTATCTGTCGCAACGATAAGGATATCGTTAACCCCCTCCTTTAAAACGCCCCACGTAACGACGATCGAATTGATCGTTAAACTGCCAGTCGGGAATGTTAGGTTATGTTCTGTTAACACACCATTGCATGAGATAATAAACGCTGCTTGCTTTAACCCCGAATATCCTCGATCATAAATGGTCACATTTAACGTATTAAGCGAGCCTGGATCAGAATGATACCAGACGTTAAACGTGGAAGAAAAAGGATTCTCTCCATTGTCACAACTGGGAGCAAGTGTATCTTTCTTGACTGAATACAATTTTGCACTCGTTGTTGTATTCTCAGCATGATCGATCGCTTTGACGAAAACAATATTTTCACCCTCTCCCAAGTATTGCCAATCAATGGCTATCGCCGAATAGGACCGAATATTGATGATCTCGGTCTGCGGGATAGAGTACATGTTACTTGTTCCATTTAAAGAAACCCCATAATACAGACTCTTTAGCAAGGAATTCCCTTCATCATAGAAGTTGATCGATATCAAAGACATCCATGAAGGTTTAATAGACGTCCACTCAACCGTATTGGAGGGTATATCACAAGTAAAGCTGGGGGGGATCGTATCTTTCTTAAACGTCATGGCCCTTTGAAGCACTTGATTACCCGCATAATCATTCATCGAAATATAGAGCTCATTAATATTATCGGATAACGCCATCCAATCAAAAGCCCAACTTGTCGTATATTGGTTTGTTTCGATCGGACAAGTCGTTATAGTTGTCCATATAATAGATGCTGCATTGATTGATATTCCCCACTGAATAGAATGCAATCCAGAATACTGGCCTATATAACCTGGCTCTTGGAATTCGATATCTATTAAATTTTTTGATAACCAGTCGGGTCTATCTTTAAGCCAAATACTCGAAACATCCGGAACTTTAAGCGATAGCTGAGGAGCATTGCTATCCTTTTTTACACATGGCCCAATAGGCGACTGGATCGTGTTTCCGGCTCTATCTACAAGCCGAAAGGAAAAGTCACTTTCTCCTTGATTAAGGTCATTAAACGCGACATCAAATGTTATTTGGGCATTTACAAGATACCCAAGATTGGAAGAAATAGCCAATTCATCATTGATGGGTGAGCCTAATATGTTTCGTGATGAAAGGAGATAAAGAGACGCCAAACCGGAGCCACCAAGGTCTTGCATTTGTATAGACATCCCTATCATCCATGTTGGAATTAGCGATACCCATGGGGTTAATGCATTGGCTGAGGGCAAGGCAATAAAGGAGGGCGTTATGATGTCTTTTTGAATTACAAATAGCACGGGGCTGGTATAGACATTTCCTGCGTTATCAGAAACGGACACCCATATTTGATTGACCCCATTGATCAGGAGGTTCCAGCTTATGGGCCAATCTGTTTGGTAGCTTTGTTGCGTTTCATCCAACATCTTAAATATACGACTTTTTGTGACAACCCCATTTCCAGAGATAAAATAATAAGCCTCACTTAGGTTTGAGCTACCGGTATCTTCAAAATCGATATTTATATAGTCCATCCAATCCTGCTTTACGGAAAACCAAGAATCCGAAGAAACAATAGAAAGGTCAAGATTAGAAATAATCGAAGGCGTCAACGTATCTTTATGCATCCACATCAGGGGAATAACATTCTTACTATTGCTAGCATTATCCATAACCCGAAGATTGATCGTCGAGAACCCATCCGGAAAATTCGTCCAAGGAATGGACCAACTGTTTATAAAATTATTAGAGGCAATATTTACTGATATCGCAAAATCCGATGTGCTCTTTTGCCATAAGACCGAATAGGACGCCGTGGCTAACTTCGAGCCACCTAAATCGCTAAACGAAATAGGAATATTGCTAATATAGGGCGGCGGACTTCGATACCATTTATTCATGGATGCTGTAAGTGCATCGATCGTTCCATTAATAGAAGGACTTATTTCGTCCTTTAATATCGTCCATAATAAAACGTCGCTCGTATTGGTTGCTCTATCCACCGCTCGAAAAATGATATCATTTTGACCGTTGATCAAAAGATTCCAACTGATTGAAAAGTTATTGGTAAACTGAAGGTCGTTGATCTGAGAATCAATTGTAACAACGCTAACGCCAGCACTATTTGAAACCAAATAGAAAACAGCTTGTAGTCCAGAATTGCCACTATCAATAGCATCTACATCCACCTGACTAAACCAGGAGGGAACTTTGTTTTCCCAATGACCTTCGATATATTGTGTATTCTTGGATATGACCGGAGGCAAGGGATCCTTTAACACATTAAACGTTAGCCAGGTACCCAAAAAATTATGAGCATTATCTGACAACGTAATATAAATACTATTGGTTCCATTTAATAGCGACGCAAAAGGAATGTCCCAGTGAAGATTATTAAAATCTATTGAAGCCGACTTTGAGATGACAAACGACTGAGAAACCCCGTTGTTTAAAAAGACCACTGAAAACTCGGCTAACCCTGAATCTCCATTATCTGAAACTACAACTGCAACCGATACCATCCAATTGGCCGTCACTCTACTCCAGATACTGGTATTGGCCGTAACAGCATTCGATAACACAGGGGGCAATGTGTCAATTTTTATTCTAAAAATGTTAGAGATGTTACTACTATTACCAGCGTTATCGACAGCAAGAAGGCTTAAATCATTTAAACCATTGTCGAGCCTCATCCAATCGAGAGTTATTGGCGATCCGATCTGATCTATTGCCGTCGACTGAATTGTAGCGACTGCCTGTCCCATATGGTTGTTCGAAACGATCCACCCCACGAATTTAAGTCGTGAGCCTCCAGAATCAATAACGTTAATACTGATCTGACTAAACCACGGCTGAACGGAATTATACCAAACAGAAAATTTAGTATCATTGGGTGATTCAAAATTATTAATCGTTGGAACGTTCGTATCGATGAGAATAGAAAACAAAACATTTGACGTGATCTGGTTTCCTGCTTGGTCATTAAGTGATACGCGAATATCATTCGTACCATTAGTAAGCATAGCCCATGAAATCGGCCACTTTTGGTTATAGGAAAGAGCGCCGGGTTGAGGCTCCTGATGGATGATCTGTGGCGATAACGTTGTTCCACTATTTGAAATCAGAAAATAAATATCCTTTAACCCCGAATAACCTGAATCGGAGAATTGAACATTAAGACTATCCATCCAAGCTTGTTTTTCATGATACCAACTTGTAAACTTTATGTTGTTTGATAATTCAATACTAGTATAACTGGGAGGCGTAATATCCTTTTTAAAAGTAAATGAAGCGGAAACTTCGTTAGAGGTATTACCGATCATATCGTTCCGAGATAAAAACACATAATTTACCCCTTCGTCAAAATCCGACCAATTCATCGACCAATTCCGGTTATATTCACGACGTTGAACATTTTGGCTGATCCAGTTTGTTGTAGACCGAATATTTCCTGAAATTCGATAAGCTAAATCTTTGATGCCCGAACCATCGACATCCACAAAATCAATATCAATGGATGAAAGCCAGCTTGGGGACGTGTTATGCCATAAAAAATCAGGGGTGACAGTGAATATGACCGCAGGGGGTGCAATGTCCCAGAATAATGTAAAAACATGACTAGCAAAATTGTTGCTTGCGTTATCCGAAACCGTAACCTCAATATCATTGGTCCCTTGGACTAGGTTTTGGGAGAGTATAGGCCAGTTTTGTTGAAATGAGCTCATATTCAATCCAGAGAAAATGAGATGGGAATAAAGATTTCCACCATTATGAATAACATAGGAGGCGTCACTAAGCTTCGATCCACCAGAATCACCAAAGTGAATGTTCACTGAACTGAGAAATGGGGGTGAGAGTCGATACCAAAGAGAATATTGCGGATCCGTTGAAATAACTTGATTATCCATTGTTGGGACAACGATGTCCTTGTTAATCCAAAAGACTTTCGCGTAGGTATTCCAGCTTGCGCGGTCATTTAGGGATAAAAATACTTCGTTTGATCCATTGGTCAGCATGGAGAAAGAGATCGTCCATGGCAAAGGATACTGCGGAAGTGTAGCATTTTTTGTCAACACCACTTGGTATTGGATGGCATTGTTAAAAGAAACCAGATAAACAACATCTCGCAGACCTGACTGCAGGTCATTCATCGATATGGGAATATTCAACATCCAATTTTGAGTTGTATTCAACCACTTAGATGAATAGTTCGACGTAGGCAAATTATTGGATATTGAGGGAACCGTTGTGTCCTTATAAACCGACCCTATATATAATAAGGTATAATTATTGGCTCGATCATTGACGGAAATTCGCAGATCATTACGTCCCTCCTGCCAAGCATTCCAAGAAACACCCCACGATTGATTAAAGCTTGGTATATTCATATTCTCCGATATCCCACAAGGAAATGAGCCATTATTGGCTGAAATGATGTAGGCAATACTTTTTAGGTTCGCATTTCCACTATCTTGAAAATTGATGGAAAGACTGTCATAGAAGCCTACATCTTTGGTTTGCCATTCGTGATAATACGGGGAGGTTAAATCTTCGAGGATCTGAACTGTTGGCGGTTTTGTGTCTTTCTGAATGATCACTGCGGGGAACAGTGTAATGTTTGAGGCATTGTCGCTAATAATGAGATTCACTGAGTTGAACCCCTCTGACAAAATCGAAAAACTCACGCTTAGGTGAGTAGTTATAGCAACATTATCCTTAATATTGGGCAAATAAAGCAAAGTCTGACCCGGGTAGAAGTAAGCGGCCTGATCAAGGCTCGACCCTCCTAAATCGGTTATGTTTACCGTAATATAACTCATCCAATCAGCTGTTGTGTTAAACCACTTACTGAGCTCATCTTGCAAAACATCAACACTAAACGAAGGCGGAATATGTTCACCCAACATGAACCAAGCATTTTCTGTACTAAAAAATCCCCATTGAGAATCGGTGCTTTGTAAACTAATCTGCCAAGAATACGTCACATTCCATGATAACGGTGGACCTTGATAGGTTACTGACGTTCGGTTCCCAACGGCAGTTAGAGCCATGGGCTGTTGTAAACTGTCCCAAATAGTCTTAGCCCCGTCAAAAACCTTTAGCTGGTATCCTTGCGCCTGCATTATTGAACTAAAATTATTATTATATTTTGCAGAAAAAACGATTGAAGAAGTGATCGTCGACGGATTCGTTTGCTGATTGGTCTGAAGTTCCGTAGACCTATCTGGAGGGGAAAAGGAAAAAGCAGTGGACCCTACCCCAAAAAGCAGGGCTAACGTTAGCAAAAAAGCTCTGAATAAAAACCTAGCTCCACAAACTTTGATCAAAAATAACCCCTGTTACCTGTACGTCTTCCCACCTATTATATAGGAAGCCCCCCCAATAATTAAGTCTTTCAAAAAATATAATACATTAGCCTTATTATGCCCACAAAAGGTGTTTTTTAAACATACAAATCAAGAACAATCTTATAAGTAGACCGCTCAAGCTTCCGGTTTAAATTGATCCTTTGAAACCCCACAAACAGGACACACCCAATCCTCTGGGATCGCCTCGAACGATGTGCCCGGAAGAATCCCACTATCTGGGTCACCAACCGCCGGATCATACACATAACCACAAACACCACATACATATTGACTCATTGCATTACTCCTTTATATCGTTAAACCAACAGGCGGAAGAAAGGCACGCGTTGCGAGATCTTTATCTAAAAGGAACCATCCTGCAGCTTGGTTGTCGACTAACTTTAAACTTTGAATAACAGCATCTACATTGGACTCTTCTTCCACTTGTTCCGTCACAAACCATTGAAGGAAGGACGTCATCGCATGATCTCGTAGATCCATTGAAAGATTCATAAGGCTATTGATAGACGCGGTGATCTTGTGTTCATGTTCAAGCGCCTCCTCAAAAACATGAAGAGGGCTTGTCCATTCTATCGGAGGCGCATCAATCGCCGTTAAAATGATCCGAGCCGATCGCGACGAAAGAAATGCGTAGAAACGACGCGCATGTGTAAGTTCTTCCATAGCTTGCACTCGCATCCAATTTGCAAAGCCCATCAAGTTTTTAGATTCAAAATACGAGGCCATCGACAGATATAAATACGCAGAATAAAATTCTGCATTGATCTGTTCATTGATAGCAACGATCATTTTAGATTCTATCATAATGACCTATGACCGCCAGAGGCCGTGAAGGTTACAATAGGCTCTTGCCCAAATATTGGTTCCAAGAACACAAAATTCAGCTTGAGCAGTATCGCCTGATTGAAGAAATTGAACATACGACTTTCCATCCGCGATCAACTCGATCCATTCAATATGATGAGCGTCTTCCATCGGATGAGCGACTTTTCCAACTTTCACTAGATATCCCATCGCGGTTTGCTCGATCTGAGGAACATGCTTTTCATGAGATGCGTCAACTGTATTTTCAAGCACATGGGTCATCGCTTGACCACAGCATGTTAATGTCCCTCCACCGGTATGAAGCCCTTCCACAATATTGCCACAGATCTCACACTTGTATACGCCTAGTTGCCATGCCATCATAACCCCTCCTTTTGTATTATCCCTACCAATTCTCGGCTAAAATCTCAAAATAAGCTCTTGGGTGATTACATGCCGGACACACGTCAGGCGCCTCCGCCCCCTCATGTATATAACCGCAATTTAAACAACGCCACTTCAATGCCAATTTTCTACGAAAGACATCCCCTTTCTCAATGTTGTGACTCAGTGCAAGATAACGACGCTCATGTTGGCGTTCTGCTACTGAAATGTGCTCGAAAACCTTCGCAATATGTTCAAAGCCTTCTTTGTGCGCAATGGCAGCAAACTCTGGATACATGACTTCTTGCTCATAATGTTCACCCATAGCAGCGGCTTTAAGATTGTCAAGTGTAGTCCCGGTTTGCCCTGCAGGAAAAGCTGCGGATATTTCGAGCTCTCCACCTTCTAGAAAATTAAAAAAACGCTTAGCATGCTCTTTTTCTTGATTTGCCGTTTCTTCAAAAATTTGTGCGATCTGAATATACCCCTCTTTGACCGCAACACTCGAAAAGTAAGTATACCGATTACGTGCTTGTGACTCACCTGCAAATGCTTTTAAAAGATTTTTCTCTGTTTCTGTACCTTTAACACTCTTCATGATTCGCCTCCTTGGGCAATAAGTATATGAATTAGGTTCTCCAGTTGATTCCGATCAGCCCCATGCATTTCTTTTCCCTGATCCATTTTGGTTTTGAGCTTCAAGAGTTCCCGTTCAGCCACTTTATAGACTTCGGACGTCTTAGCTGTTGGAACGATCTTTATATCTGGGTTTTCAACGATCAACGGAATGCCTCTCTCTATAAAAAGATCACGCTGCGCTTTTTCCTCTGAATTTCGCTCAAGAATAAACGGATCCATCATGCATCTGATTATACCAAATTCAACAAGGGAAACCAATCAATTCGTGTTTTATTGATCTTTTCGCGATTTTCGAAGCACATCATCTGCGGTATCGGTATTAACCACCATGATCCGATTAAGAAAAAGCGGATTCGTCAAACGCGAATTATTCTTGCCCGATATATTAAACGCCAACTGATATCCAGCTTTTTTTATGGCTTCAGCGCTACGTGGTGAAATAAGTCCAAAGGGAAAGGCCATCGTTGTCACATCATGGCTGATACGCTGTTCAATATAATTTTTTGCTCCGAGGGTTTCACGTTTAAGCCATGCATTAACCTGTTCATCTGTAATAACCGATTTCGGGGGATAGGGCAAATACGGGTGATCAAACCCATGGGCTCCGATCTCTACGCCAGCACGAGAAAGAGTAATGACATCATCCCAATCCATAAACCCTCGCTTATGCCCAACACAAATAGCGGTAGGATAAATAAACACCGTCATGGGCACTCGCATGGCCTTTAATATCGGCCAGGCAAGCGTGAAGGCATCGTGATTCCCATCATCAAAGGTTACGAGTACTGAACCACTGGGCAATACAGACCCTTGTTGATAATAACGACGAACCGAGGCCATGGTTACAAAAGTAAACCCCGATCTCTTAAGCGCACTAAGATGAGCCTTCAACTGTTGACTGGAAATATTGTAGGGATTTGCTCGGGCATAATCGACATGATGGTAGCATAAAACGGTCAAGGCACGAGGAGCCGCCATACTTGTAGCAACTAAGGATAGAACAAGGATCATTCGTCTGAACATTGGACATTCATCTTACCCCCAAATTAGTGGGTAGCCAAGCGGTTTAACTTGTCCTACAATACTGCTCGCCATGACACCTGAACCCTATCGATTCCCTCTGAACCGATTCATGTCCGATAAGGCCTTTAATCGTATACAGAAATTTTCAAAGAACCTTAAAACACCTTGCTTAGTCCTTGATCTCGACATTATAAAAAGCAAGTATAAAGAGCTCAAAAAAGAACTGCCCGCTTCGACCATTTTTTACGCATTAAAAGCTAATCCCCATGATGAAATTGTTCTTCTATTAAACGATCTAGGTTCTCATTTCGATGTGGCTTCTACCCATGAACTTGATCAACTCCTCCGACTGGGCGTTTCACCTGAGCGGATCAGTTATGGCAACACGATCAAAAAACGTGACGATGTTGAGTATTTTTTTGATAAAGGCGTGCGACTCTTTGTCACCGATTCATTCGAAGACCTTCGAAACATTGCTGACAAGGCCCCAGGGGCCAATGTTTTCTTTCGGATCCTTACCGATGGCACAGGTTCCGACTGGCCCCTTTCGCGCAAGTTCGGCGCACACCCTGATGTCGTTTATTCGCTTATTTTAAAGGCAAAGGAATGGGGGCTTAGCCCTTTTGGGATCAGCTTTCACGTGGGATCACAACAGCGTGATATCGGTCAATGGGACGAGGCCCTTGCTCGATGCAAATATTTATTTGATGCCGCCAGTGAAGCGGGTATTCGTTTGAAAATGATCAATCTGGGTGGCGGATTTCCTGCCAATTACCTTGAACAAACCAATCCCGTTATCAACTATACATCCGAGATCAAACGCTTCGTCGAGGAAGACTTCGCCGACGAACACCCCCTTATTTATCTTGAACCCGGCCGGTCAATCGTGGGAGATGCCGGCGTATTGGTTAGTGAGATCATTCGGGTCTCAAAGAAAACAAAAAGCAGTTATCAACCTTGGGTCTTTTTAGATGTGGGCAAATTCGGCGGTCTTATTGAGACCATTGATGAATCGATACGATTCCCTATCTATGTAGATAAAGCGGGTAAAGAAGAAGAAGTCATTTTAGCGGGCCCCACCTGTGATAGCATGGATATTCTATATGAAAAATTCAAGTACACCGTCCCCCACTCTATCGAAGAGGGGGATCGCGTCTACATTTTAACCACAGGCGCCTATACACAGTCTTACTGTAGCATCAACTTCAACGGATTCCCCCCTATTCGGGCTTATATTATTAAATAACAACAAATCCCTCCCGACCTCCCTTTACGAAAGGGAGGCGCAGCACCGTATCCCCCCTCTTTGGTAAAGAGGGGCTGGGGGAGATTTTATAGCCCGACACTGACTCCAAAACGATAATAAAGACCACTTCGGTCAAAGCCACTCAAATCAACCGAGCCTGACGTCAGTTTATCATTCAGGGCCTTCTGCACATCAACAACTTTGACCAAGCATCCAAGCTGAAAGAAGCCATCAACCAAGGGAAGAATGTTTTGATTGAATTGCCCAAACGCGCCCATATAAACGCCTCCTGGAAGCCCAACATCAGAGCCGCTTGCATCTTTGCCCGTTAACAGATCAACAAGCACATCACCCCCCACATCGACGCCAGTAATATTGACTAAAGGGAGTCTAGCTTGAAAATCGAGCGCTAATGATCTGAATTTCTTCGTTCCAGAAAAATTTTTACCATCATATCCAAACGTGGCTGTTACATCTGTCTCACCTACAGACGTAATATAAAGTGCCGTAGGAACAAATGGAATAAGAGGAAAATCTAGCATCGCCCCTAAACCCGATCCTTTCGCAAATCCCGTATAGGTACCGCCCACTTTTAACAATGAAAACGATGAAGCCATCATACTCATCAGGACAAAACTTAGTATAGAAACCTTTAAAACCTTATTCATATTTCCCTCCACATCAAGATTTGGAACGATTTTATTATGTCAAACTTTCAAGACTATATCAACTCTGCTACAATACATTTACATTTCATCCCACGGAGGTCGTCTATGAACTACATTAGCTTGGTTTTAGGTTTAATCGCAATAGTGCGAATCAAATCATCTAAAATCTGACCATGGAGGGTATCGATCTATCATATAAAACCT
>CAIUCY010000223.1 GCA_903897765.1 uncultured Candidatus Marinamargulisbacteria bacterium | reverse complement strand
TCAAAAAAGGGACTTTTTCCACGCAGCGGCTTCTTATGAGAATGTAGCTTCTTTGTTTGAAAAAAAAGGTGACAATGAAAGCGCTGCCCGCTTTTACTGCTCGTCTGCCCACTTTTTCAATCGATTAGAATCGGAAATAAAGAATAAACACCTCGAACTATCCACTACGGAAGGTGTTCAGAATATACTTGCAGCTTTAACTGTAGCTGAGGAGCTTGCTTGTAAGACCAACAACGAAAAGTTAATAAATCATATTGAAGCTTTTCGCCTGGAAATTGAAAATAAAATAACGCAAATAGAAGAGAACGATATTGAAGAATAAGTCGTCCCGAACACACTACAACCTCACCCTCGCGGCATGGGAACCCTTCTTGACTAATTTACGTACAGGCATAAAATAGTCTTGACTAATTTACATGCAGGCATAAAATAGACATATGGTTATCCATCGATCACTTTCAGACATCGCTTTTTCTGAGACCTTTGGTCGACAAATGAGATTCATAACAGGCCCGCGACAATCGGGAAAAACGACCTTTTCTAAAATACAACTTAGCAAAAATAATTGTTCGGAACTCTACTACAACTGGGATTTACCTGACATTAGAAAGCGTTACTTGAAAGAACCATCCTTCCTCACCGCTGAGTTATTAAACAAAGGAAAAACAGAGCAACGGCCTTGGGTCTGCTTTGATGAAATTCATAAAATAACAAAATGGAAAGATATTTTGAAGGGTATTTTTGACTCACATGAAAATCAGATACAAATAATCGTCACAGGCAGCGCACGGCTCGATTTAATGAGAAAATCCGGCGATAGTCTTGCCGGAAGATATTTCCTTTTCCACTTAAACCCGCTCACTTTAGCTGAAGTAACGAAAAGCAAGATCATCTTACCTGAAACAACACCAGAAAAGACCCTAGAGTCCATGTTATCAGGTAGGGATAAATCTGAAGAAATGGAGGCATTATTTAGGTATAGTGGGTTTCCTGAGCCTTTTCTTTCGCAAAGCAGTGTTTTCGTAAAGAAATGGCAGTCGGGTTATTTAGAGCGGCTTGTCAGAGAGGATATTCGAGATCTGTCTGCGATTCATATGTTGGATAAGATCCAAAACCTTATTTCGTTACTCCCTCAAAGAATCGGGGCTCCGTTATCCATCAACTCGCTACGAGAAGACCTTGAACTAAACCACTCAACTGTTTCAAATTATATTCGTTACTTAGAGTTAACCTATGCCCTCTTTAATGTATCTCCCTTTTCACGAAAAGGAAGTCGTTTAATAAAAAAGGAACAGAAGGTCTATTTCTTCGATTGGACACTCCCGAACGATGAATCCAAACAATTCGAGAACTTTGTAGCCGTACACCTCAAAACATACACAGACCTTTGGAGTGATGCAACGGGTGACGCTTATAAACTTTTATTTATTCGCACAAGAGATGGACTCGAAACGGACTTCCTTATTTGCAAAAATAATGAGCCATTTCTTCTTTTTGAAGTCAAACTTAACGACGAATCCATTCGTAGTCATCATCACGGTCATCGACATTTATTAGGCGATATCCCCTTCGTTCAGATCATAAAGAAACGTGGGATTCTTAGAACACCGAGCGAAGGCACCTTCGTTATCTCAGCAGGACGACTCTTCGCCTAAACTTACAACCTCACCCTCGCGGCATTAGCATGCGCGGGAAGTCCTTCAAAGTCGGCAAAGGTCGCTGTATCGTTTCCGATCTCAGGGTAATCGACTCGATTAAGTGAAATGAGCGAACTGGTTTTGACAAAATCCAACACACTTAGAGGTGAACTAAAACGAGCTGTTCCGCCTGTTGGTAAAACATGATTAGGCCCTAGCATATAGTCCCCAAGGACTTCAGCAGAATACTCGCCAATAAAGATCGCGCCGGCGTTTCGGATCTTGGTTACAAGGTCTTGATCATGATCATGCATAATCTCAAGATGTTCGGGGGCGATCAAATTAACCAAGCGAGCCATCTCGTCGAGATCATCCAGGTTGACAACAAATGCCGCAGAATTATTTATTAAAGCTTCCCTCATGATCTCTTGACGAGGAAGATCATTAAATTGTTGCTTTAATGAACGGTTCACCTGCATGACCGTTTCCATCGAATCGGTAATAAGAATGGCTGAAGCAAGGGCATCATGTTCGGCTTGGGCTAGCATATCGGCGGCGATAAAGTCTGGATTAGCCCCATGATCCGCAACAATACATACATCACTTGGCCCAGCTAATTTATCAATACCGACAATGCCAAATACCTCTTTTTTAGCCAACGTCACCCAAAGATTCCCCGGCCCGACTATTTTATCCACCGGATCCAGATCTTCGGTCCCAAAAGCCAACGCCGCAACGCCTTGAGCGCCACCCATTCGATAGATCTCGGTAATGCCAAGTTCTTTACAGCAAGCCAACACGGCATCATTAACATGCCCTTGTGCGTTGGAAGGGGAAACCAAGACGATCTCTTCCACACCAGCGACCTGCGCGGGGATAACATTCATGAGCACCGACGAAGGATAAGCGGCGGACCCTCCCGGCACATAGACCCCCACGCGTCGGATCGGTACAACCTTCATGCCAAGGGTTGATCGGGTATAAATAGGATCCACCCAAGATTTGAGACCTGTTTTTTCATGATAGGCACGAATATTAGAAATAGCCTGACGAACGATCCGGAGAAATTCCGGCGTCATGCGACCGTGCGCGAGATCAACCTCGATAGGGTCTACACGTAGATCTGAAAAAAGATGGGTCGGATATTCGAACTGGCTTACGTATTTAAGGAGGGCTTCATTACCTGTCTGGGCAATATCCTTGACGATCGACCGAACAAGCTCCGCTTCGGGACGATTTTGATAGGACGTTCGTTTATGGATATTTTTAATGGCCGCATCAAAATCACTTGAAAATATCGGGATCATCACAAGGCAACCTCCGCAGCTATTCTAGACAGTCCTTGCGCAAAATCTGGGTAAGAGGTATTCACGCAGTCGACGTCCATTATAACGCTTCTTCCCTCAATGGCTAGAGCGAGGATACTGCCCGCCATCGCTATCCGGTGATCACCTTGACTTTCAACCTCACCAACATTTTGCACCGTTCCCCCTGTTATACGTAGCCCATCGGGCCATTCTTCGACAGTCACACCAAACGCTTTTAGCATGGATATCGTTGTTTGTATCCGATCACTTTCTTTAACACGAAGTTCCTGAGCATCACGGATCTCAGTGACCCCGTTAGCGAAGGCCGCAAGGACAGCAATGATAGGGATCTCATCGATCAAGGTCGCCATATCCACCGTTGTCTGATCTAGCCTTGTCGATGTTAAGACATCACGCGATGATTCGACGGTGATATCACCTATCGGTTCACCCTCTACTTGTCTAACCTTGGAGACTACAATACGTGCCTTCATTGCCTTCATGACATCAATAATGCCTGTACGAGTAGGGTTTAGTCCCACATTAAGAAGAGTAAGTGTCGTATTCGGTCGAATCGCCGCCAACACCATCCAAAAAGCGGCTGAAGAAATATCTGCCGGAATGGTAATGTTTTGTGGAGAGATCAATCCCTTTTGTGGAGGAAATACTTTAACAGCCGTTTGTTCCGGATTTTCTACTTGAACCCCAAAATGACGCATCATTCGTTCGGTATGATCCCTAGATCGTCCCGGATCTCGAACAACACTGGGGTCATTCGCATACAGCCCCGCAAATAAGATCGCGCTTTTAACTTGGGCCGATGAAACGGGCATCGTATAGTCGATGGCATTGAGAGGACTTGTACCGACTACCGCCACAGGTGCCGTCCCCTCAGGGGTCGATCGAAACGTAGCACCCATTAACGTGAGTGGATCAACTACGCGTTTCATCGGGCGTTTCTGAATAGAGGCATCCCCTGTAATGGTCGTCTCAAAGGTTTGTCCCGCTAATACCCCCAACATAAGACGGATCCCCGTCCCCGAATTACCTACATCAAGATCGTCAGAAGGAGACGTAAGGCCATGAAGACCCACCCCCTCGACTATCACGGTAGTTGTTTTTTGGTCGATCTTGACCCCCATTTGTTGAAATATTTTGAGGGTGTGCAACGTATCCTCAGCAGCTAAAAAGTTATGGATGGTCGTTGTTCCCTTCGCTAATGAAGATAGGATAATAGCTCGATGGGAGATCGATTTATCAGCAGGAATGGTGAGGGTTATCTCGACCCGTTTCGTAGGATCAGAGATGATCTGAAAAGATCGAGTCATTTGGCGATAAAGCGTTTGATCTGTTCAAAATGAAGACTATAAAATACAGGGTTAGCAACCAAATGAGCCGTTGAATCAAAAAGGGTGATCTGCTCTTTTAAGCCATTCTCTTCAAGGGTTTTACCGGTCGCGACCAGATCAACGACAAAGTCACTAAGGCCTGTGATAGCTGCTAATTCAACCGAGCCATATAATTTGATGATGTCGACTTTTATGCCCAAGGATTCAAAATATTTCTGAGTGCAATTTGTAAATTTTGTTGCCACACGAACCCCGTGAGTGAGTTCGGATAGGGGACGATTTACATCCCCACACACGGATAAACGACAAGCTCCGAATTTGAGATCTCGTAAGACACAAACGTCAGGCTCTTCTTCTCGGATCATATCAAGCCCTGTAACTCCTAGATCAACGATGCCCTGTTGCACATAGACCGGAACATCGGTTGGGCGAAGGATCAAAAAACGAACCTGATGGGTGGTATCCCAAAGAATAAGCTGCCGGTCATTATAGGGCTCGGCGATGATCCCAACGGTCTCGAAATAATGAAGCGCTTCCTTCATTAAATAGCCCTTCGAAAGACCGATCGTTAGGATACGACTCATGTGTTCTCCTTCTCTAGGAATAACGCCAGTTGATCGAACTCGATCGCAAAACCGACGGCAGGCTCGTTCCAACCATACGCACTAAGGAGATCATTATATCGACCTCCCCTTCCCACCACAGCTCCAACCCCTTCGATCAAAACATCGAACATGATCCCCGTGTAGTAATCAATTGACTCAACTTTACCTAAATTATACTGAAGCAGACCCTTGTAGTGGGGAAAGCGCTGATCCCACTGGGTAGCTAGTCGAGCAAGATAAGAGCCCTTTGGCAAAATAGAGGCATCTCCAATGGGTGGGATCACAGAAACATTCACGATCATGCCTTGTCGAAGCGCCTCTTGATCCGCCGGACTCAGTTGTTGTATATGCTCCACATGACCGAGCTCGATCTTAAAATCATGGACGCCAACGGCATGAAGCACTTGGACTAATAATTGCAATATAGCAATATCGATATCAAGATCATCTTTTCCAATAACCTCGCAACCGATCTGGAATAGCTCCTGTTTACGGAGTTGATGCTTTCGGCGAAAAACATTTTCCATATAATAAAGCTGTAGCGGAAGTTTCAGTTGTTCTTTGCGAGAACTAATGAGGCGAGCAATAGAGCTTGTCATTTCAGGGCGAAGTACCATATGGGTTCCTTCGTCGGAAATAAATTGAATGGAGCTTGTTTTAAGAAATTGATCCCACCCTTTGGAGAGAGCCTCGATAGGTTCAAACGTGGGCGTGGTGATGGCTTGAAAGTGACTGGCCTCAAAAACCTTGCGAATCGATAATAGGATATCCTGACGACGAGAAAGTTGATCGGGGAGAATTTCGCTTATGCCATGTATCATAACTAGTATGGGTGATCGCCTGGGTAGATGGTAATACCCCCATCACCGATACGCATCCGATTAACATCCGTACTGTGTGCGGTACCGCGCATCTTGCGAATTTCTATGCCGCGATAGGTGTGACTTGCATGCAAAAGCACCAACCCATGAGCGAGAAAATCCTCGACACCAAATCGGGTATGACCCAAATCTGTCGACGCTTTTTCAGTAATGATAAATGTCGTGCAGCCCGTTTTTCTTATCTCGTGAAGCATCAAATATAGCTCTTTTCGCATGAGGTTATAATCTTTATAAACAAGCCCCAGAGCAGGAAGCGAATCAAGAACCAGTCGCTGATAGCCATGGTCTTTGACTTCTTTCATGATAACCGATAAAAGCTGAAATACGTTATCTTCGTATTCGGTTTTAAGCATAGGTAGATGCATGTATTTAAGGGACTGATCGGCAAGATAGGGGGCTGTTTTCCAATCAAATCGATTCAGGTCGGATAAAATATCCTCAACCGGCTCTTCAAAGGAGACATACAGCCCCTTTTCAGAGAATTTATACACGCCATTATAAAGGATCTGAGAACAAAGGATCGTTTTACCTGAACCGGCCGACCCTGAGATCATATAGTTGCGCCCCGAGGGAAATCCGCCTTCAAGGAGAGCGTCTAAACCATTAATACCTGTTGCAATTCGTTCGTCTGTCATGCGGAAAATTTCACCCAATCCCTAGTATAGTCTATCCATTTCATACTGGCTACTCGGAGGTAGAACTCATTCCCCGTTTGTTTGGTCTCAATGACCCCATCCATCACATATTTGATATTGTTAAGCACATGTTCTGAAACCGTCCCCTCTTCGAGAAGAAAAAGAGAATTGACCATCCCAAAAGCCATTGAAGTTCTTGACAATTGTGATAGAAAACGTTGGACACTAGATAGATCAAAATTTATTAATAAGGAGGAAATGGAATCAAGGATCCGCCTCCCACCCAATTTACTTTGAATGGACTGCCCTAAATGGAGCCCCGCATCCGCGATCACCATCGATAATTGGTTTAAGTCGAGTATACCCTGAATGGCATTCTTTTCTTTTTTCGAGTCTGTCTGCGATGACCATGAATAGGCGTCCACCACCGAGAATAAATTCATTTCTTCGTATTCTTGGGTGCGACGATCCAACATCCCTTCAAGCGATTTGCGGATCATGGCAGGAGCATCATCCAAGGTAATGACCATGCTGCGTTCTTTACTTCGCAGGCCCTTAGCCGTAAACCGTCGAGCTAGCGTAGATTTTCCTGACCCAATAGGGCCCATTAATAAAATATTGGATCCTTTGGGAAAACCACCTCTTAAAACATCGTTCAATTCGGGGGTGCCCGTATCGATCCTGTCGACGACACTAGCGATATTTTCATCGACGATCACCTTTGCCGATCCCAGTTCATCGTCTTGGGGATGATCTTTACTGCGCATTAATAGGGTTTGAACCCGATTTTTAAGATCCTCAAGATTAAACGGTTTGGTAATGTAATCATCAGCGCCTCCCTCAAACCCTGTGATCTTGTTAAATTCATCACCTATCGCTGACAGGATAATAATGGGAACGCGATTAAACGCTTTATTCGCCCGTAGGGTTTTGCAGACTTCGAACCCATCTTTCTCGGGCATCACAATATCGGTAATTATGAGATCTGGATTATCCTTAAGGGCTCGTTCAATGGCTTGAGCCCCATTTTTTGCAAGAATCGTCTCAAAGCCACAGTCTTCTAGCATAATGCTTGTTAGCATTAAGATATTTGGCTCATCATCTGCAATAAGTATTTTTGGTGCCATAGCTCTTTTAAATGACGATCCCTTCACCCTTTATTATATCAAAGGTGAAGGCTTGTGAGGGAATTGCCGTACATGGCATTTTTTGAATACGCAGAGTTCGTTGGCGCGGTTCGGTATCGGTCCAGTCCAATTGTATCCATGTATCAAAAGGCAGAGCACGTTCAAAGGCTTGGGGAAAGGGTTCCGACATAAGAACCCATATAGATACACCTGAATATTGTTCGCTAAGTTGATGTTGAATAGATCGATAAAAGATCTGAACTGCCGTCGCATCTACCGATCCTATGGGCAACAAGGCATCAAAGACGATCCGCTTGATCCCATGTTCATCTATTAAGGACTGAATTCGATTAAGAAAAGTTTTCACCCAATCAGAGGCCAAACTTCCATCCGAAAGCACATTTCTCCAATCAACGATAAATAATCGATGCTGATCAAGAGCCCAACCCAGTTCATAGCCTAGAGCTGACGCTGTCTGAAGCAAAAGCTCAGGGGGATCCTTTGAGGTTAATAATAGAACAGACTCATCAACATATAGCCCTGTTTTCAAAAATTGCCACCCCATGCACGTTTTTCCTATACCAATAGGGCCGCTTATCGCGGTAACAAGGGATTTAGGCACCCCTCCGCCGATACTATCATCTAAACGACAGATCCCTGTAGAAATTCGTTCGATCATGGATGGGATTGTACCGTAGGCCTACACAACAAACAATGGAGCGACATATAATATCTAAATGCCTCGCAAACTTAAAACCTTCGAATGCGGAAGTGCGATCATCACGGTCTGGGATACCCGCAACATTACTCTTCAAGCGACGGAGCCCATCGAGCTTGACATCCTTGACTCGTGCCTTATCCAAAATGGCATCCTCGTGTTACCTGACCTTCATAATTTTGTTGAACAAATGAATGCCCTCATAAATAAGGGGAAACATTGGTCTTTCCTTTATCGAACTCAACCTCACAAGGATGCCTGTTTAACCTATTTATCCAATTATGGACTTTATGTTATTTCCCCTGATGAGATGTCCATCACAGCAAAGTTCTCCAAAACAGCAACAACAGATAATGTAATCAGGGATCTCGCCAATATCGGTATTGTTCATGGTATCGATGAACAGGCGATCGAAACCGCTCTTTCGGACTTATTAGACGATCCCGCGATCATTGCAACTGGGACACTTCCAAAAGCCCCTCGTTCACGACAATATTCGTTCGACTTCTTAGCTGAGCGACCAAGACCCGTCAGCATGCGACATAATGACAATGTTTCGTTCATCGATTTTTCTATTCGAAATCAGACCTTAGCTGGGGATAAAATTGGAACCTATACGGAACCGTTAGAAGGAGAATTCGGCACCTCTGTCAGTGGTCATACCATCCCCCCCCCTCTTGAAATTGAAGATGATGTTCACCTTCTGGAACAAGTCGAAGAGCGTCATGGTGAAGTGTTCGCATTGATCAGTGGAATGATCGATTTTGATCACAAAATCGTCGACATTATACCGATTAAATTAATTAACCGCCCACTTCTTAATCAAACCATTGAATTTGATGGAACCGTTATCGTCTATAGCACAACAACCAATTGCCGAATTATGGCAAAAAATGATGTCTACCTTCATGGGCTCGTTTTTGATACCCACGTTTCTGCTGGGGGATTTGTTTATCTGATGAACGGCATTCGTGGCAGAAAATCGAAGGTCACAACAAAACAAGATATTTTTTCTTCCTTTACCCATTATACCGAAATGACCTCGACGGATGGAAATATATATATTGCCTACGAGTGTTATCATTCTCATCTGCGCGCCAAAGGTTCTGTTGTCGTTGACAATACCTTTTCCGATGGGAGCATTTATTCTGAAACAGGTATTCGCACATTGATTGCAGGAAACGCAAGGTCAGGCGATAAAACACTTTTTGAGCTTCATGTCGGACAAAAAGAAAAGGATGAATTGTCTGATCTAATGGTCGAACTCCACGAAGCAGAGCGAAAACTAAAAGTGATCTATTCTGAAAAGAAGCGATTTCATATTCAAAATATGTCGATAAAAACAAACCTTGAAGAAAACCCTGAATATATTCAAGTCCTTTGCAAGGAAACGGCTGTTATTCATTTGATACAAGATCTACGCGATAAAATCACCAGTATTCGGAACTTTATCGAGGATCGGATCCCTCAAATCTTAATTACAGAAGCTGTTCATCATGGAACCACTATTAAAATAAATGAATTTGAACTTCAAATCGGTCATGAGCAGAGCTATCCATCTCATTTTTCAGAGGGGATGTATGGAATAACTCGAAAACGTTACGAATAACGCTTTCTGTTTAGTTCAGACTGACATTGATCATCACAGCGACACTACCAAAGTCCATCATATACTCAACTTTCTGCATTTTGTCTTCGCCTTCAGGTCCTAATTGATTTACCTTCTCGATCAATGTTCTTAATTCTCGTTCGTCCATGATTTGCGCCCCCCCCATTTGATTGTATAATGATTATGCCCTCACAAACGCGAGTTAAACATTCATTAAAATAAATCATTGGGTTTGGCTTTTATTAGAACATATGCCCAGCAATGATATGCCGAGAGGCTGTCTGAATACTGGATCTTACACCCGGTGTCTTAGCTTCAAGTTGACGAATAAGCTCTTTCATTCGATTACGGTCTTTGCTCGCCAAATTACACTTACCACAAGGGCATTTGACGATAGGCAACTGCTTCTCTTGAGAAAATTTAATAATAAGCGTCTCTTCACAAGTCAGCAAAGGGCGGATCAACTCATTGACCCCATTCTCGGCTTTCAATATCGACGGCATCCCTTTGATGACACCATGGTAGAACATATTCATGAGCAAGGTCTCTACGAAATCGTCTTTATGGTGTCCGAGTGCGATCTTGTTATAGCCGAACTCCTGAGCGGATTTATAGAGGAACGCCCGACGCAAACGAGCACAAAAGGAACACGTACTTGTGCCTGGTGTTAAATGGTCTTCTAACATTTGTTGCAAGGGCGAGGCAACAAAGTGATAGTCCATGCCCATCTCGCTTAGGGTCTGCTTTGTTTTTTCTATCTGATCAGGGGAATAACCCACGTCAAGAGTCGCTGCGGCCACATCAAATTTGAT
Source organism: uncultured Candidatus Marinamargulisbacteria bacterium (assembly GCA_903897765.1). Taxonomy (GTDB): domain Bacteria; phylum Margulisbacteria; class Riflemargulisbacteria; order GWF2-35-9; family GWF2-35-9; genus CAIWAN01. The sequence continues at coordinate 1,837 of CAIUCY010000223.1, read as the reverse complement.
CGGGGCTTTTTTTTGAAACTCGCTTAGAAAATAACAGAGCGTCCAACTGTCTTTGCCGCAGGATAGCCCCACAAGGATACGATCCCCTTCTTGAATGAGTTGTTTTTCGTAGATAAGCTTTCCAACTAGGTGATTAAGGCGTTTTTCTGTTTTGGAACCCATGGGAGGGTATTATATACCAAGACTTAATTGTTTTACGGAACAATTCTTCTTGTAGCATGTCGAACTAGTCTTAGTCATACCTACTCTTAGAGAGAGTCCCTCATTATTATGTCTATCCTTTTGGCTTGATCCCAATCTATCTAAGAGAGGGCCACTCATCGCCGTGGCCCCCTCTTAGGATCTTCCCCTGCTAGTCAGCCAACAAGGCTCACGTCGTTCCTCTTGGGACGGCGATAAGTCCCTCACTCTTGGTTATTGGTTAATCAGCGGTTTCGGTAAAGCGCATCCAGTTCGTTCCGTTGAAAACCCGTGGCTCGGAGGCATGGGTTTATTAACCAACTTCGATAAACCCAGAAATATCTTCAAAAAACCGAGTAAAAGTTTCGTTTAATAGCCGGCTGAGTTCAATCACTCGATCTGAAATCAGATCCGAAGAATAGGCATGCACGAAAAAGTGCCGAAACTGAAGAAAAACCATGAGTTGTTCGGCCGTATATTCAGAAATGATGTGATTCGTTTCTGCCGCAACCAATAAATGTCGATGCCATCGATCAATGCTATCAATATTTAGTTTCTTGCTCTGGCAAATCTGCTTCAGAATGTTTTCTGCACCATGGTAAATATTACTCATCATCGCTGCGATGGCTGTTACCTCATACACATCAAGCTGATTCGATTCTAACTTGATTGAAACCAAGGTTAATGTTTTTTCCATTTGCTGTTTTTCAGCAAGAATTTTATCGCTAAGGCTGCTCATAAACGACTTTTCCATCCCGTTTTACCAATATCGTAAAGGAATTTGCCACATCCATATCAATCACATCAACAGGTTTTGGAAGCCCAACTACAAGATCCCCCATCATTCGGAAGAAGGCCACCCCTAATACACCCTCTATTCCTAAATCAATATCCCTTGCTGTTTCTGGATTTTCAAGCATACTGCCAAAGAGAAACACTCTTTTAGCCTGATATTTTTTGGCGATAGAGATAATCGTATTCTCCATATCTTTGGTCATGAGACGTCTCCTCACTGATTGATAATAATAAGTGTACACGAAGATTCAGGGATAAAACACTACAAACATTTGATTATTTACTAATCAGCGGTTTCGGTAAAGCGCATCCAGTTCGTTCCGTTATAGACCCTTAATCCGGGGGTATTATCGGTTTGGTAGATCAGCGTGCCGGCTATTGCCCCTGAAATAGCATTTCGTTGGGTTTTGGTCATACGAGGAATGACAACACCCTGAGAATTCGAGCTAACCTCCAAGGCTCCTGATGGAGTAGTGGTGCCGATGGCAACATTGCCAAGGAAGAAAGCATTGCCATTATCACCATAAATAGCTGCGTATTTATTGCCTTGTGGGTTATCTCGGAACTGTATTTCATGGATAAGTTGAAGAACATTTGTACCCTTTTCCATTAGCATTTTATTGCGTTGCGTTCCCGTGAAGTCTCCAGTATCCCATACCGAAAAGTAAATGTCGGAACCGCCACCTTCTACATCGGTTGCCCCACCGAATCTATAACGATAACCTTTTGAGGGAGCTTCTGCATCTCTAAATCGAAATGTTCCAACAACATCTAAATTCGAGAGAGGATTTTTCGTCCCGATGCCGACGTTGCCTGCGGTTGTGATCGACATGATGGTGTTCCCTGTCGCCACCGATATCGC
>CAIUCY010000222.1 GCA_903897765.1 uncultured Candidatus Marinamargulisbacteria bacterium | reverse complement strand
CAGGTGGAGTCTTCTCGATGGGTTCATTTTCCTTGGTCCCCTTAATGGTTTATCCACAAGCTGTACACAACCCTAGCAACCCTCAAATTTCAGTGATTTGTCCCGTACACAATCGAGAGGCTTGGTTGCCAAACACGATTGAATCCGTTATAGCGCAAGACTTTGAAGACTTTGAGCTGATAATGGTAGATGATGGATCCGTCGACTCATCAGTCAGCATTATGAAAGAGTATCAACAACGTTATCCACAGAAAATCATTATATTAACCCAAAAAAACGCAGGGGTGTCATCGGCAAGAAACCTAGGAATAAGTAAGGCTAGAGGTGAATATATTTCGTTTATCGATAGTGACGATCTGTGGATAAGTAGTAAATTAAGTCAACAATTATCGTCGATGATGTTTCACGGTGAACTGATTTCTCAGACGAATGAGAGTTGGATTCGTCGAGGAAAACGGGTCAATCCCATGAAAAAGCACGCCAAACATGGTGGGCGAATCTTTTATGATTGCCTTCCGCTCTGTTGTGTCTCTCCATCTGCGGTGATGATCCATCGTAGCGTTTTTGATGATGTTGGTAACTTTGATGAACGCTTGAGGGTGGTTGAAGATTACGATCTATGGTTACGTATTAGCTGTAAGTATAAGATTGGATTGGTTCCTTATCTTCTCGTGACCAAGCATGGTGGCCATGACGATCAATTATCACGACGATACCCCGTGATGGACCTCTATCGACTATACGCGTTACGAAAATTAATTAAAATGAATAGTCGAGATCTTGATTCTTTTAAAAAGAATGCAATTTTTTGGTGGGTCGCTAATAAATCGAAAATCGTGTCGAGTGGTTCTTTAAAGCGAGGTCGGTTTGTGAGGGCGTTCGTGTATTTTGTTTTAGGGTCGTTCTATCAATTAAAATGGACGTTAGCTGAATAACTAGGCTCCTTTAATACCGCAGAGGACCAAGCATCTAGAAAATGACAAAGTAAGGCAAATTGATCGGTAACTGATGGTGTGGACGACAGCATTTTGTCTGTTGACTGAATAAAGGGTCCCGGAGGCAAAAGATCTTGTGGGGCACCCTCTATGAGTCTCTGAACGTTTTGCTGATTCGTTTCAATATGAAACTGTAAACCAACGATCTTCCCATTTTCAGATTCGAAGGATTGATTATGGCAGGGTTGCGATGAAAAGGTATGAAGGGTTGAGGGGGGAATGCTGAAGGTGTCACCATGCCATTGAAAAACAGTCATTGATTGGTTTGGGAATAATCGACTAGGGGTTGATGTTGGCAAAACAGGAAACCAACCGATTTCTTTATGTTCGTTTTTACGAACGGTTCCCCCCAGAGTAATGGATAGCAGTTGAGCCCCCAAACATATCCCCAGCAGTCCAAGCTTATGTTGATATGCTTTTTTTAGAAAGTCTTTTTCAGCAGTAAGCCAGGGGAAACGGTTGTCATCATTAGCCCCCATGCCACCACCCATAATAATGTAAGCATCAAAAGTCGCTATATCAGGAAGGGGGGCATGATCATATAGTTTAACAACGGAATGTTGATGATTCCTAAGGGCCATCCAATCAGCGATCAAACCGACATCCTCAAAAGGTTCATGTTCAAAAGAGCATAGGCGCATAATGTAAATATTAGCACGCTTTTCTAAGAACGTGTCAAATCATTTAAAAACCTGACCGTAATGGCATCGGGTAAATCATTTATAACCTGACCATGCTCACCTCCTTTCTTTGAGAAATAATGAGTGAACGAGCGTGCATTTTGTTCAAGTAAGTTTGGTG
>CAIUCY010000221.1 GCA_903897765.1 uncultured Candidatus Marinamargulisbacteria bacterium | reverse complement strand
TTTTCAAGCAGAAGACGGCATACGAGATGTCCAACCGTGACTGGAGTTCGCGTGTGCTCTTCCGATCTGAACGGACTCGAAGCATTACAGGAGATCATGAAAATAGATAAGAAAGCTAAAGTGGTTATGTTAAGCAGTTTTTCTCAGCAAGAGACCATTATGAAAGCGTTAGAATTCGGCGCTAAAAATTTTTTAATTAAACCCTATGAAGAAAAATCCCTTCTCAGTACTATCGCAAAAGTAGTATCCCTAGATTAATGGTTAAGGTGCTCGTTGTCGACGATACTGCATTTCTTCGCATGCGTTTAACCCAGATCTAGGTGGCGGCTGGATATTAAGTCTGTGAGGCTGACGAGGGTGCTATAAATTTTATTGTTAAACCTTTCGATGAATCTCGTATGCTTGAACAAAAAAAATCTTAGAACGATAATCCCTAATTATATTGAATATAAAGTCTCGCTATACTATTCTAGCAGAAGGGGCGAAGCTCCCTATTGTTCTTTAGCAACTTGAGGGTAAGGGATTGTTCAATAAACAAATAAAAATATTCTTTATCTGTGCCTTTATCATGTTATGCCAATCCCTGTCGTTGGCACTCGAAGCGACAGATATTAGTCCGAACTATCAATACTATAATGAGGCACAGTTTTTTATGGCGAATGGATTTATGCCTGCTTTTGTAGACAATACTTTCCAACCAGATGCAAACCTAAATGGTCTTCAAGTTATGGTGATAGCCATGTGGTTAGGAAATATAACCCCGAATGGATCTATCAATCAACCCTACTTCAAAGACGTACTCCCTGAGATGAAGGTTTTTCCATTTATTCAGACAGGGGTAGAAAATAAGTACATAGAATCGGGCGACAAGAACTATCAAAATATTCTTCAAATGTCGGATGCGGTAGACATACTTAAAAAGATATTTCCGGCAATTAATTTTAGTGACAATGTGAATGATAAAAGTTATGTAACGAGAGAAAAGCTAATTGCCGTTCTTATAAAAAACCCAGCGATCTCGGCCAGAGTTGCTGCTCAAAAAAGTAGCGCCACTATAAAAGAACAACAAATTATTGGTTCCGCGATCAGTGACTATATTATTGGAGGCGCTCAATCGCTTGATCGACTTGAATTAACCGCGTATCGCAAACGAAACCTTCAATGTGAGATGATGTTTTGGGAGATCGCCACAACGCGAGATATCGCCTATCAAAAATCAAACGAAGACGTATCTAATGAAAGCCTCGATGTGTTAACAAAGAGATTGAATAAAGCCCTTCTTGCGTTTTATGACTTTCAGTTCTGGCAAGCAATAGATGAATGTAACCTCATTTTAAAAGAAGATAATAAAAACATTGGGGCCCTTTCCTTAAAAGGATCATCCTTCTATATGCTGCAAGATTATACAAAAGCAAGGAAGTATTGGGAACTGGTGCTGCGCTATCAACCGAATAATGAAGAAATAAAATATTTTTTAGATATGCTCTGATGAAAAACCTACTACTTCTCTTCTTTATATGCCTCAGTTTCACTGTGAATGCGTCGTTGGCGACAGAACCGACGAGTTCAATTAACATTAAACCCGTTGAACTAGAATTTAATTCGGGCGCAGAGATCCTGACTTATCAACAAATAAAAGAAAAAGATGCACAGAGTCTTATCGACAGGATCTTCGGTCCCAACCAAGTTATGATCTCGCTGAAGGTTCGAGTGAAAGTTAATATGGCTAATGCTCAAAAGATCCAAACCCTATTCTTGCCAGGGGTTCCCATAAAGCAGATATCGAAAGCAAATATTCAGAACGCCTATGTCTTTAGCCACTATGAAGTTAATGTTTGGATCAATTCGACGGGGGTTAGTGAAAAAGCCGTTTTAGATAAAATAAAGTCGATATTGGATTTCGACCAATATAAAGACAGCACGATCAAGGTGTCGAGAGAAAAGTTCTCCAATAGTGGGGGCGAATCAGCTGAAATGCAGTTGATCAGGGCCATGATCGATAGCAACACCAATACCCAAAAAAGCTCGGATGACAAATTTAACGCTATACTCCAAACCAATCTTCAACAACAAGAACTCAGCGCCAAAGAAAGCGAAAAGTCGATAGGGTTTATCAAAAGCGAGATCAAATCGGGGAAGGAATTTATTGGACAGTTAATGACTAATTCATCAGGCAAGGTTGGCGTAAAAGAGATTATCACCATTGCCTTGGGTTCGTTATTGATATTAATGATGGGAGGCATTGCGTTTGCGCTGTTTCGGCTCTCCGGTTCAGCAACCAATATAGCAAGTAGTGTAGGGGTGGCAGCGGGGGACGCCTCAGTAAATAAATCAGGCGGCGACTCCAAACAAGGTGGAGGAGTGGGAGGTTCCGACGTTGATTTGGTTGGAGGGTTGGGGTTAATGGGTGCGGGTGGTTTAGGATCAGACGAACTCACTTTTAAGGAAAGCAATGCCATTCGGGACTACTTTGATTTCGTAACGGATAACAATATCATTAAATTAGCCTATTTGCTTGAAAGAGACAAACCCCAACCCGATGACGCTGACCAGGCTTTGTTTTGGCAGAGGGTCGCTATTATTATTTCATACCTCCCGACACATATGAGTGCGGTTATCTTTTCTCGATTTACAACAGAAGAACAAACAGAGATCATCCCCTTTCTTACCTACGAGGTTGAGCATCCGGTTTCGGAAATCTATGAACTTGAGAAGCTGTATAAAGATAAAGTCGCCTGTTTAATTGGGGGTAAGCATGCTGTGCTTCCCTTAATAGATCGATTCCCAGCTGATAAAAAATCTGAGATCACTATGGCGCTTCATGAAAAATATCCAGATGTGCTTTTTGAGCTTCGTGATATGATCGTTCTTTTTGAGGATGTCATTGCCCTTCCACAAGAAGAGTTGCTTAAAGTGTTTATGGAGCTAGATCCTGATATTCTAGCATTAATTTTGATCAATATGGACGAATCTGATCGAGAACAAAAGTTGATGGGCTTGGCCGAAGGATTGGTCGCGATGGTAAACGAAGTTATTGAGCTTAGAAAAGATTCCTATGCGCCCGTTGAGATCGATAATGCCAAAGGGGTTGTGGTAAAAGTAGCCAAAGTATTAAAGAAAATGGGACGGATCAATCTTGTTCAGAAAGAATTCGGAGTCGACGAGACGAGAATGGAACAAGATGATATTGATTCGCTTTTCAAATAATCGTTTCCACGCCATAATGTGATGGTTAAAGGGAAAGTCGGGTGAAAACCCCGCGCTGGCCCGCAACCGTGAATTCGCCTCCTGCCTAAGGCAGACAAGTGAGGGGAAAAGTCGGAACGCCTTTAACGTAATCGCTCGTGGAGGTGGCAGGATGTTTTTCCCCCGTATTGTTATCAGTTGTTTATGTCTGGGTTTTGTGTTGGCGGTGCCGATGAGTACGAATCTGAACTTTGTAGTGACTGCGTCTCGATTTCTCTCAACCTATCCCAATAGCACGCTGATCTCTGAAGAAGATGTTCATCGATACAAAGACTTTTCGATCGGCGATATCTTGCAAGGTGAGCCTGGCGTGCAGGCCAATCGATATGGAGGAAAAGGAGGCGTGAATGCCCTTTCCCTTCAAGGGGCTAATTCAAACCAAACGCTGATCCTTCGGGATGGTATTCCCATGAAGAATGCCGTTTATGGAACCGTTGACCTGAACAATATCAACCTTGAGCAGGTTCAGGAAATTCAACTCTATCGTGGCGGCATGTCGGCTGTTTATGGTGCTGATGCGGTGGGTGGGGTGATCAACATTGTCTCGTCAAGAACGCTGGGCCAGAATAAACTGAGTTTAGAGCTCGGTTCATATGGAAATCAAAACCTTTCTTTAGCGTATTCGCAGGGAACAGTGGCGTCAAACGTTCAGTTGAGTTTGCTTCATGGCCGATATGATGGCTACCTCCCTGTGGGATATTTTAATAATGATATTTTGGCCATAGAGTATAACGAGGTGTTGCTGCATGATTATAAAGTGAGGGTGGCGGGGTCAGCCTACTCAGATCAACGAGGGAATCCTGCGGGCCTGTATTCGGCCTCCGAACAGAAAGATCAAGGGTACTGTCTAGAGACCCAGATAGGGGATAATGATCGTTCGGGAGGGCGCCTGTATTTTACAACAAAGTGTGATGAACGAACGGCGATAAGTGGGGCTGTGTCGGACTCAAAGGGATGGTCAAATACCCTAGGTGGAACGAAAGAATTTAGACTTGTGGATCATGCGATCATCTTGGGGCTAGAAACGGAACAAATGATCCCGAACGATAGTATTCTTAGTCAGAACCATTCCCTTCAAAATGATGCGGCGTATATCAATGATGATTGGTCATTCAGTCCGTGGTGGAAAATGAATATGGGCGTCAGGCAAGATCAACACTCCCGTTTTGGAACGGCGGATACCTATAAGTTCAGCCAAGCTTTTTTGTTGGGTGGAGATTGTTCATTAAAAATGTCCTATGGCACCTCTTTTCGAGCCCCTTCATTAGCGGATCTTTATTGTCAGGATAGTTACGGAAGTGTGGGGAACCCCAACCTTCGACCAGAAACTGCCCGAAATATTGATCTCGAACTAACCATGAGAACTTCAATAGGAAGCTTTCGAACGTCCTATTTTGAAAAGAAAGTGAATGATCTCATCGAATGGGGTTCCTCGGCCGACTGGTCTTCATCCTCGCCGAACAATGTCGGCCGTGCACGGTTAAGTGGTATGGAAACCGAGTGGTTTGGTAGCGTTGGGGAGGCCATTCTGTACAATCTCAACTGGACACAAATGTTAGATGCCAGTGACGAGAAAACAGGGGCTTGGCTACAAAATAGAGCCAAAACGAAAGTAAATATGGCGCTAAACATGGGTGGGTTGTCGGGAAGTCTGTCGATCCGAGCGAATTATGTTTCCGAACGCTTGTCGATGACAGGAGGTTCGATCGCATTGCCCAGTTATTGGGTTGTGGATATGGATTACACCAAAGACATATACTCTCTATTTGTTCATAACGTGTTCAATCAAACGTACGAGGAATATTCTGGGTATGTAATGCCGGGACGAACGGGTGGAATAAAGGTCAGCATATCATTCTAAAACGAATCACTACTCTTGTGCTTCTTGCAGGTCTCGCCTTTCCGGCGCGACTCGTCTCGCTGGCGCCTAGCATCACCGAGACGGTATTCCTCCTCGGTGGCCAATCACAGTTGGTGGGGGTGACGCGGTATTGTGACTATCCTGACGCAGCCAAAAAACTGCCAAAGGTCGGGGGGTATAACGATGTCAATGAGGAGCAACTCCTTTCACTAAAGCCCGATCGGGTCTTGCTGTTGAGAACCCATGCACCGTTGATCGCTTTTTGTCGGCAACATCATCTGAAGGTGGAGACCTTTGATGCGGAGTCGATCGTTGGTATAAGGGATATGGTCAAACGCTTGGGCAGTATTTTAGGGGAAGAGAGAATGGCCTCACTGTGGCTAAACCGGCATGCGCTTCCTTTGCAACCCTCTTCTTCTCCAACACGGTCAGTCCTCGTGATACTCGAGCAAGTTGTTCGTAATGGTCGAATCGAAGCGGCCTATGTGTTGGGGCGAGAGACTTTCTATAGTCCGATGTTAGCAGCGGCAGGCTTTTCGTCGGTGTTTAAAGGGACTCAGCGATATCCGATGATAGGACGAGAGGGACTATCGGTATTCTCGCCAGACAATATCCTTGTTCTTGAAGCCGGCCACTTGGGCTGGTATAAAGGACTTTGGCCATCCCAAACAAAGATCATATTTCTTTCAAAAGAGGTCATGAAGCGTCCTGGACCGCGATATGATCTAATCCTTGCCGCTTTTCGATCTGTGGTTGTAAAATAAAAACATGAACGTTGTTGCTTTTAATGGATCTGTACGTAAATCTGGAAACACCGATTGGTTGATACGCCGATGCTTTACAGAGTTAGAGCGTGAGGGTATCAAGACCGAACAGGTTGACCTTGGGGTGAAGCCCTTTCTGGGGTGTACCGCTTGTTATAAATGCTTTGATAATAAAGACCACCGTTGTGCGGTCGCCAATGATGACATGAATAGCCATATCACCAAGATGATCACGGCCGATGGTATTATTCTTGCTTCTCCAACCTATTTTGCGGATGTCTCTGTTGGGATGAAGGCCTTGATCGAGCGGGCAGGGATGGTGGCGCGTGCCAACAACAACCATCTTCGTCAAAAAGTTGGCGCTGGCATCGTCGCCGTCAGGCGAGAAGGCGGACTTACGGTTTTTAATACCATCAATAATTTTTTTATGATCGGTGAAATGATCATTGTGGGATCAAGCTACTGGAATATTGCCAGAGGGCGGTTGCCCGGTGAGGTTGCTAGCGATGAAGAAGGCGTTCAAACCATCACAAAGCTAGGACAGAACATGGCTTGGCTCATAAAAAAACTCAAAGCGTAACCCCCTTCCCAAAATTAACCTATTGACGTGCCCTCTTTTTTAACGTCATAATATTAACGCAAACAAAATAAATATTTCGGAGGATGACGTTAAATGTTGACGCAAATTCAAAGTGCGACCTTAGGTGGATTTGAAGCAAAACGCATCGATGTTGAGGTGGATAGTCGACGTGGCTTGCCGGGTCTCAGCATTGTTGGCCTTCCCGATGCAGCGATCCGTGAAAGCCGAGATCGTGTGCTAGCGGCGGTCAAGAATTCTGGGTTTGAACTCCCCATGAATCAATTTTTTACGATCAACCTTGCGCCAGCGGATATCCGAAAAAATGGAACCCTTTACGATCTGCCGATGGCGATCGCGTTGCTACAATCAACGGGTCAGGCTGATTTTCCAAATCTAGATGGCTTTATGATCGTTGGGGAACTTGGCTTGGGTGGGGATGTGAAACCCGTTTCTGGCGTGCTGTTAATGGCGATGCTTGCTAAAGAGTCAGGGGTGAAGGCGTTGATCCTCCCCTCAAAGAACGAGCATGAGGCGACCATGGTTCAAGGTTTGCCAATTATCGCCGTCACATCGTTATCTGACGCGATCGATAAACTCATGAAGCCCGATGTGGTAGGGGCGGTATCCTCTTGGCGACCTGCCTCAACCCCCAACATTTCCCATGTAGATTTTCAAGATGTGCGAGGTCAAGTCCTTGCCAAACGTGCCATCGAAGTCGCCGCCGCAGGGGGACACAATATCCTTTTTATAGGTCCCCCTGGTTGTGGGAAAAGCATGTTAGCGAGTCGCATAGGGAGTATTCTTACCCCCTTAAGTGATAGCGAAATGATGGAAACGGCCAAGATTTACAGTGTGGCCGGGAAAATATCCGATCGGGATGGGCATTGGCATGAACGACCGTTTCGATCCCCACACCATACAACGAGTTATGCTGGGTTGATAGGAGGCTCTGCGTTTAGTCGCCCGGGTGAAATAAGTTTAGCTCATAGAGGTGTCCTCTTTTTAGATGAGCTGCCAGAGTTTAATCGACTCGTTTTAGAATCGCTTCGACAACCTATGGAGGAAGGGCTTGTGCATATCGCGCGTGCACAACAAACGATCACGTATCCGTCACAGTTTATGTTGGTCGCGAGTGCAAACCCATGTCCTTGCGGATATGATGGGCATCCCAGTATCCCTTGTCGCTGCACCTTAGTGAATCGGCAACGATATAATTTAAAGCTATCAGGCCCCTTACTTGATCGTTTTGACATGGTCCTTACGCTTCGGCCGGTGCCTGAAAAAGAATTGTTTCGTTTGCCCGATGGCGAACCCAGTCAGGCTATAGGGGAAAGAGTGGGGAGAGTATCTCGCTTTCAACATATTCATCGAAAACAGACGATTCAAAATGCGCGTATGGAGTCTGTAGATATACAAAAAGAAATAGACCGCTCACCCAGCCTCTATAAAGAGATCATTAGCCGAACCCCTTCGCTTCGACTCAGCGCTAGACAGCTTCACAAAATGATCCGTGTGGCTCGAACGATTGCGGATCTGTCTGAATCTTCGCACATTGAGGTTGCTCATCTTCTTGAAGCGTTGCAATACCGAAACCGCTACCATGATACCCCCTTTGTCCGCTAAAGAATCGTTTACCATAGCATGTCCCTTGGATGTGAACCCAAGGCCACTTATTGAGTTGCTTATGCAAAGTCGATATAAACAGGTTCCTGCTTATGAATATGTACGTGCAGACAATCAATCCTTTTTGGTAACCATGGGTTCGCCGAAGACAAACATAAAGTTATCCATCCGACAAAAGAAAGTCATCGCCATCATTATAATCGCAGCAATGTTTTTGCTTTGTCAGGAACGTGTTCTACAAAAACAACAACATCAACGATTAGAACGCAATGCCATTAAATCCAAACTTGATAAATCAAAAATATACGTACGTTCACTAAAAATGAACAAGGCTTTGAGCGATATTCTTCGGCTCTCCATTTATATTCGAAAGATCGAGGTGACACCCATGGGTTGGTCGGTAGACATCATGGGGGCTTCTGAGCAAACACAAAAACTCTCATCGAGTTGGAAGGTGACCCTTCCCGTGGTTGAAACGCAAGAAGGTATGTCGCATATCAAAGGAGGCGGAACATGGTTGATCAAGGATTGAACGCTGTTCTCTGGTTTTTGATCTCGGGAGTGTTTGTCTCCATTGGTTTCCTATTAGAGCCCTCTATCGTCTTGGTGCCGCCAATAAAGCAAACTCCGGCTTCTATCCCACCTGATTGGGTCGACCATCAAGGGAGCTGGGAGTGCCTCAACGTGACCCCCGAATCGTTGTCAGGCCTGCTCAGAGTTCTTCGTACGATGAACAAGGTCCCATTGAGTATTCGCGTTGAGCCACCGTTTGCGGAGGTGGTTTGGAAATGAGAACACTTATCTTTTGTTTGATCATGTCTCTGAGTTGGGCAGGCAGCCAAGCGATCTTTACCTTCCCGACGCCAACGGCGCCTGTTGGTAGACAAGCAACATCTGTGATTGGGACGTCTCGGGTTCAAAGTCGAATCGTTACCCTGAATCATCGACTCGACTTGGATTGGGTCACACTGGTTACTCAGGTTTCACCCTTAGTTCGGGCGGTTCGACCTCCAGGATCTCGAGTCGTCTATATTGAGGGTGATCGATCCATACTTGATCGGATTGAGTTATGGATATCACAAGTGGACGTTGCCCCTCAAACTATCGAATATAGTATTGCCATTGTTGAGGTGAGTCGCCAAGGTATCGAGCAGCTTGGCATTGATTGGCAGAGTTTTTTTAATCAGTGGAAAACAACCAGAGAGCAGGGTATGGTTCACCTTATGGATCAATTGAACATCCTTGTGAATTCAGGCGTAGCCAATCTCAAAGCTAGCCCGCATGTTACCAGTGTAGAAGGTCAAGAGGCCCATATTCAGATCGGTGATCGAGTTCCCTACACGGTTCCGGTTGAAACGGCCACTAAGACGGGGTGGCAATTGCAATATTTAGATACAGGGATCGATCTGAAATTGAAAGGGATCGTCCTAGAGGGAAATGTCATTCATGCCCAAATCCAAGCGACTATTAGTAATATAAAACAATGGAAGGCAACCCCCGCAGGTGACTACCCCATTTTAAGTAGTCGGGAGGTCATGCTCGAAGGTGAAATAAAGAGCGGCGACACCCTTATCCTTGGTGGACTAAGTCAGCAACAAGATCGCAAGAATCATCAAAGCGTTCCTCTTTTAGGGGAACTACCCAACATTGGGGGTGTGTTTGACATGAATACCTCCGAACAAGAATCCAGTGAAGTGGTCTTTATGTTGACCCCTGTAGTGAAGAAATGATCGTTAGCCTTGTTTTAGTTCCGTTATCAGACGATAAAGGACATTAAGTCGTTCACTAATGACCTCGTCATCCTTTTGAAGGCAGGCTTCAAAGAGATCAAGATCCTTTTGAATATGTTCGTTTTCCTCGCAAATGGCAACATTCATCGCACCACCTTGAAGTCCGATACGCTCGATCAGGGGATAGGTGGCATAGTCCTTCTCATGCTTATGGTAACGTTCTTTAAAGAAGAGCTTTGACTTGCAGATTAAAATGGCCAGATCAAGGGCACGATGGAGGGGCATTTCCTCGGATTGGCGAGACCACTTATCACCAGTATGACGCCAAACCTTGGCGGAGATCTCGAGATTGCCACGGTCATTCCATTGGGCTAGACCCAGAGATAACCCTTTGGCGTCGCTGGCGTTCGCACTCCGTCCATCGATCAGATCATAGTCTTCGGAAACAATAACAGGTTTGTGTTTTAGCTCGGTTGGGATTTTCATGGGGAACTCCTATTCAGTTATTTACTAATCCAGTAGTTTACTGCAAATAATTTTGATTGAAAAGGTGCTTTATTTTCTGGGATGTTAACTTCTAATCAGAAAATTAATTGAAAAAGCGATATACGCCGATACAATTAAGATAAGAAATAATGAAAGAACAAAAAAGAGATCTGCAATTTTCTCGAAATTTATGGCGAACTTTCGATTCTCAAAGCGAATGGATAAAAATGACAATAAGCAGGCCACAGAAAGAAATATTGACGTAATGCCTGTAAGCTCATCCATTTGAGTCACTTCGTTCAATTTCGTAACTTTTAAGGATGTTAAAACAATCAAACAAAAGCCGAGTAAATTTGCAGAGGAGCTTAGTATATGTTGCGATGTATTTTTTGTCATTTTATTGCCGTAACTGGCGATCTTTGAGATTTTGAAGACGATCACTTTTGCTAGGAGCCACTCTCACAGGTGAACCCCGACGTCCCCTTGGTTCTTGGTAGCGATATCGGTAATGGGCGCCCCGATGAAGCAGAAAACCATCAGAAAGAATAAGGTTAAAGGGGGATAGGGCATAATGGGTTTCAATGAACACTACATGGTCGACTATGGGCCGATCGTCGGGTTTTATGGCCTCCCATTGTTTTTGCAGATCGATACGCTGCAAAGCATCCCCTTCAATTTGTCGTTTTAACGCTGCAATTTTGTTTTCCATGAACCGGACTTTATTATACTCTTTAGAAAAACGTTGACTGGTTTCATCATATTTATTCTCTAAGTAGAACTGATCAATGTCCGCTTCGGTAGTGTCCCTGTCTTGTTCAAGTTTTTTTATCTCGACATCAAGTTGTTGGATCTGAAGAAGAAGCTCTTCTTGTTGTTGAGTATAAGGATAGGTCTTTTGTGATACGGTTGTTACAGGAACCGCGATCCCAACATCGACAGCCACTCCAGCAAAAATCCATCCACAAGACAGTATGATGAATAAACTCACCATGCGTTTTATATTCATACAAACCACCTCCAACTTTCTAATGAATAAACAGTTTTCATCGGCGAATAGTTCCAAAAAAGACGATCAGGAATGTTTTGCCCCAAACAAACAGTTTCATGTTTATTCTTTAATGATAATTACGTCCTTTATTCTTTTTGTATCGATCATCATAAAAGAGCTCTTCAAATAATTTACCCTTCTCACCATGTTTATCTACTGAAATATAAGGTTTTATATAAGTAGAGGATGCGTCAATATCTTCCTTAGGTATGCCTACATCGGGTTGATCGTGGGCGTCATTATTTAACTCATGCTTTGATCCCATTTAGTATAGGCTCCTTTATTAGATATTCCCTTTAATCATAGGCCATAAATAGGATTATGCAAGCAAAACCGTTTTGGAATCGAAAACTCCAAAACGGCGGCGATAATGGAGTTGACGACTCCAAAATGGCGTCCACATTGATAAACGTTATGAATAGTTGACATTGTAGCGATGGTATTGTAATAATTGTATTGTAGAAAAACTACAATGAAGGTTGAGGGTAATTCAATGAAGAAGTTTGTTGTGGGTAAGCTAGTAGATGAAGAAAATATCTGTAATCTTTCAAAAGAACGAGACGCCATTCTTCGAAATATTAATAACGGGAATAATGTCGTGATCTATGGCCCAAGGAATTATGGCAAAACATCGCTAGTGAAAAATGTAATCATGAAGCAATTTAGTCAAACGCACAAACAGGCATTTATCTTCTTTGTTGATTTGTTTAATGTTACCGATAATGAATCGCTCACCTTGAGATTAAAAGCGGCGCTTGAACATGCCATGGCCGAAATCCCCCTTAAAAAATGGACCAATGAAATTAAGAAATTTGTATCCCATATGCGCCCCGAAGTCAGCTTTGATCCTGTTACGGGGGCGGCAAGTCTCAGCTTAAAATCGATTGACATAAGAAACTCACAAAGCATGGATGACCTATTTCGCGTCTTAAAAAATATATCCCAAAAAAAGGATCTTCTTATGGTTTTTGATGAGTTTCAAGATATTGTAAAGTTAAAATCTGAGCAAGGAATCATTCGATCTTTTCTACAAGATATCGATTCCCCCGTCATTGTTATGGGCTCAAAGAGTCATCTATTAAGCGAAATATTCTTAAAACCAAGAGAGCCCTTTTATCAATGGGGAACCCCCGTTAGTTTCTCGCCCATCGACTATGAAATCTATCATACTTATATCAATGAGCGATTGGCTGCGAAAGGGATTCGCCTTGGCTTTGAAGTATCAAAAACGCTGCAAGACAATATGCACAGAGTTCCCGAGTCGATTAATCTGGTTTGTGCCGAAATAATGGAGAATTATGAGAATGTCGAGATCGAGCAGGAGATGGTCAACCACACCATTACGAGGATTATAGAAACTCGCCAAACTCAATACGAGGAGCTGCTAGGGTATCATTCGCTTAAAGAGCAAATTATCATGGCCTCCATTGCAAAACGAGGACAGTTGCGACAATTTAATTCGGTTGAATATTTGGCTGAACTAAAAATGAATAATAAGACCGTTGCGACAACGTTTAAAATATTAATTGATGCGGGACATATCGAGAAATACAACAAGGTCTATCGAATCAATGATCCGCTACTTGAAACGTATTTGAGGCTCTATCGCTAGTTCTATTTTGGAATCTAAAACTCCAAAATGGCGACATATTTCTGCCGTTCCCAATGAATGGGCTGCGCCCCCTGTATTCCCGTCCATCGAGAATGATCGACTGCCCCTTGAAACGAACCCCATCCAATATTCCCCGTCATCGCAAATTGTTTGAGGCGACATTGAGCATAGAAAATGGAAAAAGCAACCCTGTTTAGAGGTGCTTTTTTCTTTTTCTTCATGCGAAGCGAGCCGAGCCTTTGCGATGACTTGATTTTTGCTTACTTTGTATCAAGACAAAGTAAGAGAAGCAATTACAACCATTTCAGTACCGGAAAACTCTTGCGATAGGCTTCTAAGAAGTCCATATCCACATATTCCGAGATGACACTTTCTTTCTCATAGCCGTTGGCGAGGGTATCGCCGTAAGGATCAATAATGACAGAATGTCCAAAATAACTGACATCTTCGTTGACACTGCCGATGCGATTGGCGCCAATAACATAAATTTGGTTTTCGATCGCACGGGTCTTGAGCAGATTGATCCAATGTTCTTTGCGGGGATGGGGGAATTGGGCGGGCACAAAGAGAACCTTCATCCCTTGCCGAACCATTTCTCGAATGGTTTCGGGGAATCGAATATCAAAGCAGATCTGGATGCCGATCGGTGCGTACGAGGTGCGGAAAACAGGGGCTTTTGTGCCTGGGATGAAATACTGATCTTCTTGGTTTTGGAAGAAAATATGCATCTTGTCATAATGCCCCATGACGCCACCCTCGGGGGAGATGAGATACGATCGGTTATGGTATTGATCATTTTGGGTTCCTGTTTTGAAGGCGACCGAGCCCGCAATAAGGTAAAAGCCATATTTACGAGCCACGCCTTGAAGATATTTTAGCATCTCCATATTGTGATCGGACATTTCGGAGTAAAGATCATAATTGAACCCAACCCCAAATAGCTCAGGAAGGACGACAAAGCGGGAACGGCGCCCACCCGCAACGGCAAAGAGCCTCTCAAGATGGGTGATATTGGCGTAAGGGTCTGCCGTCACATCAAATTGTATGATGGAAACCATAAATCGTTTCATCGCAGGGTTTCGAGCTCCTTTCGAATGGCTTTTAAGTCTTGCCAAGTTAGCCATTTTGGTGACCCCTCTTTTGACGACGGGTTTCGCAACAGATAGGAAGGATGAAAAATCGTCATCACTCGAACCGGTTGCGTTTGGTAGCTAACGTTTAGATTGTACCACTGACCGCGAATGCGTGTTATCCCTTCAGAGGGGTTGAGTATGGTTTTCATGGCGGGAGAACCGAGTAAAACGATGATCTTGGGACGAACGGCATCAACTTGGCTGACAAGAAACGGGAGGCAGACCAGAATTTCTTTGGGTTCTGGGGTACGGTTCCCTGGTGGGCGACACTTAAGGGTATTGCAAATGTAAACATCATCGGGACGTTTCAGTCCAATGCTAAGGAGCATTTGTGTTAATAATTTCCCTGCACGTCCAACAAAGGGAATGCCTTGGGCATCCTCATCGGCTCCGGGTGCTTCGCCGATACATAAAATATCACAAGGAACGGGGCCATCGGAAAAGACGACCTTGTTTCGGGTGGCGTGAAGGCCACATTTTGTACAAACGAGTGCGGCATTAACAGCCTCTTGATAGGGCAGGGGGCTGAACCCTTTCGGGGGGAAATGGGTGTTAGGCATCCAAAAGCGTTTCGAGGATGCGCTTCATTTGGGTAAGTTGATGTTGCATGGGCTTACTGGCGTCGATGATGGTGAACTGATTAAGTCGAGCGAGAAGATCGTATTGCTCACCCAGTTTGGTTTGAAAATTGCGCAGAGATTGAACATTGTTGGGGCCAAAGCCGATATCCATTCCGCTATCATAGTAATCTTTTTCTTTTTCTTCTTGAGTGAGGCGCTCCAAGGCCATTTCAAGGGGTAGTTTAAAATAGAACACCAGATCTGGTTTGATCGCAAAATCGTATAACGTCTCGACCCAGTCTTTGTTTTGTCCTCGCAAATAATCCTTGGCGATGGAGGTGTAGACATACTTGTTGAACAATACGATAAAGCCAGCCTTCAAAGCCGGAATAATTTGACGATGCATTAAGTCGCTAAAATCCGCAGCATGAATTAGGCTGTAGGTGATAGGAACAAGAGTGTGGTCGACTTTAGCTTGATTAATGGTTTCGGCGACAAGCATGGATTGCTTTCGTTTCAATACCTGAACACCATGCCCTTTGATCTCAAGCCAGTTTTTAAGCAGATTAAAGCACGTGGACTTGCCGCTACCATCAAGCCCTTCTGCTACGATCAATTTGCCTGGGTAAATGTTTTGTTTCATGCAAGCCTCCGTTTGACCAACGGCAATATCTTGTCTCGAAATTGTTTCTGTTGAACAGGGATGGGCAACGTTCCATCGATGACATCAAAGCCAAATTCGGAAACCATTTCGTCATACTCTGCAATGACCAAACTTTGAAACTTGAGGTAACTCTTATTAATATCGCTAGAAAGCTTCATGTCCATGCCGGCTTCGTAATAACTCGGTTCTCGAGTGGTGGAAATGCGTTCGAGGCTAACCTCAACAGGAACCTTGAAGTAAAAAACTCCGTCTGGCTTGAGGCTGAAGGCGTAAAGGTTGCGCACCCATTCACGGTCACATTGACGGGCAACGTCTCGAGCAAGGGCGGTAAAAATGTAACGATCAGCGAGAACGATCTGACCATTCTTGAGAGCGGGAATGATGATCTTGTTGAGACGGTCAGCAAAATCGGTCGCGTGTAATAGACTGAAGGTGGTGTTATTAAGAATGCCTTTTCGTTTACCTTTTTTAATGATCTGAGAAACAAGGGGTGAGGAATTCCATTCGGTGAGGACGGTTCCATAACCCTCAGATTCAAGCCATTTCTTGGCCAAACGCAATTGAGTAGACTTCCCCGACCCGTCTGTTCCCTCAACGGCGATAAGGACGCCTTTATAGGGATGTGGGGAATGAAGGTTGCGACTTGGGTCGAGAAGTGCTGCCTCTACCGCCTCGGTATTGGGTTTAGCCTTGCGACGAATAATCATGGTTGTTATACTAGAGGATAAAATAGGGCGAGTCAACGTCGACGATGAAGGACAACTATGGTTAGTATTCAGGGCCCCAATCTTAATCAGCTCATTAATCAAGCCGTGTATAACGCGATGTCGTCTAAAGCAGCGCCTACGACAAATGCGGCAACATCAGAGGTGATCTATAATCTTTTCTTTAAGAATGTCAAAACAAAGTCAGAATTTAAGAAGAAGATAAAGAAAACCCTGAGTAAAATAAATAATGCGCTTCCAGAAAAAGACATCGAAGACATTCTCGACTCCTTAGAAATGAAGGATCAGCCCCCCTTTTGCGCGTCCTATTCTGAAGAAGGCGTGAGCGAGCAATTGCACCTGCAAGATAATTTTGCGCGCGCGGACATTTATGACATCCTGCATCACTTTTACAGCAAGCTTTACGACGAAGCCGATAAAAATATCGGATAATAATATCGAGTTCCCCATAGCCAAAGTGATCAGGTGGGTGTATAATAACTTTCAGTTAGAAAGCTCCCGATTCCCCCCCCCCCTGTACGAACGGGGGCTTTCTAGTAAAATTCCTCTTCTTTCTTTTAATTGTGCAACGATCGGATACGGTAAACCCCTTATTTCGGCTCTATCTTGGGACATTAACGAACAGGACGTATGGATCGTTCTGGGGCCTAATGGGGCCGGCAAATCAACCCTTTCAAAAGTGCTTCTGAATGAGGCCAATCTGATCCAAGGGGATATCCATATTCGAGGCCGATCCATTCAACATATGTCACTCAGAAATCGGGTTGAAAATGTGGGGATAGCGCTTCAACAAACGAAGCCGGATCTACCCTTTACGGTTAGGGAGATCTTGTCCCAATGCCTAGGGGCAATAAATGTGGACACGACGGAGGTGATCATCCGATATGATCTTGGATCGATCAAGGATCAACCCATAACCACCTTGAGTGGGGGGCAATGGCAACGTGTGGTTATGGCCAGCATTGCGGTTCAGAATTCGCCTTTATGGTGGTTAGATGAACCCTTTACTTGGATGGACCCCGGCCAGCATGATCGGCTGGTCAAACTCTTGTATACCGAATGGCACGACCATCATCGAACATTGGTCATTGTGGCTCATGACTTAACGCCTTTTTATGGTTCAGTGCTTTATGATCAGGCGAAAGTACTCATGATAAAAGACGGACAAGTCCATTATCAGGGTTCATTGTCAAAGGGGTTGCCGTATATGGACACGATATTTGATCGTTCGTTCGAAAGGATCGCTTGGAATGGCCGAACCCTACTGGTATAAACGCGATCAATGGGTACTAGTAGGGCTGATCCTGCTGTCGATAGCGGCAGGACTTCTCGCTCTTAGTATAGGAAAAGTCGAGGGAGCGGTGTTTTGGGCGTATCGCTTACCCCGTGTTTTGATGGCGTTTGGGGCGGGGGCGGTTTTGGCGGGAGCGGGGGTCGTTTTTCAATCCACGCTTAGTAATGAACTGGCTTCACCTTATACCTTGGGGGTATCGAGTGCCGCATCCTTAGGTGCTGTGTTGATGATCGTTCTGGGCTTATCGGACTATCAGGGGGCAGGGGCCATTGTTGCCGCCTTGATCAGCACATGGGGACTGTTGAAATTGGCCGCACGATGGCGGTTGATGGATCCCGGACAACTGGTCTTGCTTGGGACGGCCCAGAACACTGCGCTAATAAGCCTTGTCCTGTTTCTTCAATTCCAACTTGATCGGGCTGATGTGTTGCAGTGGATGCATTGGGTGGTGGGCAGTATACAAAATATTAGTTGGGTCCCCACGATGATCTTTGCTGGACTGGCCACACTCTTGGCAACCCTGTTTATCATTAAAGGGAAAACCTTTGATATCTTGAGTCTAGGGGACACATGGGCAAAGAGCAAAGGGGTCGATGTAGCGAAAGAACGTTCTCGATCGCTCCTTGGGGTAAGCATTGCGGTGGCTATGGTGGTGGCGTATGTAGGGCCGATCGGGTTTATCGGAGTATTGGTGCCCCAAGCGCTTCGAGCTTGGCGCGGCCCCAATCATCGGGGGCTTGGTCTGCAAAGCCTGTTGCTGGGCGGGGTTCTCTTAACACTGGCCGATCTATTGGCTCGGCGATTGATGTATCCCCTTGAGATGCCGGCAGGGATATTGCTCGCTTTATTAGGGTCGATCGTATTTGGATGGATACTATCGCGGCGACTTCGTTAGGCCTCTCCTTTGACGGATTGAGGTGTCCCTGTTTACAATAGGGGGTATGAGCAAGAAAATTCTAAAAGATATTTTGAAGCTTTATGCCTTGCCCCTCTATGTGGACGAGAAAGAATTCGTCGACAAATTGGCCAGCTATCTCTACGCACGATATCAACTTAGCCATATAAGTCTGATCAGCGAAAGCGATCTGGATTTTGATGCCACTCGTTTATCTTGGGATCACTTTGTGGTTCGGACCGATCAGGGCCAAGTGGCGGCGGTATCAGAAAACACATCACTGGGCAGCCTGACGATCTCGGATCTCTTTTTACGAATTCGGATGGGCGGCAACCCCGATCGATATGTTCGCATTGTCATTCCCAAACTTCATCGGCATTTTAAGAAAACGAGACAGTTGTCCATTTTTATTAAGTTATTCAAAGCCTATCTTAGTCATCAGCTTGATCTGGTTGCAAAGCTTAAGGTAGCCGAGTCAATATCTGAGGTTGAACCGGAAAAGGTGTCGCCCATTATAACGCCTATCCCGACGCCCGTTGCCCCCCCCGTTGTGCCAACAGACTACTTGGTTGTTCATCCGGCCTTTATGCCAGAGACCATCAAAATGCCGCAAGCTCTGGATAAAGTTGAAAAGCAACTGATCAAGGAAATGCTTAAACGCGTTGGTGGGGTCAAGATAACCGCCGCGAAGCAGCTTGGCATTACCGAACGCATGATCGGTTACAAGATGAAGAAGTTGAAACTTTAACCTTTCTGATCGCTTCCCGACCGACCTCACCCCAACCCTCGCAGGAAATCTCCCCTAGCCCCTCTTTACAAAAGAGGGGGATCAAACGAACACAGCCATTTTTGTTTTTGTCCATCGAGAACATGTAGCGCTTGACATTACAATATGCTTTGTCGCAAAATAGTGTTTAATGGAAACACTTCACTTTGACTGGGATCAATGGAATGTTCAGAAGAACGAGATAAAACATGGTATTTCTTCTTTAGAAGCCGAAAGTGTTTTTTTTGATCCTGATCTTGTTATATTTAGAGATATCCAACATTCCAGAGGTGAGCAGCGATTTGTTCTTTATGGATTAAGCAAATATCATCATATTCTGATGGTGGCGTTTACACTTCGAGAGAAAAAAGTACGAATCATTTCAGCAAGAACAGCATCAAAGAAGGAGAGGGGATTATATGAGAACAAAAGAAGTTGAAATAAACGACTATGATCAAATGGATACAACCACGTTTATTGACGCCTCAAAACCCTTAGGTTTGGCAGATTTGAACATTCGTTTACCAGAAGAAGGCCCGACAAAAGTGGTGAGTATCCGCTTGCCTACTAACCTGTTAAATCAGATCAAGGCTTTTTCAACAAATAACGATATTCCCTATCAGGCGTATATCAAATATTTGCTCAGCCAAGGCATCAAGCGAGATAAATAGCCCGACCTCGCCCCGACCCTCTCCTGAAATCCCCCCTAGCCCCTCTTTATAAAAGAGGGGGGGGCAAACGAACACAGCCATTTTGTTTTTGTCCATCGAGAATGATCGCCTGTCCGCCTTTGGCGGGAAACGAGATTGACCTATAGAAAACCCGAAAAAGAACCCTGTTCCCGAGGGCTTTTTTGGGTTTTTCCAAGGACAACGACGTAAGCCTTCTCGATGGACTAGCGGGAGGAGATGCAAAGAGGAGGGACGGCGATAAGTCCCTCACTCTTTGATCGGTTTTGGATCAAGCCAAAAGGAAAGAAGCGAGCTGATACATACGATCAGAATAGTTGACCCCCTACCTCGGTTTTAACCGCAACTTTCGGATATCCCATTTCTTGGCAAGCGCCAATTTACGAAGCGACTTAGACGGATTGATGACCACAGGGTGCCCGACCATTTCTAGCATCGGCGTATCGGAGATATGATCGGAAAAAGCAAAACTATCGACGAGGCTAATGCCATCTTTTTTGGCCACGGCTCTAATTTGTCGGCATTTCTCTGGGCCATAACAAATCTTGCCCTCAATGCGTCCTGTGAAGTGGTTGTTTTTGATCTCTAGCTTAGAGGCGATGACTTGACCGAATCCATAGTGGTCACGAATCAGCTTTGCCAAAGGTTCTAAGGTGGAGGAAACAAAGTAGACAGCAAAGCCTTCTTTTCGAAACGAGTTAAGGAAGGTCAATGAATCAGGGTAGATGCGTGGTTTGATACGTTGTTCAAAGCAATCAGCGAAAACAGCGAGCAGTTCATCGGCGGTCATTTTGCTGAACAGCGTCCCGATCAAGGTGTCTGTTTTATCGATGATATGACGAAAGTCCTTGATAATGTTGAACTTGTATTGAAGATACCAAAAGAGTGCACGAATAAGGAGGGAAACAGGTACAAGCCCTCGCTTAAAAGCGTAAGAAACAAGCAGGTTGATGGCAGTCCCACGAATGAGCGTATGATCGATGTCGATGAAAACGGCTTTCTTCAGGGCAGAGCCTCCTTGGGGCATTCCTACAAGCCATGCACGCAACTAAGTGTTGTCACTCTGGCAAGCCCAGAGTATGATAGGGTATATCCAATAAGGAGGCAAGGGTGAAGATTCTCTTATTGTTGATCCAAATGACGTCTGCGCTCAGTTTGATCGTGTTCGTATTACTTCATGCCGCAAAGGGTGAAGGTCTAGGCTCGATCGGTGTTCAAGCACGGATGTTTGCCAGCCATAAAGGTCTTGAAGAAGGCCTAAATCGGTTGACAGGTATTGCGGCTGGCATCTTTTTGCTTAGTTCGTTGTTTCTTGGCATTGTCCACTAATAATTGATGACTAACGTGCTTACGCTTAGTCAAAAACTGGAGTTCCTCTGGAAGGATGTTCTGTCTGTTGTTAAAGAGGGCGTTGAGGCTGGGGGCTACCCTAAAGCTATTCTCGATAACTTCAAACCCCTTACCCGACGACAGGTTCAGGGCTTTATTAGCGAAGCTAAACGCTCTCCCAACTGCGAAACGTGTGAATCGAATTGTTGTGCCCGACTCGAAGGCAAGATCCTGCTCACCTTAAAAGATGTGGCTCGCTTGGTGGATGCGGGGTTGGCCGATTCCATTGTCGGAACCTATAAAGGGTTTTCGGCTATTCTCGATCAATACTTGTTGGAACGAAACCCCGATGTCTTTAGCGCGGTCAATGTCATGATGAACGAGAAAATGAATGAGACCTCGTATATGCCTTCGCTTCAAAAGGTTGACAAACTCTGCGTCTTTTTAGATGAGGCCAATCGATGTAGGGCCTACAAGGTTCGACCCGAGGCGTGTCGACGGTATCCGTTTGATTTTGATTTCCACTCTCATTGGATCACGTGGGACCCCGCTTGTCCAAGTACTCAGTCCCTTACCGAAGATCAACAATCTCCGATCGTGTCGGCTATTCTTGCATCAGAAAATGAGCGTTTACGTGATATTGCGCTGATCATGTTAGATCGGGATGCCTTGAAGCAGATCGGCTTTGGGGATTATCTATGATGACCCTCGATAAACTCAAAGAGCTTGAGCGGCTTCAACTACAAGAACAGCGTGTCTATGAGAAGTTTATGATCAGCTTAGAAGGACAAGTCCATCAGCTATTACCCCAAATAAACCAACCTGAACTATTAAACGAGATGATGGCCGAAAAGAGTCAAATGATGGACCATATCCAGCAGATCGAAAAAGAACTGGGTCCTTTACGGCGCGAGATTGGCCTATTATCGAGTCAAGGAAAACTCGTGAATATAAATCCCTCGATGGTGGAGCAGATCAAAACCATCGACCTCAATATCATCGATCTGATCACTCGGATCTCTAAAGCAGAGCAAGAGCTTACCAATCGAATCAAGGAGCATATGGAAATAATCAAAGAACGACTTCAGCAGATCGGCCACGAACGTCAAATAAATGATAAGTATGGCTCAAAACGAAAATTTCATGGCGTCCATTCTTCGATGGATCTGCCGGCCATTCCCCCTCAATTTGATTCCGCAGGCTAGACTTGAAGCTCTTTGATAAGGGCCTCGATGGATTCTCCTTTTTGGAGTCGTTTTGTCATAATAGAGCGGATCTCTGCGGCATTATCATGGTTTCCATGGCGTCTTAACCACATAATAACAAGCTGATCGATGGAGTAGACTTGTACAGGCAAGGGCGTGACCGGTCCATCCTCGGGTATTTCTTTAAAGGAAGGCTGTTCAACGAGCAAGGACTGAAGCTGATGAAAGATGTCATCTTTTTGCTCTTTAAGGTGGAGGGCTTTCTGCTGAAGTGATTTGAGCGTTTCAAGCTTGTCGGACTCGTAGATGGAATAGGGATATTGGGGGATGGATGCTTCAAGCGTATGGATGTCTCCGAGAACTCGAAGGAGTGCTTGGCTCTTTTCAAGCCATTCAACCTCAAGCGGCATGGCCTTGGACATGAGGGACTGAATGTGTGGATTGGTTTGCGTTATTTCTAGATCACTGGTGACAAAGGCTTCGCCCAACGATTTGCCTGATTTTTTATATTCGATGATGCGTTGAATGATCTTGATGTCATTCGGGCTGTATTCACGAACATTTCGGGGGCCAAGTCGAGGCGAGAGGTACCCCTTTATTTCCCAGTACTGAAGTTGCCGATGGGTGCATTCGCTGAGCGCACAAACTTGCTTACTAGAGTATACGGTCATGTGAGGCGATTATAGCACAAAAAATGTCGTTCAAATTGACATGACTAGGGGGCATTGCTATTATTCAAATATGGATTTGTTGGACGATAGTTTTGATGTTCTTCGTAAGGGATTAAGCCTCTCTTCTTTTCGCCATGACTTGATCGCCAATAATATTGCCAATAATTCAACACCCGGATATCGTCGACGCGATGTTGACTTTCGAGGGGTTCTTTCTGCACAGATGAAAGGAACGATCCCTGCCTACATGACCGATAAAAATCATCTGTCATTTGACCAAGAATCGTTTGATCGCGCCATGTTCACAAATCAGCCCAATGACACCGATATAAAGTCTGATGGAAACAACGTTGATTTGGATAAAGAGGTCGTCAACATGTCGAACAACAGTGTATACTACAGCACCTTGGCTACGGTGCTAAACAAGAAATTCAGAGCGCTACGAACGGTCATTTCAGAGAGGGTGAGCTAAGCTCATGGGGTTCTTTAATTCATCGATCATTTCTGGCAGTGGGATGAGTGTATCTCGTCAGATCATGGACCTTATTTCCGAGAATTTAGCGAATGTAAATACGCTTCAGACCGAGGAGGGGGGGCCGTATCGACGCAAGATCCCCGTGATCGCGAATAAACAAATGGGAACGTTTGAACAAATATTAGGTCAACAAATGCAAGATGTTGTCTATGTGGCAAGCATTGCCCGTGACAGCAGTGCGCCTCGTATGGATTATGATCCGACACACCCACTCGCCGATGCAAACGGGTATGTAAAGAAACCCAATATCAATGTGTCCTTAGAAATGGTGAATATGCTCGATGCGACCAGGGCTTATGAAGCCAATGTCGCGGCTTACAACACCTCAAAATCTATGGCGTCTAAAGCTCTTCAGATAGGGGCATAGTTCATGCCAGCTTTTTTTAGGGTTATTTTCGAACAGATCGTTACGGTCATAAAAGACTTGAGTATTGCGCAACGGATGACGTTGGTCCTTTTAGGTATCGTTATTTTTGTGTCGTTGTTCGCTCTTTCGATCTGGGGGTCTCGACCAGACTATCAAACTCTCTATGCGGGGCTGAGTGCTCAAGACGCGGGGGATGTTGTTAAAAAATTAGCGGAAAAAAATATACCCTATAAATTGGGCGCAGATGGAACAACGATCCTTGTTCCAGCAAAAAATGTTCGAGGAACGCGGGTATCCTTGGCTTCCGAGGGATTGCCAAAGGTGAGCACCGTGGGATTTGAGCTTTTCGATCAATTTAAATTGGGTACGACCGAGTTTACTCAAAAAGTTAATTATCAGCGAGCGATGGAGGCCGAGCTGGCAAGGACGGTCATGACCATTAAAGAGATCCATGCTGCCCGTGTTCATATTGTGATCCCTGAAGATTCGTTATTTGCTGAAGACAACAAGGATGGGGCTTCAGCCTCGTTGGTTGTTGATCTGGCCGGATCACAGCCCTTAACGGATGGACAGGTTAACGGACTGGTCCACCTCATGGCTAGCTCGGTCAAAGGGTTGACCGCAAAGAATGTGTCGATCGTCGATACACATGGGAATGTGCTGTATGCTTACTCGGAAGAGGAAGGGATGCAAGCGGGGTTGAGTATGACCCAAGTTGAGGTTCAGCGAAAAGTGGAAAAAATGATCCAATTCCAGATCGAAAGTATGTTAACGAATGTTTTTGGGGCCAAATCGTGTGTGGTTCGGGTGAATGTGGCCATGAATTTTGATCGGCTGAATTCTGACAGCGAAACCTATTTGCCTTCCGATGTCCAAAATGTGAGAAGTGAACGTGCTGTCGAAGAAGGCTACAAGGGAAACAACTCGCCACCTCCAGCCAATCTGAATATCCCTGCTGGACAAAATAGCGCGCAAAACTCAAATTATTCAAAAACGGATGAAACACGGAACTTTGAACTTTCAAAACGGGTTGAACATTTTACAAAATCCCCCGGAGCCATTCAAAAGCTATCGATCGCCGTTATCTTGGATCGGAAACTTAAAGATGATGAGAAGCAAAACCTGATGGATGCGATCTCATCTGCCTCAGGGCTTGATAAAAATCGCGGCGATATTTTGACCCTGTCGACGTTCCCCTTTGACAAAACTTCGCTTGAAAAAGATACCAAAGAAATGAAGTCTATGAAACAAAACGAGACCATCTTGATGACCTTTAAAAATGTTGGGTTGGTCTTATTATTGATCCTGACCGTGTTTTATGCGCGCCGTCAACTTCGTCGTTTGTCGACCATCTCTGCATCAGGAGGTGCTTGGGGGGTTAATCAAGTGGCCGGTACGACGCGAGAAGTCCCTCTTCCCATTATTCCCCTAGAAGATGCTGAATTGAGTGCTGATGATCAAAAGAAACAGGCGATGAAGAACTCTATTATTGATATGGCGCACACCGACCCTGAGGTCTTTGCCAAGATCCTTCGTCGATGGTTGTCTGAAGACTAGCGATGGTAGAACGAATTTCTGGAAAACGAAAAGCAGCCCTTCTCCTTCTTGCATTGGGTCGAGATTCTACCGTTCAATTATTTAAGAGGTTAAATGAAGATGAAGTCTCTGATCTGACCATGGAATTGGCCAGAATTTCGAAGGTATCCCCAAAGGAACAAGATTCGATCATTGAAGAGTTTTACTATGATAGTAAGGCTCAGAGCTATATTTCTCGGGGTGGGGTTAAATATGCTCAAGAAGTGTTGGAGCAAGCTCTGGGTAAAGATAAGGCCGTGAAAATTATTGCCAATTTGTCGAAAAATATCCAACTGGCACCGTTTGAGTTTTTGGAAAAAGCCGATGCAACCCATATTGTAAGGTTTATCCATGACGAACAACCCCAAACGATTGCGCTGATCTTGGCACACCTTGAACCCCTTATGGCCGGCAATATCCTTTCGTCCTTACCCGAAGAGATACAACCTGAGGTGGCGCGTCGCATTGCTATCATGGATCAGACCCCACCCGATATTATCCAGCAGGTTGAAAAGGTGCTTCAAGATAAGATGGCGGCGTATATCGTTCAAGATTTTTCTAGTTCTGGTGGGGTTAAGGCATTGGTCGATGTGATCAATCGCGTTGATCGAGCGACAGAAAAGAAGATCATGGACTATCTCGTTGGGATAGATGAACCGCTTGCCAGCAAGATAAAGCAAATGATGTTCGTATTTGAAGATATCTTGAAAATAGATGATAGAACCATTCAGCGCATCATGCAAGATATTGACATGAAAGACTTGCCTATCGCGCTCAAAACAGCGAGCGAACCCCTCAAGGAAAAAGTATTTAAGAACCTATCTGATCGAGCGGTGGATACCTTGAAAGAGGAAATGAACTATCAAGGTCCGGTCAGAATGTCACAAGTTGAGGAGACCCAACAACGCATTGTTCATATTATTCGTAATCTTGAGGATGCCGGCGTGATCCAACTTGCCCGTGCAGGTGAAATGGAAGAATTCGTTTAAATGATGACCCGTATTATTAAAGTTGAAGATATGGTTGCTCAAAATCTGCCTAAAGTGGCTCCTTTGCTGACGACCTTCTATCGCGAAGATAAGGTCATTGCCCTTTTAAAACAGGCTGAGTCCGTTGCCGGTCAACTATTAAAAGACCGAGATCGGATCGAGTCAGACTACACGATACAGATGGAGGCGGATCGCGCACAAGCTTTGATCGACATCGCGGCCATTAAAGAACAGGCCCGGCAGGAGGGTATCAAGGCTGGAAAAGAATCGGTTTATCAAGCGTTCGCGGATATGTTAGATCTTATTGAGGCGGTTAAATTGGACTTGATCCAGCAGAAAGAATCATGGGCAGAGTCTGCCGAAGCAGAAATGGTGAAACTTTCCTTGGTGATCGCGGAGAAGTTGGTGCAACAAGAACTCGCGACCCATCCAGACCTCATCGTCGGTTTTATTAAAGCCATTCTGAAAGAAACAAGCGAAAATCAACGACTGACCCTACAAGTGAATCCAGACGATCTGACGCTCATCCATAAACACCTTCCCGAACTTAAGCAAACGTTGGGCTCGGTTAAGATCTTTGAGGCCGAGTCAAATGCAAGTATCCCTCGAGGCGGGGTTATTTTTGATATGGATTCGGGGATGTTAGACGCTCGGATCGAAACCCAAATGGCCAAACTCTATCAATCTCTCGTGAATGAACCGGCTTAACTTAAAACCCTACTTCGCCAAAGTTAAGCAGTGTCGAACTTTGATCCCCCAAGGTCGCATTGTGGATGTAACGGGGCTAGTTATCGGGGCTACGGGGCCACGGGTGCCCGTGGGGGAGATCTGTCGGGTGTATAGCCGATATAAAAAGAATTCCATTCTTGCCGAGATCGTCGGGTTTCGGGATGACCGTGTTTTATTGATGCCCCTAGGGGATATGGCGGGTATAAGTTCGGGCGATATTGTTGAATCTACCGGAGATAGCCTCAAAATTGGCGTCTCGCAGTCTTGTTTGGGACGTGTTTTCTCGGGGTTAGGTGACCCGATGGATGACCAGCCGCCGATCATTCCCGATCGATTTATGTCGATATATGCTAGCCCGCCCAGTCCGCTTAAACGAACGCGTATTAAGCAACACCTCAGCGTAGGGGTCAAAGCTCTGGATGGATGTCTGACGGTGGGCAAGGGGCAACGAATTGGGATATTCTCGGGGTCAGGGGTGGGCAAGTCCACCTTACTTGGGATGGTGGCCAGAAACACAGAAGCAGATATCAATGTTATCGCCTTGATCGGTGAGCGGGGTCGAGAGGTTAAGGAGTTCATCGAAGAATCCCTCGGAGTTGAGGGGCTCAAAAAGTCCGTGGTCATCGTGGCCACGTCCGACCAACCCGCGCTTATCCGTGTCAAAGCAGCGTTTACCGCAACGGCGATGGCTGAATATTTCCGAGACCAAGGGAAAAATGTTCTTTTGATGATGGACTCGGTGACCCGTTTCTCCATGGCGCAGCGTGAGATCGGTTTGACCATTGGAGAGCCACCCACAACGAAGGGCTATCCCCCATCCGTCTTTGCCTTGATGCCTCAATTGATGGAACGAGCGGGCAACAGCGACGTGGGAAGTATTACCGGTATTTACACCGTCTTGGTCGATTCGGATGATATGAATGAACCTATTGCCGATACGGCCCGAAGTATTCTCGATGGCCATGTGGTGCTTGATCGAAAGATCGCTGCGAAGAATATATGGCCCGCGGTGGATGTCCTCAACAGTATTAGTCGTGTTATGCCGGAGGTTGTATCAAAAGAGCATATGCAGGCGAATTATGCACTTCGTGAACTACTCGCGACCTATCGAGATGCCGAAGATCTCATCAACATTGGTGCCTATGTCGACGGGAGTAACCCGAAGATCGACCGAGCCAAAAAGATGGTCGACCCGATCCTTTCCTTTTTACGGCAGTCCATCGATGAAGCGCCGCCGTTTGAAGATGTCGTTGATCAAATTACGCGGATGTTTCGCTGATGAAAAAGTTCGTCTACAGTCTTCAACGGGTCCTGACCTTGCGAGAAAAGCGAGAGGAATTACTTCGGCAAGAGATGAGCCGACTAATATTTAAGCGAAATCAACATGACCATGTGAAATTCTATTTTGAGAAAAAGTTAAGCGATGAGTACGAAAAGCAACGGACGCAAACCTCCTTTCTTGTCGCGGACCGTATTCAATTAGACCATCATCTCTCGGAAACACGGGGGCAAATTTATCATCAAAAGATACTCATCGCAGAGTATGAGACTAAGATCGAAAAGAAGCGCCTTGAGATCCTTGAGAATCGAAAGTCCATCCGAACGCTGGAACGCCTCAAGGAACGAAAATGGGATCAATATCAATACGAAACGCTCATTGATGAACGCAAGACCATGGACGAGATCGCTAATCGGGCAGTGGTGGTGGGGCGGCACTTCGACTTCGCTTGACCCCAGCCCCGTCCTCTTTGATTAGCCAAAATCGTGGGGTGGTTATATAATTAAACCATGCTAGAACAGTTTCAACTTGATTCCATTTTCGATATTATAAAACGTGTCAGCAATCCAAGCCGAATGTATTTATTTGGAAGCTATGCCGAGGGAACTCCCCATGAGGATAGCGATATTGATATTCTTGTTTTAAAAGATAAAGTAAAAGATAAGCGGGAGGAAACGCTAAATTTAGAAAAGGCGTTAATGTCAAAAGATTATTCAGTGGATATTTTGTTCTATTCGGAAGATGAGTTTGCTCTGAAGCTGCGACAACAATGGCGAATTTTCTCGGAAATACTTACTAAAGGAAAGCAAATTGCATGCTAAACGACCAAACACCCGATTATTGGTATGAAATTGCAAAACATGATGCGGAAACCGCAAATCTGCTAATAAGAGAGAAGGGCTACTCTGATATTATTATCTACCATTTTCATCAAGCCATAGAGAAGTATTTGAAGGGGAAAATTATTGAAAGTAAGGGCACTTTTCCGTTTATTCATGATTTAAAACGACTTTACCGCATTCTTGTTGATAGGAATGCGTGTTATGAGGGGCTAGATAATGCGGTCATTACACTTAGCCAGTTTCACAAAGATCTTCGGTATCCCCAGTCAGAAATACTGAAAGACGATGATGTATCGGTTGCAGAGAAAGCATTCGATGAAATAATGCGAGGCTTGAACCTAACGCTTGAAACCTTTGATTAGCCAAAATCGTTGAATGGTGGTGGGGCGGTAGTTATTTTGACTCTTTGCCGTGCCAAATTCTTAAAATCGTGATGATGTTTTGTTCAATTAAGTACCTGAATACATACCGGTCTAAGTTTAACTCTCGAACGTCATTGTCGTAATGGCTAAGCCTTTTGCCTATCGAGGGATTATTTGTGATGGCCTCAATGCTTTGGATTATTTTAGACGCAACTTTTTTTGCATTTTCAGGGTTATCCATAGCGATAAACTCTCTTAAACGAATTAAATCTAAAACCGATTCTTTGGAATAGTTAAGGATCATAGGGATCGCTTTTTCTCGCCGTCTGTTCCCCACGTTTTTAGCCAACTCATAACGACATCTCCATCGACAACACTTCCGAGTTTAACTTGTTCAAGAGCCTCAACGGTTTCTTGATCTCTTCTTTCGCTTATATTTTCACGTTCGATATAATCAATAATAAAGTTTCTTAATACTTTACTGGCGGTTAGCCCTTTCCGGTGCATGATCGAATCGAAGGATTTTTTTATATCATCGTCTATTCGCGTTCGGATAATGTCCGTTTTCATTTGGTAATCACCTTGCCTTTGTGTTTACATTGTACCACATGTAGCTACAAAATAAGCTGGGTGTTTTATGAAAACGCATGGATGAGATCGCCAATTGCGCAGTGGTGGGGCGGCACTTCGACTTCGCTCAGTGACCCCAGACACCTCAGTGACCCCAGCCCCGTCCTCTTTGATTAGCCAAAATCGTGGGTCGGTAATTAACGTCCTAATCGCTTAATTTCGGCGCGCTTATTATCATCAGGCATAAGCCAAGTAAAGTCGCCCTGTCGACCAGCCGTGTCCGGTCGTTTGTGAAGCCGTTGATTGATGATGAGCAACAATGCATCTGCAAAGAGAAGCGGGGCAACCCCTAGTTCAATAAAGCGTGAAATAGCGTTGTCATTATCGAGGCTATGTAGACTGGCAAGGACGAGATGTCCGGTCATGGCGGCGCGGACAGCAATGGCGGCCGTTTCTTCATCACGGATCTCGCCCAATAATATCACATCAGGGTCATGGCGAAGAATGGAGCGAAGTAATGTGGGGAAGGTCAACCCGAGTGACTCATGGATTTGGGTTTGGGTCAGCCCCTGCAATTCGACTTCAACGGGGTCTTCGATCGAGACGATATGAAGGTGGGGGCGAAGGGCTTGGAGTCGCAGTAAAAGCGAGTAAAGTGTGGTCGTTTTGCCGCTACCCGTCGGACCGGTGGCAAGAATAAGCCCTTCTTTGGATCGAAGCAGGTCTTCGACGTTTTCAATAAGGGTGTCCGGCATTCCGAGTTCTTGAAGCGTGGGGATCTGTTGCCTTGTAGCGAGGATGCGAATGACGAGACTTTCACCGTGAAGGGTTGGGATCAACGAGATGCGAAAGTCTCGTTTCTGTTCGCCTTCGCCCCAAACGAGCCGCCCGTCCTGAGGTTGGGTTTGTTGTCCGGTGCCCAGTTGAAAGAGGACTTTGATGCGGTTAACAAGCAGAAAGAAATCAGCTTTATCCCAAGAGGTAATGGGCAGTAAGTCCCCATCGATCCGAAACGATAAATGTCCTTGCTCGGCATCGAGGTGAAGGTGAATGTCACTTGCGCCTTTTTGAAGGGCTTCTTCGATAAGCCAATTGGCCGTATACACAGGGTTGAAATCAGACATTTTTCGAAAGGAGGTCTTTGGCCGTGGCGTAATCAAGGCGTTTCCCAAACCAAAATTCTTCGGCGAGTATGCCTTGAGCGGCAAGCATCCCAAGTCCGTTACAGGTCGGCAAGCCTCGCTCTCTGGCCAGTCGAAGGAGCTTGGTTTCCGCAGGGACATAAATGATGTCCACGACGGGGGTGGTGGGTTTTAACTGGGCAAGGTCGTCGGCGGAAAGAATACTGATATCGACTGTGGCTTCCATGCCAACGGGGGTGGCGTTAATGACAAGATCGACAAGGGGAAGCGTTCCGCTTAACCTGCCAATAGAAGGAATTAACTCGATCGGGAGTGACGCGAAGTGAGACTTGAGTGACTCACTTTTGCTGGTATCTGTGTCAAACACATGAATACAGCTTGCGCCTTCAAGACCGGCTGAGTAGGTAATGGCCCGAGAGGCACCGCCGGCACCGAGTAGAAGGATATTAAGCCCCTTCATTGAAAGGCCAAGGTCTTCCTTTAGCATCAGCGTAAACCCAGGGGAGTCGGTGTTGGTCGCACGGAGATGCCCGTTCACATTTTTGACCGTGTTGATCGCCCCGATGGCGCTAGCACTGTCAGAGAGTTCGTCCAGAAAGGGGAGTATGTTCTCTTTGTGAGGAACCGTCACATTAAACCCAGAAAAGGCTTTCGCGTTTACCCACGGTCCAAGCTCATCAAGCGTGAGGGGCACGGAGGTGTAGGTTGCGTCGATGCCCTCTTTTTTAAAAAAAGCGTTATGAAGAAGGGGGGACAATGAGTAGCCAAGCGGCCAACCGATGACGGCATAGGGGTGTATTGTCATACTATATTTAATTTTTCAGCCAACCAAAGCTTAACTAAAGACTGCCTAGATACGCCAAGCGCTTTAGCCTTTTGATCAAGCTGGAAAAGAAACGTTGCCGGCATATCAACATTGATGCGTCGATTTTTTGTATCAAGAAGATCCGCAATATCATGATCTTCAAAATATTCATCAAATTCATTAACATTGCTAGGTTGTTTTATTGTCGACATATAGACTAACCTCCTTATTTCTGGATCGCCTGCAACTGATAATCCGAACGGAATTCCCTCTATAACAAAATATACAGGTGTAGTATTTTGTTCCTAATATCCCAATTATGGCAAATCGATTCTCAAATCCATGCTGTGCAGGGAAGATGACGTGGGGTGAACGCCAAAGTTGTTGGCACGAAATAAAATCAATGCCATGCTTTTCCCTGTTTAGACGGTTCTTGCCTTCATCATACTCAAATTCATGAAACATGTACGATAATTATACCAATATTATTTATAAAAGAAATGAAGCATTAAAGGTAAATTCGGTAGAAACATACATTGGAAAAAGTTCATCGTTTGTGGCAACAAAGTGTGACCGCAAATTTCCCCGTAAAAAGCAGATGAACACTTCATTTTTCCTTGCTTTGTATCAAAGACAAAATAAGGGTATGCTTCGACCAACAGTTCAGCATAACTAAGACAAAAATTGTTTTACGAAAAAATTAAGTCTTAGTATATAATATCCTCCGATGAAACTGATTAAGCCCAACTATAAGATCGACGAAACGATACAGACCATCGTCGGGATAGACTCGCTTTTGACGGGGGTCATACACGCGGGAGGTTCTATTCGCCTTGAGGGGGGCTACTCCGGTGAGATCAATTCGCAGGGGACGGTATTTGTCGGCTTTAAGAGTGTGGTTAAAGGAAATATTCATGCCATGCGTGTGGTGGTTGCTGGCGAAGTTGAGGGTGATATCGACGTGGTCGAAAGCATCGACATCCTGTCGACGGGCAAAATCACGGGTGACATTCGAGGTAAAAAATTGACCATCGACGAAGGCGCGACCTTCGAGGGCAATGTGAATATGGATCTGATTTCACCCGCCAAAGTCGCTAAAGCTTGAACAAGTTGTCGGAAAAACGATTGCTGTGTTGTCGCTGTCGTTCACTCCTCGACGTACCAAAAGTACGCCTACGGGACTCACTCCATTACGCCTTGCACTCATTCTCCCGACTGCCTTGTTTTTATTAACAACATGTCTTCATTAATTCTATGTGGCATCAGTATTGGCAATCCGCTTGATATCCCTGCGAGGACGATCGAGGCGCTAAAATCCTGTGATTTTGTTCTCTGTGAGGACACCCGAACCGCGGGGCGATTGCTGTCGAGCCTGTCGATCGGGAAGCCGCTCCGGTCTTATTTTAATTACAACGAACAAAAACGGGTCGATGAACTCCGAAAAGAACTGCAAACCAAAGATCTTCGGATCGCGCTCATTAGCGAAGCGGGGATGCCGCTCATCGCCGATCCCGGATATCGGGTGGTGAATCTCTTTCATGAGCTGGGGCTGAAGGTAGAAGCCATCCCTGGGCCGACTGCCTTTGTGATGGCGCTGGTGATGTCGGGGTTTCCGCTGAACCAGTTCTCATTCCTTGGGTTCTGGCCGACCAAGACCAAAGACCGAAAACAGGCGCTTGCCCTTCTAGATTCAGGCCAACATCCGATTGCGTTTTATGAGTCACCGATGCGTATCGTGAAGACTTTGCGATGGTTGGCGACGTCGAACCCAGAGCTACTGGTTTTTGTCGTCAAAGAGCTGACCAAAAACTATGAAACGAGTTGGCGGGGCATCGCTTCCGAGGTTGCCGACCAGATCGAGGCCTCGACGCTGAAGGGCGAATTCACCGTTGTGGCTTATTGTTCATCAAAATAAAGTTTGATATACTGACCGAACACCGATAACGTGCCGCGGTGGTGGAATGGTAGACACGCCAGCTTGAGGTGCTGGTGTCCTTACAGATGTGCTGGTTCGAGTCCAGTCCGCGGCACCAACGAAACTCCCTAAAACGTTACCTTTCTTTTCTAATGGAACCTTATATGAATATGAAGGGCTCGAACCGGAGAGTCCAGCTTGCCTCGGCGAAGCCTGAAAGGCGAAGACGGGTCCGCGGCAACAAACTTCCGCTTGAACGTTTCTTCATTTCGTGTCAAATCATTTAAAAACCTGACCGTAATGGCATCGGGTAAATCATTTATAACCTGACCATGCTCACCTCCTTTCTTTGAGAAATAATGAGTG
>CAIUCY010000220.1 GCA_903897765.1 uncultured Candidatus Marinamargulisbacteria bacterium | reverse complement strand
GTCTGATCAATGCTTATAATAGTTTATATTCCATAACCAGTCCCGATATGACGC
This sequence comes from uncultured Candidatus Marinamargulisbacteria bacterium, assembly GCA_903897765.1. GTDB lineage: Bacteria > Margulisbacteria > Riflemargulisbacteria > GWF2-35-9 > GWF2-35-9 > CAIWAN01. The sequence goes on along the minus strand of CAIUCY010000220.1, from coordinate 8,715 downwards.
TTCATATCAACTCTTTTTATTGCGCGCCAAACCCTGTCGATCAAAATGGAACGTTCTTTTATCTCGATGTGCCGGCTCTTGCCGCCATTTTAAAGATCTATACCTTGTCTGGACGTCTTGTTTTTTCGAATCATTTTTCTTTCCAAAGTGCGATTTGGAATCGAAAAGATAATGAAGGCAATACCTGCCCATCAGGCATTTATTTGGCCATCGCCGATATTACCAATCAAGATGGTTCAATAATACGAAAAATAACAAAGGTGCTTGTTCAGTGAAACGTTTAATTATACTCCTGATAATATTTACCTGTGTTAGCGTGGCTGGCGTCAATGTCTTTGACCGGTTTGATTTTTTAAATCTCGGTATTGCGCCTTATGTTCAATCTGTGGGTCAAACGGGGGTTGTCAGTGCAAAAGGACCCGAGTCGGTTTACTATAATCCAGCGCTGGGGGCCAAACGAAGCGATCATTCTGCGTTGATTGGGAGTACCCTTCTTGGCTATGACCAACAAGTGTCCTATGGGTATTACCGTTTTCCGGTCGCGTATCGTGGATCCTTGCTATATTTGGGGATCGTTTCCTATCAGATGAGTGGGATAGAACTTCGACGAAGCCAGTCGGCTGTCCCCGATTCGATCCTGAATGTTTCACAAATGATGTTTGCTGGTGGGTTGTCGAGACTATTATCGCCAGAGGTTTCTTTTGGTCTAAATGTTAATTTGATCCTCGATAATTTTAGCGCCTCAGCCCCATCGGTCTTGTTCGGGGCTGGATTGGCTTGGTTTCCAAAGGACGATATTCTTTGGGGAGGGTCGCTTAAATATTTAGGGGATGGGCAACTCATTTCTAGCCTGGGCGTTGAATCGCGTATCCTTCCTCAATGGACGGTTAAAGGCCAGCTCGATATCGGAGCCAGTGATGGATTTTTTGGCACTCAATCCAAATATGGAATAGACTATAATATAAATGAGACAACCGCTATTCAGATGGGTTATCACGACCAGATGTTGAGCTTAGGGCTTCGACAATCCTTCGAAACATGGGGAATTCAACTCAGTTATACGGATACTCCGATCGGTTCTCGCTACAGTGTCGGACTAGAGTTGCTATAAGCTAAAGGTGACGCTACAATACGTAAAAAACTATTCGCGGAGGGATTATTGTGATGAAAAAGACAATATTAGCGGCTACTATGATGTTTGTCCTATTGTTTCTGGGATGCTCACAAGCGCCTAAGTTTTCGGATAGTTTTGATGATGTGTCTGCATGGAAGCCTTTCATGGGGCCCAAATCGAAAGTGTCTGTAAGTGCTGATAAAACTATATTTAAAGAGGGATTGGCTTCTTTGAAACTCGATTTTACCAATCTTGATTGGGCAGGCATTGGTAGAGAGTTCGCCGATAAGCCAGCTTGGTCAGCGAAAAGTGCGCTTTCTTTTCAAATTAAAGGGGATGGGACACCTCATCATGTTAGTGTCGAGCTTTCTGATAATGGAGGCGAGCGCTTTAACAAAATTATTTCTATTAACTCTTCAGATTGGCAAGTTGTTGTGATCCCCCTTAAAGACTTAACAAGGCGCAAAGATTGGCAGCCCGACAAAGCACCTGTAGATGGTTTGACGTTAACCCATGTCGAGGGGCTTAGTTTCTCTGTCGGAGAGAAGGAAACGGGTTCTTTACATATCGACGATCTAAAATTAGTTAAGAAATAATTGTATATTCTCTCGACATGATCACCTTAAATGGACGGCTCTTAGATCAAGGGAATATAAATAATATTGAGTCTTTAATTAGTGAACATCAACTTAGCGCTTCGGCTATCGTTGTTGAAAAGAATGGATCGATCTTAAAGAAAGAGGAGTGGCCCAATATTCCCGTTTTAGATGGGGATCATATTGAGATCATTCGATTTGTTGGCGGCGGTTGACACCTTTACGGAAGAGAGGAATAGACATGAAACAGACAAAGATACTCCTTAATGAATCCGAGATGCCCAGAGAATGGTACAACGTTCAAGCGGATATGAAGATCCCCCTTGCGCCTCCTCTTCATCCAGCGACTTTGCAACCGATGAAGCCCGAAGAAATGGCGGCACTTTTCCCTATGGCTTTACTTGAACAAGAAATGACGAACAAGCGTTGGATCACTATTCCCGATGAAGTCCTTGATGTCTATGCCCTATTTCGTCCAAGCCCTCTATATCGTGCCCATCGTCTTGAAAAGGCTTTAGGAACCCCTGCCAAAATATACTACAAGTACGAGGGTGTCAGTCCGTCAGGCTCGCATAAAACCAATACGGCTATTCCCCAAGCTTACTACAACATGAGAGAAGGCATTAAACGTATTGCGACCGAAACAGGTGCGGGTCAGTGGGGAAGTGCCATGTCGTATGCTTGCAGTCTTTATGGAATTGACTTAAACGTTTATATGGTCAAAGTAAGTTATGAGCAAAAACCCTACCGGCGACTCCTTATGGAGACCTATGGAGCTCACGTTTTCCCCAGTCCGAGCTCTCGAACTGAGTCAGGACGAAAGATATTGGCCGATGATCCAAATAGTTCAGGCTCTTTAGGGATTGCTATTAGTGAAGCAGTCGAAGAAGCCCTTATTAATCCCGATGTTCATTATGCTCTCGGGTCGGTTCTTAATCATGTTCTGTTGCATCAGACGATCATCGGACTGGAGGCCAAGAAACAACTGGAGAAAGTTGGGGACTATCCCGATGTTGTTTTAGGGTGTGTCGGTGGTGGCTCCAATTTTGGTGGGATCGCCTTACCCTTTGTGTCTGATAAATTAGGTGGTAAAAATATCCGTTTGGTTGGTGTTGAACCTTCTGCCTGTCCAACGATCACTAAAGGAGTCTATGACTACGATTATGGCGATACAGCCAAAATGGCGCCCGTTGTTAAAATGTACACTTTAGGACATGACTTTGTTCCACCAGGGATCCACGCAGGTGGGCTGCGCTATCATGGCATGTCTCCCATTATCTCGTCACTTGTACACGAAGGAGTGATGAGTGCTGTTGCCTATAAGCAAAACCCAGTTTTCGATGCGGCGGTTTTATTCGCCAACACTGAAGGCATCTTACCAGCTCCTGAATCAGCCCATGCGATCAAAGGGGCTATCGAGGAAGCGATACAAGCCAAAGAAGAAGGTAAAGAGAAAACGATTTTATTTTGTCTCTCAGGACACGGCAATTTTGATTTGTCCTCTTATGATCAATATCATCAAGGAAAACTCGAAGATTTTGAATATTCCGAAGAATTAGTGAAAAAGTCACTCGAAAAATTACCTAAAATCTAGTTCCCACGATTTATTTATATTCATAAAAAAGGCGCCAAATGGCGCCTTTTTGCGTATTGACTGATATTGTTCCATTTGTCACAATGTATTTAAGATTATTCGGGACGACAATCAAGGTCTAGAAAAGGATGTTCGCTCATGAAGAAAAGTGCATTTCGAAAATTCGACAAAGTATGTGATATTCTTGCTCTCCATAAACTGAACCCAGCACGACTAATTCCCATTCTTCAGGCTGTTCAAGAAGAATATCGATATTTGCCGGAAGAAATTATTGCCTTTATCGCGTCTTCGCTTCATGTTCCGGCGGCAAAGGTATATGGCGTAGCTACATTCTATTCACATTTCACCTTAAAACCAAAAGGGAAGTATGTTTTTAAAGTCTGTGACGGAACGGCCTGTCATGTAAAACGTTCAATGGGGATTCTGGACGCCATTCGTGAAAAATTAAAATTAAAAGAGGGTGAATCAACGACGCTGGATCTTCTCTTTACCGTTGAAACCGTTTCATGTTTGGGTGCTTGTGGGATCGCCCCAGTTCTTGTTGTCAATGAGGATGTCCATGGACAGATGACACCCGAAAAGACGGTCATATTAATCGACCATATTCTTCAGAAAGAGGCTACACATGAATAACCAGTCTTTTATTGATTCAACATTGAATGTCATTCAAGCCGAATATGAAAAGCAAATCCAGTTACTGACACATCGGATAACGATCTGCGCGGGAACCGGTTGTGTCGCTAATGGTTCGCTTAAAGTTTTTGACGCGTTCCGAACTCAATTGAATCAACGGCAATTGCTAGTATCGCTTATTTTGAAAGACGAACAACGGAGCACTTACCTTTCGAAAAGTGGGTGTCAAGGATTTTGTCAGATCGGCCCTTTAATTACCATTGATCCTGGGAATATATTTTATACCGCTGTAAGCGAAAATGATGTTGATGAGATTATCGAAAAGACAATCTTAAAAGGAGAATTTGTTGATCGATTGTTATATAAGGATGCGTTTACGGGGCAACGTTGTACTTGCGCTCACGATATAACGTTTTATAAAAAACAGCAGCGTTTTGTTTTGGAAAAGTGTGGAAAAATCAATCCAGATGATATTCGTGAGTATATCTATCACGAGGGGTATCGTGCCGCTGCTAAGGCCTGTCAAGAGCTCTCCGATATCGAGATCTGTTCATTTATCCTTGAATCTGGTTTGCGGGGACGGGGTGGGGGCGGGTTCCCCACAGGGTTAAAATGGGAGTTAACACGGAAACAAGTCAGTGATAACAAATTTATCATTTGTAATGGTGATGAAGGGGATCCGGGTGCCTTTATGGACCGCAGTGTGATGGAGGGGAATCCTCATGGTGTTATTGAGGGGATCATTATTGCCTCAAAGGCTATCGGTGCGCAGGAAGGCTATGTCTACGTTCGAGCTGAATATCCCCTTGCGGTAAGGCGTATGAAAAAAGCAGTCGAAGATGCTCGAAAACTCGGGATTCTAGGACAACACATTCTTGGATCAGATCACAGTTTTGATCTTATCGTGATGGAAGGCGCTGGCGCCTTTGTTTGCGGGGAAGAAACAGCACTGATTGCCTCGATCGAAGGGAATCGGGGTATTCCGTCACCTAAACCTCCGTTCCCGGCTGAAAGTGGATTATCGGGCAAACCAACGCTCATCAATAATGTAGAAACATTTGCGGCTATTCCCTTGATTTTTAACTGTGGGCTTGAATTTTATAATGCTCTTGGTTCAGAGAAATCGAAAGGGACAAAAACCTTTGCCTTGACGGGGCATGTCGTGAATACAGGACTTATTGAAGTGCCCTTTGGAACAACCTTGCGCCATATTATTAATGATATCGCGGGTGGGGTTACGAATGAAGACGGATCTGTATCTATTGATGCCCTAAAGGCGGTTCAAATTGGGGGGCCGTCAGGGGGTTGTCTTACTCATGAACATCTGGATATGCCGCTTGATTTTGATTCTTTAAAAAGTATTGGGGCGATGGTGGGTTCAGGTGGACTGGTCGTGATGAATCAATCAACGTGTATGGTTAGTATGGCTCGATTCTTTATGCAATTCACTCAAAATGAATCTTGCGGAAAATGTGTTCTCTGCCGAGAAGGAACCCGCCAAATGTTAGAACTTTTAGACGATATCGTCTCTGGACAGGCCACACCAAGAACCTTGCTTATTATGGAGGAATTAGCGGTAGCTATACAAAAAGGATCGCTGTGTGGGCTTGGAAAAACGGCGCCTAACCCTGTTTTGTCGATGATGAAACAGTTTAGAGAAGAATATGAAGAACATGTTATCCATAAACATTGTCCAACAGGGCAGTGTGTTGCACTTGTTCCTTTAAAGATCGATCCTGATATGTGCAAAGGATGTAGCGCATGCCTGCATGTTTGTCCCGTTAATGCGATATCAGGGAGTAAGGGGAAACCCTATCAAATTGATATCAATCTTTGTATTAAATGTCGTGCCTGTATCCCCATTTGTAAGTTCAAGGCCATTAAAGGAGCATAAGATGACGCCCACCCTAACCATAGACCAACAGACCATTCCTATCACTGGTGAACGGAACTTACTAGAACTGATCCGTAAGGCAAATATTGAGTTGCCTACATTTTGTTATCATTCGGAGTTAAGTGTGTATGGAGCCTGTCGGCTTTGTATAGTTCATGTCGAAGGTCGAGGTCTTCTATCAGCTTGTTCAACGCTTCCTCAAGCTGATATGGTGGTTAAAACGCAGACTCAAGAAATTCGAAATATGAGACAGATCATTGTTGAATTATTGTTGGCTCGTCATGATCAAAGTTGTACGACATGCCCCAAAAGTTCAAACTGTCAGCTGCAAGATCTGGCTCAAAAGTTAGGCATAAAGACCAATCGCTTTAAACTTCGTCCCAACAGCTTTCCCATTGATGAATCATCAGATGCATTGGTTCGGGATCCAAATAAATGTGTCCTTTGTGGTGACTGTGTCCGAATTTGTTCTGAGATCCAGTCTGTTGGAGCTATTGATTTTGCGAATCGGGGATCTGCGGCTATGGTTATGCCGTGCTTTGGGAAGGATCTAAGTAAAGGAGAATGTGTCTACTGTGGTCAATGTGCCCGTGTCTGTCCAACAGGAGCGATCACGATCAAGTCGGAAGTCGAAAAAGTTTGGGGATTGCTTGATGACCCAAGGTCATTCGTTATTGCACATATTGCCCCTGCGGTTCGGGTTGCTCTAGGTGAAGCCTTTGGTTTTGAATCGGGTCAACAGACGGTAGGTCAAATTATTGCGGCCTTACGCCTATTGGGATTTGATAAAGTCTACGATACGGCATTTACTGCGGATTTAACCGTTATCGAGGAAAGCACGGAATTTATTTCTCGATTGGAACAGGGAGGCCCTTTGCCCCAATTTACATCTTGTTGTCCTGCATGGGTGCGTTTTGTTGAGCAGTTCTACCCAGAATTTAATAAAAATCTTTCGAGCTGTCGTTCTCCCCAACAAATGTTTGGATCTCTAGCGAAATCCTTAATACCGAGTCAAATAAACCGTGATCGGAAGGATGTAAAAGTCGTTTCTATTATGCCGTGTACCGCAAAAAAAACAGAGGCTCACCGTTCAGAATTTATAACAGGTGGAGAGCGTGATACGGATTATGTGATCACAACCCAAGAACTCATTCGGATGATCAAACAAGCGGGTATTCGTTTCGGTGAATTAGAAAGCGGATCCTTCGATATGCCCTTGGGTTTCAAAAGCGGGGCGGGTGTAATATTCGGGAGTTCGGGGGGTGTTAGTGAGGCTGTCCTTCGTTACGTGGTTAACAAGTCGATAGATTTTCTCGAGGTCAGAGGCATAGATGGTCTCCGTGAAACTTCGATCATGCACGAGGGAAGAGAAATCCGACTTGCTGTAGTTAGTGGTCTTCACCAAGCTCGACTTTTATTAGAACGTATTAAGAAGAAAGAAGTCATTTATGATTTGATCGAAGTGATGGCCTGTCCGGGAGGGTGTATCGGTGGTGCGGGTCAACCGGTATATCATGATGAGTCGTCAAGAAAAAAAAGAGCCAAAGGTCTTTACGAAAATGATCGCACCATGGAATTGCATTGTGCGCAAGAAAACCCGTATGTTCAAGAACTCTATACGACGATGCTAGAGAACCCTGGTAGCAAAAAAGCGCATTCGTTGCTTCATACTCGATATAAAAATAGAAAACGTAATATCGGCGAGGATATTACGATCAGTGCTGCAAGTGAAAATCGGAAAGTCGAGATCACCATTTGTTTCGGAACCCATTGTTTCCAAAAGGGAGCACAGACGCTTACTCGCCAATTGTCAGACTATCTTCATATCAATCAACTCAATCGTTGGGTCGAGATCAAGGCCTCATTCTGTTATGAAAAATGTCAAAAGGGGCCGCTAGTAAAGATCGATTCCCAAGTCATTGAACAGGCGACTATGGATAAAATCGTTAGTCAGCTTCTGATGATATTGAAGGTTTGATGAGATTCGATCCGTATCGGTATTGACCGATATTGTTCGGCTTGTCACAATACGGATTGTGGTAGGATCATCTAAGCAACTCGCGTTCCGTTATTTAACCTATTTAAACATGCTTTCTCGGCTTGATAGGCAGGGTGTCTCTGTTATCTCTTCTCATAATTTAGCGTCAATTTGCAATGTGGGTGCTTCCCAGCTACGAAAAGACATGATGCTTATTCCGGGTGCCAGTGGGAAACAAAGTGTCGGGTATTCTGTAAAAGTACTTTTGTCATCTATTCAGCAAATGCTGCACCGAGATCAAAACGATCGCGTTGTATTGGTAGGAGTTGGGTCTTTTGGGGCTGCTCTTATTAAATACAGAGGATTTGAGGCTCATGGGTTTGAGATCGTCGCTGCCTTTGATCTTCAACCATCCGTTATAGAAAATTCAGACATACCAGTTTATAGCATGGAATCCCTTGAATCCTTCCTTCAAGAACATAAAATTAAATTTGCGATTCTAGCTGTTCCCGAGTCGGCCGCTAAAAATGTTGCCGATCAATTGATCCGTTTTGGTGTAACCAGACTATTAAATCTCACTCCCGCGCTATTAACCGTACCTGATTCCGTTAAGGTCAGTGATGTCAATTTGGTATATGAGATGGAATTTCTAAGGAGGCAGTTATGAGTTCACCGTTAGACCGATTGATCCAAATGCAAAAAGAGGCAAAAAATAAAGCCGCGGAAAGTAAGCAGCGATACCCCGTTCGTATCTTCGTGGGTAACGCAACATGTGAGAACGCAGCTGGGGCCGTTCATGTTTATGATGAGTTGGTAAAGATAAAAGAAGAAAAGCAACTCAACGAGTTATATATTGGTCGTACTGGTTGTTCCGGGCGTTGCGATAAGGAACCCATCGTTCAGGTC
>CAIUCY010000219.1 GCA_903897765.1 uncultured Candidatus Marinamargulisbacteria bacterium | reverse complement strand
GGTAGCTTTTGTTGGTGAAAGTGGTTCGGGTAAAAGTTCGCTCGTTGATATATTGATTGGTATATTTAGTCCTTGTTCTGGAGATCTACTCATCGATGGGGTTCCCATAACAGAAAAAAATAGACATACTTGGCGTCATAAAATTGGCTATATCCCTCAAAATATTTATCTGTTTGATGGAACTGTTTGTGAGAATGTTGTTTGTGGTCGACCTGTAAACGAGGCAAAAGTAAACGATACCCTTAAAAAAGCGAAGATATTCGATTTTTTGCAAACAAAAGAGGGGATCAATACCCGTGTAGGTGAAGGAGGGGTGATGTTGAGTGGAGGCCAGAAACAACGCATAGCGATTGCCAGAGCTCTCTATTCTGACCCAGATATTTTGGTGTTAGATGAAGCGACATCCGCTTTAGATCATGAAACCGAGAAACGAATTATGGAAGAGATCTTTGAGTTAAGTAAACGTATTACGTTGATTATTGTCGCCCATCGTTTATCTACGATAGATCAGTGTGACACCGTTTATAAGATCGAGTCAGGTCGCTTAATGACGTCATTGTCTGGAGACAAAATTTGAAATTTATTGAAACAAAGTTTCGATCTGTCTTTGTTGTTGAACAAAATATTTCCCATGATAATAGAGGGACTTTTGTTAAAACCTTTCAAAAAAGTCTTTTCAATGAGCATCAGTTGCAGACTGGATTTGTTGAATGTTTTCATACAAAATCTGAGAAAAATGTTATTCGAGGCATGCATTTCCAATCTCCTCCCCAAGACCATGCAAAGTTGATATCGGTTATTGCGGGAACCATTCTTGATGTTATTTTGGATATTAGGATAGACTCACCAACTTACAAACAGTTTATAACGTTAGAGTTATCAGAAGAGAATCATCAGTCAGTCTATATTCCGAGTGGTTTTGCTCATGGTTTTTGCTCACTGAGCGATGAGGTAACCGTTAGTTATATGACAACCTCGGAGCATTCACCAGAGCATGACAAAGGAATTCGATATGATAGCATTGGATTCGATTGGCCCATCAAGCTTCCAATATTATCAATAAGAGATCTCTCTTCCCCTTTATTCAACGAATTTGAAAGTCCCTTTAATGGAGAGACAGGGCTATGAAATTGCTGTTAACCGGTGCCACCGGATTTATTGGGAAGGCACTTTCAACGAGGCTATTATCAAATGGACATTCGCTTGTGGCTTCAGTTCGTCATTCAACCGATCCGTCATTCCTCCTTGAACATAATATTAAAATATATATCGATACAGAAAATATAAAGTCTTTAGCTGAGTTTTTAATAACCGAGAGAATTGAAGGTATCATTCATCTGGCCTCTCTTTATCGAAAAGATCATTCATTGGATGACATTCCTGCATTACTTGAGTCTAATATTGCTTTTCCTGCGAGGCTTCTGGAAGCGGTTAAATTATCGACATCCGTTAAATGGTTTATCAATACGGGAACCTTTTTTCAACATTTTCAACAACAAGTTTATTCACCTGTCAATTTGTACGCTGCAACCAAACAGGCCTTTGAAGATCTGCTCATTTTCTATCTAGAAACAACGCCTATAAAGTTTATTACTCTGAAAATAAATGATACTTACGGTCCAAACGATACCCGATTAAAAATCCTGAATTTATGGAAAAAGTATGCTGAGAGCACGGATGTTCTAAAGATGTCTCCAGGCGAACAGATCGTTGACATGATCTATATCGATGATGTTGTTGATGGCTTTGAGTTGATGATCAACCATCTGTCAACAAAGCCCGCCTCATTCTTGCCCGAACGTTGTTACGCCTTATCGGCCAGTGAGCGGGTCACGTTAAGAGAATTAGCCCAAATTTATGAGGAGGTTTCGGGTCTACCCTTAAAGATAGAGTGGGGCGCCATGCCTTATCGTCCAAGGGAAGTGATGATGCCTTGGAGCGGCGGGGTTCGACCACCCGAGTGGACACCGAAAGTGACCTTAAGAGAGGGTATTGCGAAACTTATTTCATGATCCATCAAGATAAACCCCTCTTAACGATTTGTATCCCAACCTACCAAGACCCCCATTATCTTGGCGAGCTGTTGTTTAGCATCCGTTCGCAAACTTTTAAACGGTTTAAAGTGGTGGTGATCGATAATCATAGCGAAAAAGATTATCAGTCGACACTTCGATCATTTTCCGATCTTGATATAACGTATATTCGAAATTCTGAAAATATTGGGGCAATGAGGAATATCGAAAAAGCCATCCATTATGATTGTGACACGCAATTTATTATGGCCTTTCATTCTGATGATCGAATGCATCCTCGATTAGTAGAAACAGAAATGGATATTATGCTCAATAATCCAGATATGGCCTTTGTCGGTTCCGATATTTGTACCTTTAATAACTCAGATCGGCTTCCTGAAATTATTTTGGAAACGCCGATCAGATTAGATGTATACACGGATGTCTCGGATTTTGTTTTAACACTTCTTAAAGGCTCTTCGTTTAATTTAGGCTCAGTAATTTATCGTAAGAAATATCTTTCCACTTGCTTTATGGACTTGTCACGTTTCTCAGTAGTCGCAGACAGACCTTTTCTATGTCAGGTTGCAAAGAACGGCCAGATCGGCTTCGTCAAAGAGAAATTAGTATATTATCGAGATCATGGCATACATGATGCAAGGGGACAATCTTTAAACTTGCTACATATTATTGAGTTGTATAAAGACTATCGAACATTTTGCAATCTTTCGGATAAACACGAGGCGAAGATATTCTTTACAAGTAGTACTAATAATTTATTAGATAGCTATTCAAGTCTGCGTTCTCAAAGTAAACTGTCATTTCTTTCTTTTGCGTTGATCGCTCAAAAGGAAGGGGTATTTCGGTTTCGTTATATTCGAATTCGTGGCATATTGGGAATCGTGGGGATTCTAATGTCATTGTTAAAATTAGATCGTCCATTCAAAAGGCTAAGAAGGATCATTGCCATGTTACGGGGGAAAATTGTCCGATGAAGATTATTACGCTGATACCTGTTAAGAATGAATTCGATATATTACAAATAACGATACCTATCATCTCAAGCTATAGCGATATCATTATTATAGCAGATCAATTTTCAATAGATGGTTCACGACAGTTTTATCAACAATTTCCAAAAATTAGAGTCATTGATAATAACCAAGAGGGACATTATTCGTCGGTTAGATGGGCCCTGCTTGATGAAGCCAGACGTATTGAAGGTGAGAAATTTATTCTATATATTGATGCGGATGAATTTATCCCTCCACTGATGTTTAAGAATTTCATGGAACAAACGAAAATTGAAACAGGTTGTATTTATTCGTTTTCATGGACTCAGCTATGGAAGACCACAAAATACTATAATTATTCTAGAACATGGCGAGACCACTTTAAACCTATCGCTTTCCTTGATGATGGTACATTAGATTATAATAGCACTCAATCAATCATTAGTGATCATACAGCACGTGTTCCTTCGTTTTTTTCTGATGGTCACCCCGCTAAAATTGTTCAAGTCAAAAATATTCCTTTGATCCACTTGGCTTGGTTATCATGGGACAAAATGCAAATGAAACAAGCTTGGTATCGTTGTGCTGAATTCATTATTTCTAAGAATGCAAATCGGATAAATTATATATATTCTATCACGCTAGACTCAAATAAAACGCAATTAGAATCTGTTCCTTTTGAATGGCTGAAAGACCTTATGATACCGGAAGAGATTATGACTTTTCAATCAAAATGGCATCAAAATCAGATTTTCGAATGGTTTGATAAATATGGGATTCAGTTTTTTGAACCTTTACAGATTTGGCACATTCCAAAGTTAAGACAAGCGTTTGAAGCGCGAATGGGGCGAATACCCGTTGATTTTAAATATGCCTTCCTATTTAGATTAAAAAATATTATAAAACCTTTTATTCCAAAAATAATTATTTCTTTTTTTATCAGAGCATTTAATCTTAATAGGGATCGAAAATGATTAATAATCGACCTCTTACTCAAATAGCATTTATTAAATTCGGCACAGAGCGTTGGATGCAGATGATGGCGGCTAATCTTAAAAATGACACCTATTTAATAGACTATTATTACTGTGACGCCGATAATCATAATGGTTCTTCCGACAGGGATCGAATGAAGTATATGCTGGATCATAAGGTTAATTTGATAAAATTTAAAGTTGAGTCAATTGCAAATAATCATACAAGAGATTGGATCAATACCGATTTTTGGGATGTGTTTGATGAAAATAAATATGATTTGATCCAAACTGCAAAAGCGGGGCCTGCCGAGTATCCTTTCTATAAAATTAATAAGCCGATAATTGAGCACATAACTCTTGAGGGGGCAATTGATCGTTTATGCCAAAACTGACTATCCTCACAAATACGGTCCCACCTATTCGCAGTATGGGTTATACCCTCCTTCGAATAGCAAAGAGAATTGTTCAACGCAAACCATTAAATGATATCTTTCCTAAGTATGGCGGACATTATGCAGTGACGCGTAGTTTGATCGAGGGACTAACCAAGATCGACGCTGACTTTAACTATAATCCTAAAAAACTTCGCGATGTTTCTGGCACGGTTGTTGTATTGGGATACATACCTGCGTTGAAACAGGCCATTTCTTTAAAACGACAGGGGCGAATAAAAAAACTGATCGCAGGGCCAAGTCTTCTTATCATGCCCGATCAATACAAAGGGATCATTGCTTCACCGGAAGTGGATATTTGTTTGGTGCCTTCCAATTTTGTTATTGATATCTTTGAACGTGTCAGTCCAACTCTCAAAGGTCGAACCTTGTATTGGCCATCGGGTGTCGATACCCAATACTGGCGTCCCGTTGGTGAAAAGAATAAAAAAAAGATCCTGTTCTACTTTAAAAGACCCCCCAGTCAATTATTTGAACAATGTCTTAACTATTGTAAACAACTTGGGCTTGAAGCAGACGTTCTATACTATGGAAAATATACTATTGATGAGTACAAAGACCTGCTTAATACTTATGCTTATCTGGTACATTTTGTTGACCAAGAATCGCAAGGTATATCCCTTCTTGAAGCATGGTCTATGGATGTCCCCACCTTAGTGTGGAACCCTGAATATTTTACCTATCAGGATCGTTTTGTTTATCCAAGCTCATCGTCACCTTATTTAACATCACAAACAGGGCGGTTTTTTCGTAATTTTGAGGATTTTAAAAGTTTATTTATTAATGGGCAATTTTTTCTTCCTGAGGCTGCTCCACGTGAATGGGTTTTATCAAATATGAGCGATGAGGTTTCGGCACATTTGTTACTAGAGATATGTAATAATGACTAATATTAAGTTCTTAAAACTAGCATTCAAATATCCTTTTTTGCCTTCATGTAAGCGAGCTTTGCTCCTTTTTATAAAGACCCTGTTCTTCTCCATAACATTTATCAGATTCAAAATAATTTCCAAATCAAAGAATAAGCGATTCAATGTGCTTTGGCGAGATCGCTATCTTCAACTCGATGATCGTTCAACAACAACAGCTTTTGATGCTCACTATATTTATCACCCAGCTTGGGCAGCCAGAATAATCGCTGAAATTGCCCCCCCCTATCATGTTGATATTTCATCAAGTCTAAATTTTTCGACCATGCTTTCAGCTTTTATTCCGACTCGATTCTATGATTATCGACCTGCTATATTAACCTTAAATAATCTTTTTTGTGGCTCAGAGGATATGACGCGCTTATCATTTGACGACAACAGCATCTCATCGCTGTCATGTATGCATGTCATCGAGCATATTGGTCTTGGCCGATATGGAGACTATCTAGATCCCGAAGGGGATATCAAAGCCGTCAATGAGTTGAAACGCGTCCTAGCTCCTAAGGGTCATTTGTTCGTGGTTTTTCCCGTTACGGGTGTTCCACGGATCGAGTTTAATGCACACCGAGTCTATTCATATGCTCAGATCATTGATTTTTTTAAAGAATTTGAACTGAAAGACTTTTCATTGATTCAGGATACACCCGAAGGGGGCCAATTTTTTCCTCAGGCGAAGAAGGAACAAGTTGATCTCCAATATTATGGATGTGGATGTTTTTGGTTTCAAAAGAAATGATCGAGTATTTCTAAAAGAGGAGTGTATTCTATGAAGAAAATTATTGTAACAGGATCAAGTGGTTTAATAGGTAGCGAAGTCGTCAGTTTTTTTGCATCAAATGGATGGGATGTTTATGGAATAGATAATGACATGCGAGCTGATTTTTTCGGCCCACAAGGAGATACACGATGGAATCAAAAACGATTGTCAGAGAAATATCCAAATTTCTATCACCATGAAATAGACATTCGAAACAGGGATGAGATCCTTCGATTCGTTTCCGAAATTTCACCACAGGCCATCATTCATACAGCCGCGCAACCTAGCCATGACCTTGCAGCGAGTCGGCCTTTTGATGATTTTGATATCAATGCTATGGGGACTTTAAATTTATTAGAGGCAAATCGCAGGACAAACTCTAATATTCCTTTTATTCATATGTCTACAAACAAGGTTTATGGCGATGCCCCAAATAGTATTAAATTAGTTGAGCTTGAAACACGATATGATTATGCGGATTCTTTCTATCAAAAAGGGATTTCTGAGTCCTTTAGTATCGATCAGTCCAAGCATTCTCTTTTTGGTGCCTCAAAAGTCGCAGGTGATATAATGGTTCAGGAATATGGGCGTTACTTTGGAATGCCTACCTGTTGTTTACGTGGAGGATGTTTGACAGGACCTAATCATTCAGGTGTGGAGTTGCATGGCTTTTTAAGTTATCTTATAAAATGTAATATAGAACAAAAGAAATATAATATATTTGGATATAAGGGAAAACAAGTTAGGGATAATATCCATGCTGTAGATGTGGTTTCATTTATGGATCTGTTCCTCAAAAATCCTAAAATTGGGGAGGTTTATAATTTAGGAGGAGGAAGAGATAATTCGATCTCGATTCTTGAGGCCTTTGATCTGGCTGAATCCATTTCAAATAAAAAAATGATTTTTGAATATTTTGATCAAAATAGACAAGGTGACCATATTTGTTATATTTCTGATTTAAGCAAGATGAAAGAGCATTATCCTGCATGGCATATTTCGAAATCGATCCAAAATATTTTTGAAGAGATCTACCAATCTTGGGACAGTAGAATCCATTAAACGATGATCATTGTTAAGCTGATGGATGGATTAGGCAACCAAATGTTCCAATATGCGCTTGGGCGTTGTTTGGCTGAAAAACATCATACAACCCTCAAATTAGATACCACACAGTTATTGGATAGACGAAAGCCGAACTCCGCTCGTCATGTCCATCGTGATTATGACCTGGGGATATTTAATATTTGTGAGGAGTTTTCGACAAAAGATGAAGTAAATACGCTAACTTATAGCCCGTTCAGCATTGTTCGGAAAGTTTTACGTAAGCTCCTAAAGTGGATTATTAGAGTTCCTTCGACCTATATATTGGAAAAACAGTATCATTTTGAGACTCATATATTGCTATTACCCGATAATGTTTACCTCGAAGGTTATTGGCAGACAGAAAAATATTTTCTTCCGATCGAATCCATCATAAGACAAGAATTATCCTTTAAGAACGAACTCTGTCCTCAATCTAAAATTCTACGATCCGAGATCTTAGCGTCGGAGTCGATCTGTATCAATGTCCGACGAACGGATTATTTAGTCAATACTCACCACGGTGTTTGTGGACTAGATTATTTTTATGAAGCTATTGGGATCATTTCTAAGCAAATAAAGTCGGTAAATATATTTGTATTCTCCGATGATATTGAATGGTGTCAGGCAAACTTAAAATTCAGCTACCCAACAACCATGGTTTCCCATGAATATGCGGGGCTAAAATTTAATGAATATCTCCACTTAATGAGTTGTTGTAGACATTTTGTTATCCCCAACAGCACCTTTGCTTGGTGGGCTGCTTGGTTAAGTGATAATCCGAATAAAATTGTTATAGCTCCGAAGAAGTGGTTTAATGATCCCAAAATTGATACAAATGATCTGATCCCCTCTAGTTGGCAGCGAATTTAGTTGAAACACTTCTATTTAATATTTTTTTAAGAGGCTTATTATGAAAATTTTTACTTTATTTTGGAAACAAATGGCTCTGTTCGTTGTCGGAATACTTATACTTGTTATATGTATCTTTTCCTATTCCGACAGCAAAATATGGCCTTGGGGGTTAGGTAGTGATTCCCTTGAGTATTGGGAGCAATCGACCCATATTTTCCAAATGAAAGAAATCTTCAACTCACCTTCAACGGATCTAGTCAAACGACTTGACCCTGTGGGACTTAAACAACTTAAACTGAGCACCGTGAAGGGATTGTTATATAATATGTATAGAACTCCTTTTTATGCATTTATTGGAGCAATACTTCGAAGCATTGTTGATCAACCCATTAGTTTATTGTCAATTAATTTATTTTCCTATATTGGGATATTGTTCTACTCTTTGGTAATAAGTAGAGTGTTTATCAAAAATATTAGACTACAATTTGCTTTTCTTTTTTTTGTTACCTTTAGTCCTGTATACTTCACTCTTAGTGGAGTACAAACAGATTCGCTAACATCTTTTTTATTGCTCGCATTTTCCGTACATCTAATTCTTTTTATCAAGAACGAATCAAAACATCTTCGGATTCATCTATTTTTTTCTGTTCTATATGCATCATTATGTTTCTATACTCGCGCCGATACATTCATATTTCTTTTTTTGTTTACTTCTTTTGTTATTTTATTAGCCTTAAAACAAAACCGTAGAAATATTGTCTATTTTCTTTGTATATT